>CAZYPJ010000260.1:1314-5959 GCA_964649365.1 uncultured Anaerolineales bacterium | reverse complement strand
CGCCCGGCCCCATGCATTCCCCGTCATTGCTTACGAACGCTTTATCCTTACGAGGCAGGCCGGACTGACATATTCACATTGGCGCGCCCATAGGCGTTGACACCAATTCAGGGCCGTATTATACTGCCGCCGTGTTCGTTCATTCTATCCTATGGAGGAGGTCCTCCTTTGTCGAAACGCATCCTGTTCGCTGCACTCGCCCTATCGCTAGTCGCCAGCCTGGCGCTCGCCGGCTGTGATGAGATGACGGAACTATCCGAGACGCCAGAGGCCGCATTGCCCGAGGCGCAGCAGCCAGGCGCCACTGTTCCCGCCGATCTACCCACCGCCGTACCGATCTGGACGGCTACCGCGCCCAACGCCCAATCTGCCCCGGCGCAGCAGCCCCCAGCCGGCCAAGCGGCGGACGCCACCATCGCCGCCATCGTCAACGGCGTCACCATCACCAAGGCGCAATATGACGCGCAATTCGCCCAGGCGCAGACCAATTGGCTCCAACAGCCCGATCTCGACCTGCAAAGCGCCGAAGGGCAAGAACAGCTCAGGCAACTCCAGCAGCAAGTGCTGACCTGGATGATTGACCAGGTGATTATTGACCAGGCCGCCGCTGCGCGCGGCGTGCAGATCACCGACGCCGGAATTGACGCCGAGATTGCCAAGATGCGCGGCAACGATCAGGCGCGCTTTGATAGCTGGCTGGCCGCCAACGGCCTGACGCTGGAAACGCTGCGCGCCCAGGTGCGCAACGATCTCGTCACCTCCGCCATGCGCGACATCGTCACCGCCTCTTCGCCCCGCCAAACGGAGCAATTCCATGTGCGCCATATCCTGCTGTCTGACGAAAACACCGCCCAGACGGTGCTCGCCCAGGCCCGCCAGGGGGCGGATTTCGCGGCCCTGGCGCGCAAATATTCGGAAGACGAGGCCACTCGCGAACAAGGGGGCGACCTGGGCTTTATGCCGCGCGGCGTGATGCCCGCCGCCTTTGAGCAAGTTGCTTTCGCTTTGCAGCCCGGCCAGGTGAGCGATGTGATCCGCAGCGATTTCGGGTTGCACATCGTGCAGATGGTCGAGATCGCCCAATCGCGGGCGGTGCCCGACGAGTTGTGGCCGGCGGTGCAACAGCGCGCCTTTGAGGATTGGTTAACCTCCGAGCGCGCCAAAGCCAGCATTCAGCGCGCCTTTTGAGAAGGACAGACGTATTTCCGTCGCTGGTCGGAGCGCTGATATCTTGCCGGTCGGAGCGCCAGCATCCTGCTGGCGAGCGAGCCGACTGGAAGGCGGCGCTCCGAGGCACCGACTGAAGGGACAAGTACATGGAGATCACTTGGTACGGCCAGTCGTGCTTTCGCCTGCGCGATCGCGGCTGTACAATCGTCACCGATCCGTATAGCCCCGAGATCGGGCTAAAGCTGCCGCGCCTGACGGCCAACATCGTCACCATCAGCCACCAGCACGCCGACCACAACAACGCCTCGGCAGTCAAAGGCGGGCCGTTCGTCGTCGCCGGGCCGGGCGAGTACGAAGTGGGCGGCGTGTTCGTCATTGGCGTGGGCCTGTATCACGACGCCAAGAACGGCGCCGAGTTGGGCAAGAACACCGCCTATCTTATCGAGATTGACGATATGATCGTCTGCCACCTGGGAGATTTGGGCCACATCCCCAACCAGGAGCAGATCGAGCAGCTCAACTCGGTGGATATCCTGCTCGTGCCCGTGGGCGGCAAAAGCACCCTCACCTACGCCCGGGCGGCAGAGGTGGTGGGGCTGCTGGAGCCGAGCATCGTCATCCCCATGCATTACAAAGTTCCTGGCCTGGTCGCCCCGCTCGATACGGCGACGCGCTTTCTCAAAGAGATGGCCGTCGAGACGCCCGAAAAACTCGACGCGTTGACCATCACCAAGAGCGGCCTGCCCGAGCAGACCCGCGTTGTGCTGTTGGAGCCGAAACAATGACTTTGGAACATTGCAACAACACGGTTGACCAGGAGCGCATCCGCAGGGCAGTGCGCGAAATCTTGCTCGCTATCGGCGAGGACCCCGACCGCGAGGGCCTGGCGCGCACTCCCGACCGCGTGGCCGAGATGTATCAGGAGATTTTCTGCGGCCTGCGCCAGGACCCCACCGAGGCGCTGCGCGTGACTTTTGAGGAGAACCATCAAGAGATGGTGATCCTCAAAGACATCCCCTTTTATTCGATGTGCGAACACCATTTGCCGCCCTTTCACGGCAAAGCGCACGTGGGTTATATTCCATCGGGCAAGGTGCTGGGGATCAGCAAGATCGCCCGCGCGGTCGAGGTGTTGGCGCGCCGCCCGCAGCTTCAGGAACGGCTCACCAGCCAGATCGCCGACGCTATCATGGATGCCATCAAGCCCATCGGCGTAGGCGTGGTGATCGAGGCTGAACACCTGTGCATGACCATGCGCGGCATCCGCAAACCGGGGAGTATGGTGGTCACGTCGGCCAATCGGGGCACATTCCGCAGCCGCCGCGAGACGCGGGCCGAGTTTCTGTCGCTCATCGGGCATTCGTGCGCGGTATGACCAGAGACGTTCACAGTGAGGAGATCAAACCGATGACACGTCGCGTGTTGACCCTGTGTTGTTGGATCGCGCTGATCCTGCTCCTGGCCGGTTGCGCCGGGACGCCGGCGGCCGCCCCCGCCACCCCTTCGGGCGACGCCGCTTCTTTGATCCAGCAGGCCAAAACGGCCATGGACGCCGGCCAGACCGACCAAGCCATTTCGACGCTGCAACAAGTCTTGCAGAGCGAGCCGGACCTGGAGGAAGCGCATTTCCTGTTGGGCAACGCCTACGCTAAACAAGATCAATTCACCCAGGCCGAGACGCAATACCTGGAAACGCTCAAACTCAATCCCGACCATGTGGACGCACGCTCGAACCTGGGCGTCACCTACTATCGCGAGGGCAAGCTCGACGAGGCTGAGAAAATGTTCCGCGAGGCGCTGAGCAAGCAGCCCAACGACGCCGAAATCCACTATAACCTAGGCGGCGTGTTGGCGGCGCGCAATCAACTCGACGAAGCCATTACCGAGTTCCTCAAGGCCAAAGAGCTGAACCCCTCCCTGCCGGAGGTCTATTTGGGCCTGGGCAGCGTCTATCAATTGCAGGGCAAAAAGGCCGAGGCGGTGGAGGCGCTGCGCGAATACCTCACCCGCTCTAACGACCCCACCTGGCGGGCCAAGGCCGAGCAGATGCTGCGCGAGCTGGGGGCCAGCCAATGCAGCCCGCTGCGATGCGCATCGGCCTGCGTGCGTTCGTCTGGGGCGAGCGCACCTACATCATGGGCATCGTCAACGTGACGCCCGATTCCTTTTCGGGCGACGGCCTGTTGCGCCAGGGCGCGGCATCCCCCGCCGATGTGGTCGAGGCTGCCGTGAGCCAGGGATTGCGTTTCTTAGCCGAGGGGGCCGACCTCCTCGACATCGGCGGCGAATCCACCCGGCCCGGCGGGCAGACGGTGGACGCCGCGACCGAGGCTGCCCGCGTGCTCCCGGTCATCCAACGGCTGCGCGCCGCGACCGACGCGCCCCTTTCGGTGGATACCTACAAAGCGTCGGTGGCGCGCGCCGCGCTCGACGCCGGCGCCGACCTGGTGAACGACGTGTGGGGCTTGCAGATGGATCCGGACCTGGCTCCGCTCGTGGCCGAACGCGGCGCGCCGGTAGTCATCATGCACAATCGCAGCAAGCCGAAGGACGCCGCCCAACAAGAGCGCCTGGGCGGCCATTATGTGGGCGTACATTATGACGACTTGATCGCCGACATCCTGCGCGAGCTGGGCGACCAAGTGGCCCGCGCCGAGGCGGCGGGCATTCTGCGCGAGCGGATCATCATAGACCCGGGCGTCGGTTTCGGCAAGACGGTGGAGCAGAACTTGCGCCTGCTCAACCACGCCGACGCTTTCCGCGCGTTGGGGTTGCCTATTCTGCTGGGGCCGTCGCGCAAGTCGTTCATCGGCTATACGCTCGACCTGCCGCCCGAGGAGCGGGTGGAAGGCACAGCCGCGGCGGTAGCGGTGGGGATTGTGCGCGGCGGGGCCGACATCGTGCGCGTTCATGACGTGCGCGCCGTGGCCCGCGTCGCGCGCATGGTGGACGCGATCTTACGGGCGGGCTAAAGATGGCGCTGGCGTATATCGGCTTGGGCGCGAACATGGGAGACCGCGAGGGCAACCTGCGCGCCGCGCTGCGGGCGATGGAGGCGCGCGGCCTGCGCGTGACGGCGGTCTCGCCCCTCTATGAGACCGAGCCGTGGGGCGTGCTCGACCAGCCGCGCTTTATCAACGCAGCCTGCGCCGTCGAGACCGACCTCGACCCTTTCGCCCTGCTCGATGCGCTCAAGGCCATCGAACAAGAATTGGGCCGCGAGACCACCGTGCGTTATGGCCCGAGACCCATTGACCTCGATATTTTGCTCTACGACGACCTGATCGTGAACACCCCTCGGCTCACCATCCCCCACCCCGGCTTGATCGGGCGGGCCACCGCGCTCGTCCCCCTGGCCGACCTCGCCCCCACCCTGCGCCACCCACTCAGCGGACGCGCCATCGCGGAGCACTTGGCCGAGCTGGGCGCGGTGGAGGGTTTGGCGCCTTATCCGCCGGGACTATCCGTAGTTGAC
>CAZYPJ010000260.1:0-1304 GCA_964649365.1 uncultured Anaerolineales bacterium | reverse complement strand
CCGGGAAACTGTGTCGGAGGCAACATGCAGATAATCTGCAACCTGCTGCGCCCTCATTACCTGATCAGGGGCATTAATGGGTAATTCTCTCCTTTCGCGATCAGTGACGCCCCTATTCTAGACCGTTTTACGTCAAGCGTCAACGCGAGTCGTATCTTGCGAAACGTCAACTACTCCTCCACCCGCGTCAGCGTCTCGAACATCGCGCGCGAGCGATCCAGCTCTTCGCGAGCCTGAGCGCCCTGGCCCAGCTCGGCGAGCAATTCGCCCAATTCCTTGTGCGTCTCAGCCAGGTTCAGCTCATCGCCGTGCTCTTGATAGACGGCGATGGCCTCGCGCAGGTAGCGTTCGGCCACGGCGGCGCGCCCCTCGCGGCGGGCCACGCCGGCATAGACGCGATCCACATCGGCCTGGCCCAACTCGAACCCAATCCGCCCAAAGCGGCGCATGGCTTGGGCGCAATGCTCGCGCGCGGCCTGATGCTGCCCCTGCGCCAGCGCCGTCTCGGCCAGGTGCAGATGCGCCACGCCCTGCTCGCGCACGTCGCCCACCTGGTTGAGCAAGGTCAGCGCCTGCTCAAAGCAGCGCCGCGCCTCGTCGTGCGCGCCCAGCTTGTAGTGCGTAAAGCCCAGATTGCTCAGCCCTCGCCCCTGGTCGAGCGGCAAGCCCAATCGCTCAAAGGTGGCGATGCTCTGCCCATAGAGCGCGATAGCGCGCTCGCCCTCGCCGCGCGCATCGTGAACGATGCCCATGTTGCCCAAAATGCGCGCCTGCAACAATTCCAGCCCACCCTCTTGGGCGATAGCGCTGGCGCGCTGCAAACGGCGCAGCGCCTCTTCCCATTCGCCCTGCTCAAAGGCGAAAAAGCCGGTGGAGAGCAAGGCGCTGGCCTGTCGCTCGGCGCTGGCGATGGCCTGGGCCAACGCCAAGCTGCGCTCGCCCAGGTCGCGGGCGGCGAGCCAATCGCCCACGCGGCCCCGCGCCACGCCCAGGTCGAGCAACAGCTCGGCCTCAGTGCGGCGGTGATCTAGCTCCTGGCTGAGCGCCAGCGCCGCCTCGAACGTGCTACACGCCTCATCCTGGCGGCCCAGCGTGGCCAATAGATGGGCTAACCGATGTCGCAAGCCAAGCTGCTGCGCCCGGCGCTCGGCGTTGGCGGGCGTTTGCTCGCCCAGCTTGAGCGCCTGCTCCAGATAGGCGGCGGCTTCGACGGGGGCGAAGGAGGCCTCGGCCCGATCCGCCGCCATCACCGTGGACCGAGACCCTTTGGCCGCCTGGCCGGCGCGAGCGTCCTGGTGGTCCAG
>CAZYPJ010000259.1:0-6000 GCA_964649365.1 uncultured Anaerolineales bacterium | reverse complement strand
CTGGGACGATCAATACCTCCTCAAAGTCCTGACCGTCTAGTATGCGTTTGCCCTGAAGTACAGCGCGCTTGCGATTGACACGCGCTTGCCCTCCGACTTATAATGTTTCCAATACTGGGCCTGCAACCGGTCAGGCGACCAATTCTTGCAAGGAGCGAGCAGCATGGCATACGCCAAGACTTCGTATCTGGAGCACACAGCAATCCGGGTCAAGGACATTCAGTGGCACATCCGCTTTTTCAAAGAGGCGTTGGGCATGCCTGTGCGGAGCACGCAAGGGCCAGAGGATGATCCCGTTCAGGTGTGGACGGTGGGCGGGATGCAATTGGTTTCGGCCAAGGATTTTGCCGGCCCGGAGGGACGCATGGTGCACCTGGGTATTCGCACCGACGATCTGGAGGCCGCGCTGGAAGAGGTGTACAAGTGGGGGGTGGAGGAAATGCCCCAGGGCCGCAACTGGATCCGCCTGCCCGACGGGCTGGAAATCGAGTTGATGCAAGATCCCACCAAGAAATAGCAAATACGCTGGGACTACCGCCGCTCAGACGAGCGGCGGTCTTTTTATTCGGTGGCGCGTTGAAACGTTTCAACCATCCAGGCGACCTTGGTTTGCGGATAAGGTGTTTGTTTGGCCCTTGCAATAAGATCGAGCGCCTCGTCGAGCAGCACAAAATAGCTCAATCGCCCCTGAGTGCGTTGGTCGGCAAAGGTGGCCACGATAATTCCTACCAGGCGGCCCTCGTCATCCAACACGGCCCCGCCGCTGGCGCCGGGCAACAATTCCGAATCTGTCTTGCCCAGGCGCACGCCGCTTTCGTTAGCGCCAAAGCCCGCCATCGAGCCGCGCGTCAAAGTGATGGTATCGCCTCCTAGGACAGGGTAGCCCAAGCCCACTACCGCCTCTCCCAACGACAGCGAATCCGAGTCGCCTAGGATTACCGTCGCGAAATCGCGTGTTTCCAGGGGTTTGCCTTCGGCAGTGTAGAGGATGCGCAACGCCGCCAAGTCGCTCACGGGATCGGTGACGACCACTGCCGCGATGTACCATTCACTGGGAGCTTGGCGCACATCTTGGCTCAAGCCGATAAACGCTAGACCATCTTTGTTGGCGAGGGCGGTCTGCTCGGCGTTAGCGACTACGTGATAATTGGTGAGCACCAAACCATCATTGGCTATAATCGTACCCGATCCGCGCGCCACATCGCCCGAGAGACGGTTGGGCACGATGACCAGTACGGTGGCCTGCTCAGCCTGGCGCAGATAGGTCGTTGCGGTGGGCGCCGACGATAGTGGTTCGACTACCGGCGTGTTGATGCGCGGCAAGAGGGTCGGTTGGGTCAACGACAATACTTGCTGTGAACGAGACACTAGCCCCTTCCACAGCGCTAGCCCTACGGCAAGGACGATCACGAGGCCAAGCGCCGCCCAATACTCCGACCTAAGGTGAGTTTTGCGTCGAGGAGGAGTGGGTTTGGATGGGGGGGCGACAGTGCGACCTAGCTGAATGGGCTGGGTCTCAGCCATAGGCTGTGGTTCAGCTATACGGGCAAGGATTTCTGCCTCGAGCAGCCTAGCTTCGTGGCTGGCAGGACGGCTCGCGAGTACGGTGCGCACACACGCCAGTGCGATTTGTGGGTCGCGGCAGGATTTGGCTTTGCCCAGCAACGCCCCAGGATGGCCGGGCGCGCGCGCCAATACTGCGTCGAAATAGACCTCGGCTTGTTCCCGATAGCCTAGTTCCAAGCCCATCTTGCCTAACTTGAGCAATTCCTCGATAGGGCGGCCGCTGTCCCGGTCCATGCTATACCTGCTGGTAGGTCATCTGACAGAGTGTTATGCTTAGATGTTTCTCATTGTAACACATAATATGGGTTTTAGCGTAAATATCGGCCAAAGAAAAAATGGGCCTCTGCCATTCAGCGCCCATACCACCAATCTTTGCGCGAACGCGGATCGCGGAAGGCGCCGGTATCGCGGATGGCGACGCCGATAGTGCTCCCGCTGGCGCGCCCGATGGCTTGTCCAGGACGTAACGCGGGGAGAGTGGCGCGCCCCGCTGCATTGCACGATTGGTAAAGCGCCAGTAAGCGAGGTTCTACACAAATGCCTTCGATGTGCAATGTATAACCTCGCACCACGTTGTCCTCACGGGTGTACTTGAGGGTGACGCGCTCTTCTGTAGCGTAAAGCACCAGCGCATCATAACCCTGGCCGATGTCATAGCCTGACGCGGGCAGGTGAATCGTCTCGCCTGGCGTGACGGCTAGGTCGGCCAGCGTTACCTCTGGGCTGGTCAACGGCGAACCACGGCAGTTGCACGTCCAGTTCCAGTCGTACACGCGATACACGGCGACAAAAGCTGCTGTGCGTTGATCGGCAAAAAGGCCAGGCAGTTGCGGCGCTAACGCATCGCGCGAACCGCCGATATTGATTAATCCGAGGTAGGCGTTCGTAGGCGCATAGCTCCGCAAAGCCAAGTTCAGGTCGCCGTGTTGATCGGCGGGGCGATCGGTAGGAGGCGGCTCAACCGAGAATGCAACGTATTGTTCGCTGGAGATGGGTTGGCAGCCTCGTGCAACAAAGGTGATCGGAAAGTAGGCGCGCACGCCGAGCCAGCTTTCATCTGATGGCTCCTGCGCCAAAACGGGGCAGGCGTACCAAGTCCAAGCCAATAAAGCCGATATCAGTACGCGCGCAAATCGCATGGCCGGAATCCTTTAAGGGTAGCAATAGGCTAATCTGTAGCAGGTTTCGGTTCGAGCCACCGCGTAGCGATCACGCCAATGACCAGGCAAGCTGCTGCTGTCACAGCAAACATGGGACGAATGCCCATTGCATCAGCCAATACACCGCTCAAAGCGGGGCCGCCAAACATCCCGATGGCATAAACCGCCTGATGCAAGCCCATCGCCGTGGTTCGCTCGCCGTCAGCTACATGGCGGATGCTCATGCCCATCAGCACTGGATAGCCGATGCCTTGCGACAGGCCGACACAAAACTGGGCCACGAACAGTAGCGGCAGCGAGTGAGCAAAAGCGGCTCCCGCCAAGCCCAAGGCAACTACTACAAAGGTGGCATACACCATACGTTGCGCGCCGATGCGGTTGACGACGGTGGTGGCGATCAGGTTGCCAAAAGTGGCCACCAGCAGGTTCATGCTCAGCAATATACTTTGGGTGATATCCGTTGCGCCCAATTGCTTGGCCAGAATAGGAATAAAGCCATAGGTCGCTGCCCAGTTGGCGTATTGCCCCACTGCGCTCAGCGCCGAGGGCAGTAGCACATCGCGGCGTACGATCAGTGCGCCGGTGCTTTTCAATGAGGGGCGTTTGGGTGGGCGCACCTGGTCGCGAATCGGCAGGACGATGAAAATCGCTACCGCCGCTGCTCCGGCAGCCAAAAAGAACGCCAAGGGATACCCACCCCATTGGTTCAATGGGCCATTGGCGCTGGTGGCCAACACACGGGCGATGGACCCCACCAGAGTGAGCAATGAGCTGGCGCGCACCGCCTCTTCGGGGGGAAACAGGCTGCTGAATACCGCCACCAGAGGGACCCAGGTGCCCGCTGCCAAACCGGTTACGGCGCGTCCGATCAGTAAGCCATTTGCGCCGTTGGCCGTGCCCATCAACCATGCACCCAGCGCCGCTAAGGCGAACCCCGCTATCAGGAAAGGCTTACGCCGCCCCAGCCAATCGGCTGCGATGCCTAGCGGCAAGCGGATGATCGCTTGCCACAAGCCATACATCGAAAGGATCGTGCCCACTATTTTTAGGTTATCACTCTTGCTTTGCACATAAGTGGGCAAAGTGGAGGCATATAGATAGAGCGCTATCCAGTATAAAAAGACTGCTGCGATATACAGCGTGATCAACAATCGTCGGCTGTTCATTCTCTCTTGCGATGCGGAGGCAGCGCTAGCTGCCAGAAATCGGCCCATGACTCGAACTCCTTCAATGCAAGAATGATATGCCACAGCACGCAATCTACGGGCCGTTGGCAAAACACAGTGTGATTATAGCGCAAGCGAGGGTTTCTCCAAGAAGCGTGTCGGGGCAAGGACGCTATTGCGCGATGGAGTACGATCACAATCCAAGCCATTGGCGCCGACGCGACCCTTGCCGGGTGTTATGATAGGTCGTGAATCGGCGGCTCGACCTTGTCATCTCCATTTTCATCTTCATCCTCGGGCCGAAACGCCCATTTGAGCAGCACCATTGCTGTGATGACTACAGGAAGCAGCCAGACCCAGGGTTCGGCGTGCAAGATAAAGAAGGCGATGGCGGCCAAAGCGCCCGTCATCCCGGCGCGGAGCAGCACTTCTCGCCAACATCGTGGATCGCGCATGATTGACCTCGGCATTAAGAGTTGCCTCAATATAGGCGGGCGAATGTATCGTGTCCAATGAGCGGTGAGAAAAGTTACATACAACGCACGCGTAATCTTGTATATTAGAACCAGAATCAGATGCAAGATGAGGACGACGCCATGAGCGAATATATCAACAATAATCAGAAGCGCAAAGACCTGCTCAAGCAACTTATTCTTGATCTACATGCGGGAGTCGTGCTGTCGGAGATCAAGACGCGCTTCCAAAAGTTGATCGGAGATATCAGTGCAGTGGACATTGCCCGGATGGAACAGGAGCTAATCAGCGAGGGATTGCCGGCCGAAGAAGTCAAGGCGCTATGCGATGTGCACGTCTCTGTCTTTCAAGGAGCGCTCGACGCGCAGGCCAGCCCCGAGATGACGCCCGGTCACCCGGTGCATACCTTCAAGTACGAGAATTTTGCGGCGAGCGAGGCGCTCAAATTGCTCGAAGAGGCTATCGCTGCTCTACCCGATCCGGCTGCTCTAGCTCGCGCACGGGTCTTTATGGAGCAAGTGACCGAGATCGAAAAGGTCTATTCGCGTAAGGAGAATCTACTCTTTCCCTTTTTGGAAAAGCACGGCGTGAGCGGGCCATCGAGTGTGATGTGGAGCATTCACGATGATATCCGCGCCCAGATGAAAGCGCTGCGCCAAGCGTTGCGCGAAAGTGATAGCGCGCAAGCGAAGGCGGTGTTCGAGCCAATGGCCAACGCGATGCGCCAGATGTTCTACAAAGAGGAGAATATCCTCTATCCTACGTCGCTGAAGGTGCTGAACGATGCCGAATGGCTGGCCATTCGCGATCAGAGCGATGAGATCGGCTATTGTCTTATCCGCCCGGGCGATGCCTGGAATCCGCATGTGGAACGCGCGGCTGACCTGCCAAAACTACACGGCTATGGGGCGGCAAGCGCCGGTGAAAGCGGCCCCTTCCCGCTCGCTACAGGCGAGTTGACGATGGAGCAGATCAACCTGTTGCTTACCCATCTACCAGTGGATGTAACGTTGGTGGATGAGAACGACAATGTACGATACTATTCCCAAGGCCAAGAGCGCATCTTTGTGCGGACGCCTTCGATCATCGGGCGCAAGGTGCAAAACTGCCATCCGCCGCAAAGTGTGCATATCGTCAATCGCATCTTGGACGAGATGCGCGCCGGGACTCGCGATTTGGCTGAGTTCTGGATTCAGATGGCGGGCAAATTCGTCCACATTCGCTATTTCGCTTTACACGACAAAGCAGGCAAATATCGTGGGTGTATCGAAGTCACGCAAGACCTGGCTCCGCTGCGCGCTTTGCAGGGAGAGCGCCGTCTGCTCGACGAAGCCAAGTAGTCTTTGCACAACTAAGAAAACAGCGCCGCGCGGATTCCGCACGGCGCTGTTCATTGCGATCAAACCAGAGCTACATGCACTTGGCGGCCCACTCGATATCGAGTTCTTGGAGCTTGCCTTCGGTGGGTTTGCCCGTTTTGGGGTCCCAACCCATCATGCCATAGAACATCTCCAAGTGCTCGTCGAGCACTTCGGGGTCAATCGGTTTTTCGAGCACGGTGCCGCTTACAAACGGCGTGTTCATGCGGGCGGGCAGCTTGTCGTCGGCGCGGGTGAATCCTTCGCGCATGTTGA
>CAZYPJ010000258.1:0-6050 GCA_964649365.1 uncultured Anaerolineales bacterium | reverse complement strand
CTTCTCTCTCCCGATCTTTCGCCCCTACTTGTTTACCCCATCGTAGCACAGCATCGAATCGCCGTACTTGACCTCGGCGGTGGGGTCCACATCGCCCCACCAGAGCGAAGTGCAGGCCACGCCCACGATGGGCTGGTCGCTGACGACGACGCACGAGCCGTTATAGTCCCCTTCGGGCACCACCGAGGGCGCGAACACTTCGTCCGACGCGCCGGGCAGGAGAGTCTTTTCCACGGTGTAATCTTGCGAGGCGCCCGAGAAGGTGAACGCCACCGTCGCCGCCGCGTCGCCCACGTTCTGCACGCGCACGCCGGTGGAATAGCCCTGATAGCGGGCCGTCACCTGCGAAAAGACCAGGGTTTGCGTTTCGCTGCCGCCCAACACCGCGCCGTAGGTGGCGCTGCGCCCACCGTGGCCTTCGGGGATGTTGCCCTCGCGGTTATCCTCGTTCACAGTGGCGACGATATCCCACCCGTCGGCGGTAATGATGGCCGAGCCGAGGCCGCCCAGACCCTGCACTTCGGGCTGCGCGGCCAGGTAGAACGAGGCGGCGCAACACAGCTTGGGAAGCACTTGCGTGCGCGTTTCGCCGTTGAAATAGTAGGTGATGGTGACGTTGGCGGCGCACTCGCCTATATCCTGTGGGCCAGCCTTCATCACCGTCAGGCCGCTTTGATAATCGCCCGCGCCCAGCGCCAAACGCGGCACGTAAATTTTACGCGCCCCCACGCCAAAGCCGTCATAACTGTTGAACTGGGCCTTTTTGGTGTCGGAAGCGTCGTTAAAGAAATTGACGCCGCCCACCACCGGCTGGTCGCTCGTCAGCACCGCCGAGCCTTGCCACCCGACGGGCAGGGCGTCGGTCAGGCCCTGGTGAAAAATGTGGGTGGCAAAGGGCGGAATAGCGGCCATCTCGCGGGCGGCGACCACCTCGGCGCAGTCGCCGTGGTTGTAGAACCGCACCTCGACGTTGGCCGTCTCGGCGGCGGAGGTATTCTGCACGGCGATGTACGAGTTGAAATAGCCCACCCTGTCGTTGCCGGCCTGCTTCATCACCTGGGTGAGATAGAGCATCTTGGACGGCGCCGAGGCGCCGGTGCTCGTGCCCACGCGGACGGGGTTATCGGGCGTGGCGCCGGTTTTTTGCGGCGGGAGCTGGGTGTTGAGGTTGGTGGCGATGGGATACTGCGCCATGGCTACCGCCGAGCCGACGAAATTATCGGGCAGTTCGCCCACATCGTCGGTGTAGAGCGACCAATAGCTCATCTCTCCGGCGCGGTTGGGCGCGAGCGTCTTGGTGAGCGTCGCCACGGGGCGGCCCGTTGGACCGTAGCCCTGCGCCCAATAGAACACGAGCGTCACGGTGTTTTCGTGGTCGGCGTCCAGGTTCTTGATGAAAATGCCCGAGGTCCACGCCTTGGTCTGGGCGCTCGCCGTCATACCCAGGATCAACCACAACGCCAAAGCCAAGCCCATCGCTCGCTTCATAGTGCGTCCCTTCCTTTCGGAGCCGTCAGCCATCGGCGATCCATGTTCGGCCGTCAAGCTCATCATAACACAAACAACGGCTACAAATCAAGCGCTGCGCAAAGCAACCGCCAAGCGGGCCGCGTCGGCCCGCGCCTGGCGCAGGTCAGCCTCGTTGGGCCGGTCGCGGATATCGCCCATCCGCCCCAGGGTGTTGGCCTCCTCGTTGCCGTGGTAGCGCCCCACGATGTGCCACGTATCCAGTACGGTAAAGCCCAGGTGCTCGAAAAACTGGCCGGCGTAGAGCGTGGCGGGGGTCGCCTCGCGCAGGCCAGTGTGCTGGCCCGAGAAGGTGCAAAAGATCAGCGCGTTCTTGCCGGCCAGGGCGGGCGCACCGACCTGGACGCGGCCCTGCTTGCGGTAGGCCGCGAAGCGGCTCTTGAGATAGTCGTCCATCGGCTTGGGCGGGCTCCATTGGTACGATGGAAAGCCGATGCAGACCAGGTCGTAGGCGTACCAATCGGCGTCGCCCGCTTCGCTTACTTTTTCAAGTGTGACGCTGGCGCCGGCGTCGGCCAGGCCCGCGCGGATGGCCTCGGCCACCTGAGCGGTGTTGCCGCCCTGCGACCAATAGATGATGATGGCGTTCATGTCGTTTCTCCCGGAAGGTTGCGCCCACCACGAAATAACGCTGGAATCATTATAATGCGCGCCGCAAGGGGAATCAAGGACACGCCTTACGATGCCATTAGAATCTGCGCCTGCTCCACAGTTTCCTCGTCCTTTGCACTTGCGCCCCGCCCCCATTCGGGCTAAAATGAACCCAATACGTCCCCAACCCCTGCTGGAGGTAGGTATCCATGCGCGTCGCCGAAGTAGTTGTGCGTATCCTGGAAAGCGAGGGGATCGCGGCCGCCTTTGGTATCCCGGGCGCGGCCATCAACCCCGTCTATGAATTCCTGGGCCTCTACACCGCGCAGATTGACTCCATGCCGCTGATCGCCATCACCGGCCAGAACGTGCGCGCCCAACTGGGCAAAGAAGCCTTCCAATGCGTGGACATCGCCACGATCTGCAAGACGGTGGCCAAGGCCACCTGGTGCATCACCGAGCCGAACCAGGTCCCCGCCATCATGCGCCAGGCGTTCTGGACGGCCCGCGAGGGTCGCCCCGGGCCGGTGCTGATTGACCTGCCGCTCGATGTGCAAATGGCCGACATCCCCTACGACCCCGCGCTCGACGCGCCCATCCCAGTGCACAAACCCGCGCCCGACCAGGGGCAGATCGCCCGCGCGATTGACATGCTGCTTGCGGCGCAGAACCCCGTGCTGATCTTGGGCGGGGGCGTGCTCTTGGCCGAGGCGTCAAACAAATTCGTCGAGTTCGCCGAATACTTGGCCTTGCCCGTCATCACCACCTACCAGGGCACAGGCGGCATCGCCGCCAACCACCCGCTGCACGTGGGGCACATCGGCATCCAGGTCGGTTCGCCCTTCGGCAACCAATTCTTCCTGGGGTCGGACCTCGTCTTGGGCGTAGGCTGCCGCTTTGGCGACCGCCACACCGGCAAGCTCGATGTCTATACCAAGGGGCGGCAGTTCATCCACATCAACATCGAACCCTCGCACATTGGGCGGATCGTGCCCACTAGCTTGGGGATCGTGGCCGACGCCGGGCTGGCGCTCGACGCGCTGCTGGCCGAGGCCAAACGCCGCACGGGTAAGCGCACGCCCACGGGCCGCGTCGCCTCCATCCCAGAGGATCGCGCCCGTATGGCGCGCAAGACGCACTATGACCAGGTTCCCATCAAGCCGCAGCGTGTGTATGAAGAGATGAACGCCTATTTCGGCGACCCCGCGCGCAAAAGCGAAGCGATTTTCACCACCGGCTGCGGGCTGACGCAGATTTGGTCGGGCCAGTTCCAGCAGGTGGCCAGCCCGCGCACCTATCTGGCCTCTGGCGGGGCCGGCACGTTGGGCTACGACCTGCCCGCCGCCATCGGCGCCAAGATCGCCCGCCCCGACGCCACCTGCGTGGCCGTGATGGGCGACGGCGGTTTCGGCTTTATGATCGAGGAACTGGCTATGGCCTGCCAGTTCAAGATCCCCGTCATCACCATCGTGGTCAACAATGGCTACCTCAGCCTGATCCGCCAGAACCAGCGTTACGCCTACGAGTACGAGTACGGCGTGGATTTGAGCTATGACGGCTTGGGGGTAGATTTCGTCAAGCTGGCCGAGTCGTTTGGGGCCTATGGCGAGCGCGTCACGCGCCCCGAAGACCTCCGCGCCGCCTTCCAGCGCGCTGAAGCGTCGGGCAAGCCAGCCGTGATTGACGTCATCGTCGAGCGCAACGCCGACGCCTCGATGGGCGCCAGCCTCGACGCCATCCGCGAATTCGTCTAGGATTCACCATAGAGGCGCGGAGAGGGTATTTCTAAAAAAGAATAAACGGAACACACGGAATGGTATTTTTAACACGGAATAAACGGAATACACGGAAGGAAGACTTTTAACACGGAATATCTAAAAAATCATATAATTCGTCCCTTTCCGTGTTTTCCGTTATTTCCGTGTATTCCGTGTTAAAAATACCATTCCGTGTGTTCCGTTTATTCCGTGTATGCTGTATTGAAAATCCCTTTCCGTATTCGTGTTCATTCGTGCAATTCGTGGCCAGTTCTAAAGCGGTTTGTAGGCCGACCAGCGCTCGGCGATGCGGCCCTGGGTGTCGAGCCGCAGAATGATGATCCCCATCTGGTGGTACGGCTCTCCCGACGCCCTATGGCTGCCGCGCCACACGATCCGCGCCGCTACGCGATCCCCCTCGGCCAGGATGTCCTCGATCTCGATGCGCATATCGGGGTATTCGTGCAAGAAATGCGCGACGAACGCCTTGATGCTCGCTGGGCCTGGGGGCGTATCCGGGGCGGCGTCGTGGTCTATATAGTCGCTGGATAGTCGCTCGTCGCACACCGACAGGTCGCGCTCATTGAGCAGCCGCTGGAAATAGTTGCGAACCAAAGCTTTGGCCGCTTCCGAACCGATGCCGTTGTTCGGATTCATGCATCGCCTCCTCAACCGGATCGAACGCCGCCCCACGGAGCCGCTATTTGCGAAAACCACCGTTCCGCATAAGCTATCCGTCAGCCCTGATGGCAAAATCCAGTGCAAAGTAATCGGTTCGCCTCGCCCTGTCAAGCGAAAGGAACAGGATAAAGGCATGTTCGCATTAACCTCACCCCCAACCCCATCATAGGCGTTAACTTGGGGGGCGTCTGAGAGCCGCCTGCCGCTAAAGCGGGCAGGCTACGGTTACAAAGCCCGCCCTCGCGGGCTGAAAACGCATCATTATGTACATTTTCAGCCGACGAAGGTCGGCTTCGTAGTCGTAGCCTGCCCGCTTCAGCGGCTGGCGGCTCTAGCAAACCCTCAAGTTACCGCCTATGGGGCTGGGGGTGAGGTCAGCGCGAGATTGCGTTTGCCCTGGCGAAAGGAGCACCCCGCGCAACCTACGCTCAGCCCCTACCCTGGTGGGAATCTTTCTGGAATGGATGCCTCCTATGTTTGCTGCAAAAGCGTTCTACTTTTTCTACTTTGGCGCGCTGGCTTGCCTGATGCCCTACCTCTCGCTCTATTACAACGCGATGGGCCTGACGGGCGCGCAAATCGGCGTGCTATCGGGCCTGGGGCCGCTGATGGGCCTGGTGAGCGGGCCGCTCTGGTCGGGCCTGGCCGACGCCGCCAGCCAGCACAAACGCCTGATGCTGATCGCCATCGGCGGGGTGATGGCGGCGGTGCTGCTGATGGCGCAGGTACACACCTTTGCGCTGCTATTGGCGGCGGTGGCGCTCTATTCCTTTGCGCTGGCCCCCGTCATGTCTATGGCCGATCAATCGGTGGTGGCGAGCTTGGGCGACCGCAGCGCCGAGTACGGCCGCCAACGCCTGTGGGGATCGGTCGGCTGGGGCCTCATCGCCCCGCTGATGGGCTGGGTCGCCGAGCGCGTAGGGCTAGGGGTGATCTTTTACGGTTTTGCCCTGGTGATGGCGGGCACGTGGCTGGCCGCCGCCCGCCTGCCCATCCGCCACGCCAAGCTGAGCGCTCCCTTTTGGCAGGGCTTTCGCCAGTTGGTGACCAACCGCCCCTGGATGCTGTTCGTGGCGGTGGTGGGCCTGGGGATGATGTGCCGCTCGGCCTCCAGCTTTCTCTTCCTGCACTTGCAGACGCTCGGCGCGGAGAAAACCCTATTGGGGTTCTCGCTCACCATGTCGTCGGTGGGCGAGCTGCCCAGCTTCTTTTTCAGCGCCCGCCTGCTGCGGCGTTTCGGCGCGCGGGGGCTGTTGACGCTGGGGCTGCTGCTTTCGATGTTGATGTTCGTGGGGCTATCGCTGCTGCGCGTACCCTGGCCGGTGGTGATCGTGCAGCTCGCCACGGGGCTATCGTTTTCGGCCATGTGGACGGCGGGCGTGGCCTATTGCCACGAGATGGCCCCGCCTGGCATGGGCGCCACCGCCCAGGGGGTGTTTTCGGCCCTGGGAATGGGCCTGGCGATGGGGACGGGGTCGCTGCTCAGCGGCGCGC
>CAZYPJ010000257.1:0-6054 GCA_964649365.1 uncultured Anaerolineales bacterium | reverse complement strand
CTTGCGGCGTCTGTTCCTCCTGGCCGTCAAGCCCTACAGCCTCAACGACCACCTGCTCTTCGCCCGTTCGGGCGAACGGATGGTGGGGCTGATCGTGGATGGCGTGCGTGAGGTCTTGGTGTTGCCCGGCAGCGCCCTAGAGCCGCCCGAAGGGATCATGCCCGAGATGGCCGAGTACATGACCGCCGTCGGCAAGCTGGGCGACAAGATGCTGCTCATCCTCGACCTGGAAAAGCTGCTGAGTCTGGTCAAGGGCCGCCGCCGCGATGAGGTGGTGAGCGAGATGACCGCGCTGCAACAGCGGCTCAAGCGGCTGGTCGAAGATATGGTGGTTAGCCAGCCCTCCTGACGCCTGGCCGTGATGGGTCGCCGCGCCCCCCGTGGGTGCCGGATGCGCCCCGGCCAGGGTTCGTAGCTGCGCCCCTTGTGGGCGCTGGCGCGCAAGTTCGATAGTTTTGCTACGGCGCATGTTAGAGATAGATGGGTGGTTATGATGGCAACTCTGGAATTCGTGTGGACGGAACTGCAATTCGACCGTTTTCGCCGCTTGATTCACGATCGCAGCGGCCTGCACTTTGCCGATGACAAGCGTCAAGCTATCGAGCGCGGCGTGGCGCAAGCTATGCAAGCGACCTCATGCTGCCATTCGCTCGACGAATACTATGAATTGCTGCGCGTCAGCCCTTCCAGCAGCCGCGAATGGGATGCGCTGGTGGGCGAGTTGACCATCGGCGAAACCTATTTCTTTCGCAACAAGACCCATTTCGACGCGCTGGCCAACCATATCTTGCCCGAAATCATCGAACAGCGCCGCTATGGCAGCCGCCGCATCCGCATTTGGAGCGCCGGCTGCTCCACCGGCGAAGAGCCGTATTCCGTGGCGATCCTACTCAAAGAGCTGATCCCCGACCTGGCGAGCTGGAACGTGCTCATTTTGGCCACCGATATCAACCGTTACTCGCTGCAAAAGGCCCGCGAGGGGGTCTATGGCTCTTGGTCGTTCCGGGGCGTCGAAAAGCGCATCCAGGAGCAGTATTTTCACTACGACGGTCAACGCTCGTATGCAATTGATGAATCCATCAAGCGCATGGTGACGTTCGACTATCTCAACTTGGTCGAGGATAGCTATCCTTCGTTGTTGAACGGCACGCACGGCATGGATATCATCCTTTGCCGCAACGTGACGATCTATTTCACCCCCGAAGTTACCCAACGGGTGGTGGACAAGTTCTACCAATCGCTGGTGGAGGGCGGCTGGCTGATCCCCGGCTCGTCCGAGCCGAACCTGGTCACCTACCAGAGTTATCTGTCGAGCAGCTTGCCGGGCACGGTGGTCTATCGGCGGGTGACGACCAAAGAACCCAAGCCCGCCCCGCTAGAGTGGATGAAGCAGTGGCCCTTTACGGTGGACCCCGCCGCGCCCGAGTTGGTGCAGCGACCTGCCGGCAACGGCGCCGCCGGTAGCAGCGCTCCGATCAACGGCGAGTCTGCTCACAGCGCTTCCGGCCCGTTTGCGCCCAAAGCGCCGCCGCCCGAACCGCCCAAGCCGATAGATCCGTTCGAGACGGCGCTCGACCTATTGGCCCAGGGCCGGGCCGACGAGGCGCTGAAAAAGCTCTATGAAAAGCTCGACCGCAACCCCGACCACGTGCCCACCTACTATACGCTGGGCAAGATTTACGCCAACCAGGGCAACCTGGAGCAGGCGCAGCAGTGGTGCGAAAAAGCTATCGAGCGCGACAAGCTGCACCCCGAACCGTACTTTACGCTTTCGATGGTCTATCAGGGCAACGGTTTCACCGACAAGGCCATCGAGGCGTTGAAAAAGACGCTCTATCTGGATCCAACGTTCGCGTTGGGGCACTATACCCTGGCGAACCTCTATATGCAGTTGGGGCAGAAGGAGTTGGCGCAGAGATCGTTGCGCAACGCGCAACGCCTATTAGCGGGGCGGCCCAGAGATGAGCTGGTGCCCGAAGGCGACGGCATGGTCGTGGGCCGCTTGATGGCCCTGGTCGAGATGATGCTGAAAAGCTAGGAGTAAACGATGGATTCCAAGACGATCAAGCAGAACGGCAAGAACGGCGCAAACAAGAACGGCTTCAACGGCAAGAATGGCGCGGCGGCCCGCAACGGCTCCAACGGCAAAGCGACGCAGCCGGCCCAGGCCGAAAACCCCGAAGTGGCCGCCGTCGTGCGGCAGTTCACCGCCGACGGCTCGCTGCCGCCCGAAAAGATCAAGGCGATCCTGGAAGAGCGCGCCAAGGCGCTGGCCCGCGTCACCACCGCCTCCACCGACGAGACGCGGCAAGTGCTGGTGTTCTCCCTGGCCAATGAGCGCTATGGCATCTCAACCGATTACGTGCGCGAGATCCAACCGCTTAACAACCTGAGCAAAGTGCCTTGCACGCCCAATTTCGTGGTGGGCGTCATCAACATTCGCGGGGCCATCTACTCGGTCATTGATATCCGCCAGTTCTTTGGCGTCGCCAAAAAAGAGATTACCCCGCAGACCAAGGTGATCCTGGTCAACGCCGCCGGGCTGGAAGTGGGCATCCTGGCCGATGACGTCATCGGCGCCACCAACGTGCCGCTAAGCCACATCAAGTCGTCGCTATCGGCCCACGCCGGCGTCAAAGAGGAATATGTCGAGGGTGTGACCAAAGACATGCTCATCATCCTCAACCTAGAGAACCTGCTCGCCGAGGATCGCATCATCGTGAACGAGGAGGTCGCCTGACGTGGCGTTCACCTATTTCTTTCGCGACGGCCAGACGCTCGACCTGATCGCCGAGCATATCTTGCCCGAGCTCAAGCGCCGCCGTCACATCAACGTGTGGGATGCCGGCTGCGCCCATGGCCCAGAGCCGTACTCGTTAGCGATCACCATCCGCGAACATATGGGCCACTTTATGTTTCGCAATGTGGTGATCCACGCCACCGATATTGACGAAAGCAACCTGTTCGGCGAGGTCATCGGCAACGGGGTATACCCCTACAAAGAGTTGCAGCGTATTCCGCGCGAGCTGTTCGAGCGTTATTTCACGCCCCAAGAAGGCGCCGACGCGGCCAACAGCGGCGAGGACGGCAGCTTGGCCCGCTTTCGTATTAGCGAGGAGGTGCGGCGGGCGGTGCGCTACAAGCGGCACGATCTGCTCTCGCTCCAGCCCATCCGCGACGGGCTGGATATGGTCATGTGCAAAAATGTGCTGCTGCACTTTGCGCCCGAGGCGCGCCTGGAGGTGCTGCGCATGTTCCACCAAGCGCTTTCGCCCGAGGGCTATCTCGTCACCGAGCAGACCCAAAAACTGCCGCCCGAGATGGAGCCGCTGTTCAGGCGCGTCACCAACGCGGGGCAGTTGTTCCAAAAGATCGCGGCTTAGTCTCTAGCTCCAGGCCGTATTATTGGGCGGGGCGTTCCCTTTGGGGGGAACGCCTCGCTTTCGTTTGTGCGGCGACGGGAGCGCCGCCTTCCAGGCGGCGAGCGTGACGCGAGCAAAGTGTTGGCGCTCCGGCCGCTCTAGTTTTACCACTTGCTTACGTTTCGGGTTGCAGCGGTGCGGGATAACAATGATGTTTTCTGTATTTTGACGCAAATTATACGCCGGCGCTCCATAGAAGGTGCTATCTTACGTATGTATGGCGTGAATACGTGGCATCGGATCGTGGCCTCTATTCTAACTTGCAATCGGCATATTTACGTTTTGCGCTCTTATGAGGGCATTGGCCTAGGCGATGGCGCCCCGCGTCGAGCGGGATGAGCGTACACGTCGCCCTTGCGAGTTTGCCATCACACACAGAAGGGAGGTGTGACTCAACAGCGCGGTTGGGCGGTGGGGTAGCAACGCACAAACTTGTCGTATTGGCCGACATCCAAATCTGGGGGGGCTTGGATGAAACCGTGAAATACAAAGGGAATTACCAAGATGCGATTTCTGAGCAATATCAGAATGAACACCAAATTGATCGGCGGTTTCATGATTGTAGCGCTTTTGTTGGCAGCGACGGCGGCGGTGGGTTACAACGGTATGAGAAACCTCAGCGACGGCCAGGCTGCCATGTATCACGATGGTCTCTTACCCACCCAGCAATTGGGTCTTGTGGATACAGCCTTGATGAAAATGCGCGGCGACGTGTTCAAGTATGTGTTCGTCAGCGAAGAGCGCGAGTCGCTCGGCGCCGAAATCGCGGCGGACCAGGCCAAGATCAGCGAGCAACTCGACCAATATCGGCTCAAGACAATGAGCGCCGAGGAAAAAACCGAATTCGCGCGCCTGGAAAAGCTGCTGGATGCCTATATGGACCAGATCGGCGTTTGCGTGTCTTTGGCCGTCGCGGGCGAAGAATCGGCGGCGGTGGAGGCGCTCCGCGAGGGCGGCGCGCTCTCGGATGCGCGCCGGGCCGCCAGCGAATCCGTCGCCCGCTTGATCGCGATCAATCAGGGCGCCGCCGAGGCCGCCGACGCCGCCGGCGACCGGGCCTTCACCAACGCGGTGTATTGGTCGGCGGGGGTGGCGCTGCTGGGCATGGCGTTCGCAATCCTGGGAGGGTTGGCCATTTCCAATAGCATCGCCAGGCCGATCAAGCAGCTTACCGATGTGGCGCAGGTGATCGCCCTGGGCGACCTGGGCCAGCAGGTACAGCTTCAGACCAACGACGAAGTAGGCCAACTGGCCGAGACCTTCCGCCAGATGCAGATCACCCTGCGCGGCAAGGTTGAGGCGGCGGAGGCCATCGCACGCGGCGATGTGGCGGTCGAGATCCCCATGGCCTCGGCGATGGATACATTGGGCGAAGCGATGACCACCATGCGCGATAGCATCCAAGGGGTGCTGACCGAGGCG
Organism: uncultured Anaerolineales bacterium; assembly: GCA_964649365.1. Lineage (GTDB taxonomy): Bacteria > Chloroflexota > Anaerolineae > UBA1429 > UBA1429 > CAZYPJ01. Next base: position 1,210 of record CAZYPJ010000257.1, on the reverse strand, counting down.
CAGCGATTGACCCAGGCGGCGGTGCGCGGCCAGCTCGATGCGCGCGGCGATGCGACCCAGTTTGAAGGCAGCTACCGCGAGATCGTGCAGGGCCTCAATGACACCCTCGACGCCATCACCGGCCCGCTGAACATGGCGGCGGAATACGTCGAGCGCATCGCGCGCGGCGACATTCCCGAACGGATCACCGGCGCCTACTATGGCGATTTCAACGAGATCGTGAACAACCTCAACACCTGTATTGGCGCCATCAATGCGTTGATCGCCGACGCCAAGATGCTGACGCAGAGCGCCGTGGCGGGCAAGCTCGACACGCGCGCCGACGCGACCAAGCACCACGGCGATTACCGCGCCATCATCGAAGGGGTCAACGCCACGCTCGACGCCGTGATCGGCCCGCTGAACGTGGCGGCGGAGTACATCGAGCGCATCGGCAACGGCGATGTGCCGGCCAAGATCACCGACGCCTACAACGGCGATTTCAACGAGATCAAGAACAATATCAACCGTTGCATTGACGGCCTGGGCGGCTTGGTGGAGGCCAACGCTGTGCTGCAGCGCATGGCCGTGAATGACCTGACGCGCCAGGTGGAGGGCCGCAGCCAGGGCGTCTATGCCCAGGTGGGCGAGGCCGTCAACGCCGTGCGTGCGCGCTTGTTGCGCATCCTGGCTACGGCGGAGCACATTGCCGTGGGCGATCTCAGCGACCTGGAAGAGTACCGGCGGGTACAGCGCCGCTCGGAGAACGACCGCCTGATGCCGGCGTTCACCGCCATGCTCGAAACCCTGAACAGCATGGTGACCGATATGCAGGCGTTGAGCGCCGCCGCCCTGGCGGGCAACCTCAAGGCGCGCGGCGACGCCTCCAAGCACCAGGGCGATTGCCGCAAGATCGTCGAGGCGGTGAATGCGACGCTCGACGCGGTGGTGGCGCCGATCAACGAGGCGGGCGCGACGTTGGCGCAGGTGGCGCGCGGCGACCTGATGGTGCGCGTCAACGGTAACTTCCGGGGCGATTACGCCCTGTTGGGCCAATCCATCAACAACATGGTGGAGAGCCTGCGCGGCATAACCCTGCAACTGCAAGAGGGCGCCGCCAACATCGGCAGCTCCACATCCCAAATCTTGGCCAGTTCGACCCAGATGGCGGCGACGACCCGCGAGCAGGCCAGCGCCGTCAGCCAGATCACCAGCACCGTGGAAGAGATCA
>CAZYPJ010000256.1:5642-6161 GCA_964649365.1 uncultured Anaerolineales bacterium | reverse complement strand
CATGCCAGGAGGAACGATGAAATACCGTCCATTAGGAAAAACCGGCTTGCAGGTGAGCGAACTCGCCATGGGCGGGTTGTTCGTCTCGCGGTTGGGCGCCGAGCGCGACGAGGCGCGCCGCGCTGTGCGCCGCGCGCTGGAGCTGGGCGTCAACTATGTGGATACGGCCCCCAGCTACCTCGATAGCGAGGCCGCCCTGGGCGAGGCTCTGGCCGACGCGACCCAGCCTTATATCCTTTCCACCAAGCTCTCGGCGCGCTGGACGGAGAGCGGCGCGCTGCCGTTCAACGCGCAGGACAAGGGCGAGCTGCGCCGCATGGTCGAGACCAGCCTGGCGACGCTGCGCCGCGACCGCGTGGACATCTTGATGATCCACGAACCCGACCGCCCCGGCCAGTTCGATTGGTTCTCCGACAAGGAACGCTATTGGGGGCCGGTGTGCGAGTTGTTGGCCGATCTCAAATCCGAGGGGATCATCCGCTTTACCGGCTTGGGCGGCACAACCGCCTACGAATTGCC
>CAZYPJ010000256.1:0-5632 GCA_964649365.1 uncultured Anaerolineales bacterium | reverse complement strand
GCCGCCGATCATCGCCACAGGGATGTACGATGTGGTGTTGACCGCCTTCAACTATAGCCTCCTCTGGCGCGAGGCGACCATCGCCGTGATCCCCGCCGCCGTCGCACAGGGGATGGGGATCATCATCGGCTCGCCGCTGCAACAAGGGGCGCTGGCCCGCCGCTATGACGACGAGATCGCCCACGGCGCGCCGTGGATGTCGCCGCCGCGCCGCGAGCAGTATAAACGCCTGTACGCCTATCTCGACGAGATCGGCATGGATTTGGCCGAGGCCGGGTTGCGCTTTGTGCTCTCCAACCCCGCCGTCTCGTGCACGCTGATGGGTGCGCGCAGCGTGGCCGAGGTCGAGGCCAACGTCCGCGCCGTGGAAAAGGGGCCGCTCCCCGCCGAAGTGTTGGCCCGGCTCGACGAGATCGCCGCGCTGGTTCCCTTCCGGCCCTTTGAGGAGCCGTTCGGCCTCCCCTTTGGCCGCCGCCGCCAGGGGCCGGGCGCGGCGCGGTAGGCTGGACAGGGTTCACAAGATTTACAGGATTGAGGCGCCGACAAATCTGTTTGCCTATCTGCGCTGGCGCAGAAATACTAATCCGAGCACAAGATGCTAAACGCCGCGTCGCGCGCGCAAGGCGCTATACAACCGTAGTCGCGCGCACAAAGCGCCATACTACCGTAGTTGCGCCCCTTGTGGGCGCCGAGGCGTTTAGAAAGTCATGCCCAGATCAACAAGTCGAGGCCCCGAGTGTGATCTCGGGGCCTCGTTTTGTCGCGCCTATTGGAGGCGCTGCCAGCGCCACGGCGCAGATGGCGTCGCCGGGCGCCCGGGGCGCGGGATGGCCGGGAAGGTGGGCGTGGCCGTGGGGGGCGTGCCCGTCACGGTGACGGTGAGCGTCGCCGTTGCGGTGAGCGTTCCGGTGGGCGTCAACGCCGTAACCGGCGTCAACGTCATCGTCGGCGTCGAGGTCAAAGCCGCCAACGTCCAGGTCGGCGTCGGCGCAGCGGGCTGCGCCGTCCAAGTCGCGCTCGGCTCCGTCGTCGGGGCGTCGGTCGGCGTGGCCGATGTTTCCACCGTAGCCGAGGCCGTCGGCGTAGCGGGCTGCGCCGTCCAGGTCGGCGTCGGCTCGGTCGTCGGCGCCACAGTGAGGGTCGCTGTGGCCGACGCCGTCGGTGTGGGCGGCAGGGCCGTCCAGGTGGGCGTGGCGCGGGGTGGGGCGGGCGTCGCCGTGGCCGTCGGCGTGAACGTCGGCGTCGAGGTGGCCGTCGGCGTGAACGTCGGCGTCGAGGTGGCCGTCGGCGTCGGCGTCCGCGTTGCGGTGGGCGAGGGGGTCGGCGTGCGCGAGGGTTTCGCGTCGGATAGTTTCTCCCACGTCAGCCGCGCCTGCGCCACGCCTTCGCGCTCATAGTATTCCACCACGATCTCGTGCTCGCCCTTTTCGACGTGCTGCTTGGCCATCGTCTCGACATAACCGCCGCCCCAATGGTCAATCACCAGGTTGCCCGCCACCCACACGCGGATGCCGTCGTCGGCGCGCACGATAAAGTGATAGTTCCCCGCGCTGAACTGCACCCGGCGCGACCAGCGCAGCGAGTAATGTTAGGTGGGCAGCCAGGCGGCGGGGGCGTTGTAGCCCCAGTCAAAACGCTGGTTCTTGTCCTGGCGCACCAACGCCGGCGCGCCGCTCAAGGTTTCGTTGGCATAGTATTCGCCCAGCCAGGCCGACGTAGGGACGCGGCGTGGCGTGGGCTGCGCGACAATGGCCGTCGCAGTCGGCGCCGGACGGTTCGTGGCCGTCGGCTGCGGGCGAGCCGTCGGCGCGCTGGTCGGCGCCGTGGTGGCGGCCGGCGCCGCCGTCGTGGTGGGCTGGCCGGCCGCCGTGTGTTGCCCCGCTAGGCGCGCCGCGCCGCGCTGGTCGGTGTGATATTCATAGGCCACGCCGCCCGCCTCCAAGATCACGCGGTAGCCAGGCGTCACTACCTGGGCGCAATAGGCGCCCGGCGCGGCGACCCCCAGGCAGGCGTCGGGCCAGTTGACGGCCTCGACTGCCGCCTCGCGCACTGCCTCGGCGCTCACGCCCAGCCGCCCGGCCAGGTCGGCCTTGGCCCAGGCGATGGCGCCGGCGCGGGTTTCATCTTGTGTCAGGCGGGTATAGACCTCTTGCGCCCAGGCGGCCAACTCGGCGCGCTCGGCGTCGTTGGCGGCGCGCGCTCCCCGCCCCGCCAGGCGCAAGCGGATGGTCATGTTATCGGGGCCGCCCGGGTTGCTCTGCCCCGCTACCTCGAACGAGGTGTAGCGCGCCACATAGCCCAGGTAGCGGGTATATTCCTCGCTGGTGAGCTGCCCCGCGCGCAAGCCCTCGGCGCAACGCCCGTATTGCGCGTTGTTATCGCCGCCCAGGGTCAGCCGGTCGCAAAAGCCGGCGATCCCGCCTTCGCGCTCCCAAACGAGCGCGAACGTCGCCGTTGCGGCGCTGGGCTGCGGGTTCGGCGTGGCCGAAGGTTGAGCCGTCGCGGCGACCATGGGCGTGGCTGTGCGCGTGGGGCGAACCGTCGGCGTCTGCCCGGCGCCGCTGACCACGCCGGGCAGCGGCCCCCGGCCCAACGCCAACGCCACAATCAACGCCGTGACTGCGCATCCTGCTAGAAACCAAACCAAGCCTTTCATACGATCATCTCCCACGGGCCTGTACGCAGGCCCGATTTATCATTATGTAGCATCTCATAGACTGAATTGTTAAGGAAAAAGTTCCCTCGCTGCCCTGATGTTACACCCGCCCGCGCCGCGCCGCGCTACCCAAGTGGATAGTTTTGCCCTGGCCGGGGGGCCGGTGGAGGGATCGGGGCGACGCTCGTGGGAGCGAAGTGGGGTTTGCGAACATGATGTGGCGCGCATGTGTCGTTTTTCGCGTTTGACTTGGCTCCCCCTTTGCCGGTATCATGCATCCTACGGGGGGGAAAAGCGCAATAGAGGAGGGCAATCTATCATGTTGCGTCGCGGCCCCGTGGGTTGGATCGGCCTTGTGTTGTTCTGCGCGGGCCTGCTCTGGCTGGCGGCGCCCCTGGGCGCGCGGGCCGAGGGCGGGTTTGTGGATTCGGGGATCGAGTTGCCGGGAGTCGGCGAGGGTTCGTTGGCCTGGGCCGATTACGACAATGACGGCGATCCCGATCTGGCGCTGGCTGGTGTGACGGAGGACGGAACCAGACTCTCGCGCATCTATCGCAACGACGCCGGCGCGTTCCACGACATCGAAGCGGGCTTTCCCGGCGCATGGCGCGGCGTGTGGGCCTGGGGTGACTATGATAATGACGCCGATCTCGATGTGGTGCTGAGCGGATGGTGGAACGATCCCAGGGATATGAGCGCCGTGCTCTATCGAAACGACGAGGACGAGTTTGTCCGAATAGACCAAAACATCGGCATTTGGGTCTATGGCACAGCCGCGTGGGGCGACTTGGATAGCGACGGCGATCTCGATCTTCTCCAAACTGATGAGAACTCGACCCGAATTTGGATCAACATAGACTCGTATGTGGCATGGGTAGATCTCGTCGCTCCCTATGCCAGCGGCTCTTGGCCTGCCGACTATGACAGTGATGGCGACCTCGATATCATCCTTGGCGGATCGGGGGTCACTCGCATCTATCGCAATGACGTGGACGACTTTCGCTCTATTGGTGTTCCGTTCGGTTATGGCTTGAACATGAGCTTTGTGGCATGGGGTGATTATGATCAGGATGGCGATCCTGATTTAGCTATCACCGGCTACGACCAGGGCGGCGTTACCAGCATTTTCCGTAACGATGACGGCGTGTTTACTGATATCCATGCCAACCTGGCGATAGTCGGCGAGGCTTGTATGGCCTGGGGCGATTATGACAACGACGGCGATCTTGACCTAGCTCTCATGGGCGTTGCGGATGAATGGCAACCAACTACTCGCATCTATCGCAATGACGCCGGCGTATTCACCGATATCGAAGCCGGGCTACCCGGCGTGGGCTGGGGATCGTTGGCCTGGGGCGACTATGACGGCGACAGCGACCTCGACTTGGCGATCAACGGCGTCGCGGCGGACAATTCGCGCCTGACGCGCCTCTATCGCAACGACATTGCTGTACCCAATGCGCCGCCCAGCGCCCCCACGGGTCTGGGCGCGTCGAGCCAGGATCGCACGGTGATTCTCAGTTGGGATGCGGCTACCGATGACCACACTCCCGCTCTTGGTCTCACCTATAACCTGCGCGTCGGTACGACGCCCGGCGGATGCGAAATCACTGCGCCAATGGCGGGCGTGGATGGCCAGCGCAGGCTACCCGCCATCGGCAACACCCAATATGGGGTGACGGCCACGCTTACGCTGCCCACCGGCACATACTACTGGAGCGTACAGGCGATAGATGCTGCCTATGCCGGAGGCGCGTTCTCCGAAGAGGGGCAGTTCACGATCCAGGCAGCCACCGAGTTGACCTTGACGGACGGACGTGACGCATGGCGCGCTGACCAGGATTGGGATTACACCATTCAGATCACGCGCGTAGCGACAAGCATCGCGTACCACACTGTCGTGAGCAGTTTGGGGCATCTCAATCAAGTGATCACGTGCTCTGAACCATTCGCGTATTATGGCGCATGGGCTGTCGTCAACTTGGGGGATTTGGCGCCCGGCGCGACTCGTATTTTTACTATGACTGTTCGCGCATACGAGCATGAGCCAGTGCTAATTATCCACCACGCCCGTCTGAAGAGCGACGGCGAAAAGCCCATCACCGTCTATGACAGAACCTGGCTAGAGGAGCCGCCGCCCACGCCCATCCCCACCGTTCCGCCCGCGCCCACCAACCCCCCCGCCCCCCCCCTACCCCCCGCGCCGCCGGCCACCATCACGCGGACGCCGTCCGTCACGCCGACGGCGACGACCACGCCCACCGTCACGCGCACGCCGACGCGCACTCGCACCCGCACCGCCACGCCGCGCCGGCTGTTGCTGCCCATCCTGATGAAACGAGCACGCCGATGACCACAAATTCCCCCATCATCATCACCGTCGCCCCAGGCGCGCCCGCGCCCGTCCTAGCCGCCCACGCCGACCTGCCCCGTACGCCCGAGCAGATCGCCGACGAGGTCGCGCTGGCGTGCGAGGCGGGCGCAGCCATCGCCCACCTGCATGTGCTCAACGAGCAGGGCCTTCCCACCCAAGACCTGGCCGCCTTCAACCGCACGATAGATCTGATCCGCCAGCGGTGCGACATCATCATCGAAGGCTCCACCGGCGGCTTGACGGGCATGAACGCGGCGGATCGCTCCGTGGCGCTGCACGCCGATATCGAGATCGCCTCGCTCAACCCCGGCTCGGTGAATTACGACCAGGGCGTCTACGTCAACTCGCCGCAAGATATTGCCTATTGGGTACGCACGATGAACGAGCGCGGCGTCAAACCCGGCTGCGCCATCTTTGAAGCGGGGATGATCGAGAACGTGCTGCGCTACGCCCGCGAAGGGTTGATCGCCGAGCCGCTGGTGTTCAATTTCGTGCTGGGCCAACGCGGGGCGCTGCCCGCCACAGCGCGCAACCTGATGTTCCTCATCGAATCGCTGCCCCCCGGCGCGGTGTGGGAGGCGACGGGCCATTCCGGCCACGAC
>CAZYPJ010000255.1:0-6184 GCA_964649365.1 uncultured Anaerolineales bacterium | reverse complement strand
GCAGTGAGTAGTAGATGGGAGCAAACTGGGTTTTGGCTATGCCCTGAGCGCCCTGGGTTACACGATGGTCTATGGCATCGTGCGCTTGATCAACTTTGCCCACGGCGACGTGTTTATGGTCGGGTCTTTTGCGAGCTTTTTTGCGATTTCGCGCTATGGCTGGGGTTTCATCCCAGCTATTTTATTCGCGATGGTTGTATGCGCTGTACTGAACATTGTGATCGAGCGCGTGGCCTACAAACCGTTGCGCAATGCGCCGCGTATCGCTGCCCTCATCACCGCGATCGGCGTTTCTTTCTTCCTCGAGAACTTTACCGCCTTGAAGCCCGTGTTCAGCGCCGATTTCATCACCTACAAGCGCCCCTTTGAGGTGACGGTGTGGCAAGTGGCCGGCGTTTCGATTACAAACATCACAGTCATCATTATTGTCGTCACTCTTTTCTTGTTGTTGACGCTGCAATATGTCGTCAACAAGACCAAGATCGGCAAGGCCATGCGCGCCACGGCGCTCGACAAACCCGCTGCGCGGTTGATGGGCATCAATGTAGATGGCATCATTTCGTTCACCTTTGCGCTGGGCGCGGCGCTGGCAGGGGCGGGCGGCGTGCTCTATGCCATCGCGTTCCCGCAAATCTGGACCTTGATGGGTATCATGCCTGGTCTCAAGGCCTTTGTAGCGGCGGTGCTCGGCGTCATCGGCAACATCCCTGGAGCATTCATCGGTTCGTTGCTGATGGGGGAGATCGAGGTGTTGGGTGTGAGCTTTGTGCCCGCCGGATCGCGCTTGAAGGACCTGTTCGCCTTCTTTATCCTCATCATCGTCTTTTTGGTCAAGCCGACGGGCATCCTCGGCGAACCCCAGGTGGAAAAGGTCTAGGAGAAACGAACATGCCTAAACAATCGCGTTTTCCATCCTGGATTCCAACCATACTGGTAGCGGCGGCCATCTACTTTGTGGTGGCTTATACCAGCAAGACTGGCGTCATCACCGACTATTGGTACAAGGTCATCCAGTTCGGCGCGCTGGTCGCCATCTCGGCGCTGGGTCTGAACCTGATCTATGGCTTTAACGGCCAGTTCAGCTTGGGGCACATCGGTTTCTATGCCATCGGCGCCTACAGCTCGGCGCTGGTGACCAAGGATTATCTCACCAAGTGGAGCGGCTCGAACCAGGGTGCGCTCTCGTGGATGATCGCTGGCGAGGTGGGTATTGTCCTCGTGTTGCTGGCGGCCCAGGTGTTGCGCATCGGCAAAGTGAGTACCTGGCTGCGAACCAATCTGCAAGATATCCTCAAGCCCAGCGAGTACAAGGTCATGACGGCGGCAACCTCGGTGGTGTTAGCGGCAGTATGCGTGGCCGTGGGCGTGGGCGGCGGCTATCTACTCCAAAAGGTGTTGATGGTCGCTTTGGGCGCGTTGCTCAAATTGCCCGCGACGATTGCTCAGAACATCATCTTTTTGATCGCTCTGGTGAACGGTGGATTGCTGGCTGCGTTGATCGGCTACCTGGTGGGTATGCCGCTATTGCGACTCAGTTCGGACTATTTCGGCATTGCCACATTGGGCTTTTCGATCATGGTTTATACCGCGCTGCAAAACTCGGATGCGGTCATCCCCACCATGAAGGGCGCGCGCGGGATGGTGGAAATCCCCGTGTGGACCACTTGGGCCTGGGTGTTCGGCGTGCTGGTGGTGGTGACGTTCTTGATGCGCAACTTGGTGCACTCGAGCCAGGGCCGCGCTATCATCTCGATTCGCGAGGACGAGATCGCCGCCAAGACGATGGGTATTGATGTGGCCCAAGTCAAGGCGGTGGCTTTCACCATCGGGGCGTTCTTTGCTGGGCTGGCGGGCGGGTTATACGCCCACTTATACGGGTTCCTGCACCCCAGCACGTTCAACGTCATCAAAGGGTTCGACCCGCTCATCATCATCGTGTTCGGCGGGCTAGGCAGCATCACTGGCACTATCCTGGCGTCGTTTGTCTTTGCCGGCATGATCGAGGGCCTGCGCGTAGCGCTGCCCAAAGACATGGATCCCTCGTGGCGCTTTGTGATCTATGCCATCATGCTGTTGGCCATGATGCTGTTGCGGCAGCAGGGCTTGCTCGGCCGCACCGAATGGTTGTGGCTGCGCGCCCCTTTACCCCCGGCGCGCGATATCCCTGTGCCGGATCGCAGCAGCCCCGACGGCTCGTCCCCATCTGCGCGAAAGGAGGGCCAGGCGTAACATGCTCGACCAGGCCACTGCGACCACGCATCAGCGCATACTTGATATTAATCAGCTTACTGTCATGTTCGGCGGTCTGCGCGCCGTGTCCGATTTCGATATGGCCGTACCCCAGGGCGGGTTGTACGGCTTGATCGGCCCCAACGGCGCGGGCAAGACCACCGTGTTCAACATCATCACCGGCATCTATCAACCTACCGAGGGCCACATCTTGTTCGATGGACGCGATCTCGGCGGTTTGCCGCCGCACCAGATCACTCAGTTGGGCGTAGCTCGTACTTTCCAGAATATTCGCCTATTCCAAAGTCTAACGGTGCTCGACAACGTGCGCATCGCCTATCACACCCACGCCGGCTATAACCTGGTCGAAGCCATGAGCCGCCTGGGTCGCTTTGGGCGGCGCGAGCGCCTACTCACCGAGCGCGCCCAAGATTTTCTGGCCGTGTTCAACCTGCAAGATCGTCAGCTCGAGATAGCATCCAACTTGCCCTACGGCGAGCAGCGTCGCCTGGAGATCGCTCGCGCCCTGGCCACCGAGCCGCGTTTACTGCTGCTCGATGAACCAGCCGCCGGCATGAACCCGTCCGAGACGGTCAACTTGATGGAGTTAATCCATTTCATCCGCGACCGTTTCAAGCTCACCATCCTGCTCATCGAACATCAGATGCGCGTGGTGATGGGCATCTGCGAGTGGATTACGGTGATGGATTTCGGCCAGGTCATCGCGCGCGGCACCCCGCGCGATATCCAAGCCAACGAGCGCGTCATCGAGGCCTATCTGGGCCGCAGATTGGTAAAGGGGGTGGCCGAATAATGTTGCTCGAAGCCGAGAACCTGCACGTCCACTATGGCGCTATCCGCGCGCTGCAAGGCGTTTCGTTCCACATTGACGAGGGTGAGATCGTCACCCTCATCGGGGCCAACGGCGCAGGGAAATCTACCACCTTGCGCACCATCTCGGGCCTGCTGCGCCCGGTGATGGGCGATGTCCGCTTCAAGGACAAGAGTCTGCTCAAAGTGCCTGCCGAAAAGACGGTGACATTGGGCATCAGCCAGGTACCCGAAGGTCGCCAGATCTTTAGCAAGCTCACCGTGCGCGAGAACCTAGAGATGGGCGCCTTCACTCGCAAGGACAGCCGCGAGATTGCCGAGAGTATGGAGCGCGTGTTCGCCAGCTTTCCGCGTTTGAAAGAGCGCCTCAATCAGCACGGCGGCACACTTTCGGGCGGCGAGCAGCAAATGCTCGCTATGGGGCGCGGGATGATGAGCAAGCCCACACTGATGTTGCTCGATGAGCCTTCAATGGGCCTGGCGCCCATTCTGGTGGAAGAGATTTTCGAGATCATCAAGCGCATCAACGCTCAAGGCACCAGTATCTTGCTGGTAGAACAAAACGCCGCCATGGCCCTGTCGGTGGCCAATCGGGGCTATGTGCTCGAAACGGGCAAGGTGGTGCTCGAAGGTTCGGCTCGCGACCTACTGGAGAACCCCCAGGTCAAGGCCGCTTATCTGGGTGAATAGTTGTCAGCGGTCAGTGCTCGGCTTTCAGCCTGTTGGCTGAAAGCCGAAAGCTGACCGCTGACTGCTAAGGAGGTATAGCAGTGCTCAATGATACGGCCCGCTTGGTGGGCCACCGGCTGGGCCGCACCGAGCGGCTCGACTGGCATTTGTTGCTGGCGCTGGGGAGCGCGTTGCTAGTCATTATCGCCTATCTCATCCCCATGTTCCCCACGCGCATCACCCACGCCACGACTCAATTCACAACTACCATCACCGAGTTGGATTTTCCCACGCTTATCCACAACCAGCATTATACCCAGGCCAAGCCGCCGCTGAAAGAGGAATTCGTCAGCGTCGCCATTCAGACGGCGCCGGTGGAAGGGCATAACGGCTCGGGGCTGGGATGGTTGCTGGCGGCGGCCCGCGCCAAGCCGTTCACGCTCTATTTCGTAGGCTTTATCGTTTGCCTAGCCTGGCCGGCGTTGATCGCGCTATTGGCGGCGATCTGGGTTCTTTCCGCCTGGCGCAGCCCCAACGGCCTGGCTGAACGGTTCATCCCGATCTTGACGGGGATGGCGCTGGTCGCGCCGGCGGCGCTATGGCTGGCTTGGCAACACCAATTCGATTTCAGCGCTCAATTATTGGCGTTGCAGCGCCAGGCGCTAGCCCCGGCGGCGGGGTGGTGGCTGGCGCTGGCGGGCGCGGCGGGGTTGTTCGTCGCGCTGTTTATGCTACGCCGCGAGACGCAGCGCCCCATCTTTACCTGGTGGGCGTTGGTGTTCCTCGTGGCAGTCAGTGTGTGGATGCTGGTGCATTTCAAGCCCTATCCATACCTGGAAATCTGGCTATTCATCTATGACGGTATCCTAGTGACGTTGCGGTTGGTAGCTACGTCATTCGGTTTCATCCTGCTGGTGAGCTTGCTGGGCGGCCTGGGGCGCATTTCGCGCAACAAGATGATCTATGGCGTCGCCTCACTTTATGTCGAATTAATACGTGGCATCCCGCTGCTGGTGCAGTTGTTGTTCATCTGGTTTGCGTTGCCGCAGGTGTTCGACCTGATCTCGAAAGCGCTGCTGGCCGCCTCGCCGTCGTTGGCGCCGCAGGCTAAATGGTTCAGCGAGCTACGGCTCAGCCCCTACGCCGCGTCGGTGTTGGGGTTCACCATCTGTTACGGGGCCTATGGCTCTGAGATTTTCCGCGCCGGCATTTCATCCATTCATCGCGGGCAGATGGAAGCGGCGCGCTCGTTGGGCATGACCTATATCCAGGCCATGCGCTATATTGTGCTGCCGCAAGCCGTGCGCGTGATTCTGCCGCCGGTGGGCAACGAGTTTGTGGCGCTGCTGAAGGATTCGTCGCTGGTTTCGGTGTTGGCCGTGAGCGATCTCACCCGGCGCGGACGCGAATACATGGCGCGCACCTTTTTGAGCTTTGATACCTGGATCCTGGTGGCGCTGTGCTACCTGGTGCTGACGCTGTTCTCGTCGCGCGCCGTCGAGTTCATAGAGAGTAAAACCCGCTTTGAGCGGTAGGGAGAACCCGCAGAGGCAGAGAGGATATATACTATCTCTGCAGTATTCGCATTCTTTTATAGCTCTGTTTCTCTGTCCCTTTGCGTCTCTGCGGTCAAGATCAAGGAGCAGTATGGCGACTAATCAAATGGGCGCATCGCCCACAAGCGCATCGCTGCAAGGCGATATTATCCAGATTCAGAACCTGTGCAAGAGCTTTCACCACGGCAAGATCGTGGCGCTCGATAATGTTTCGGTCAACATCCCCCACGGACAAGTGGCGGTCATCATCGGCCCGAGCGGCAGCGGTAAATCCACCCTGCTGCGCTGCATCAACCACCTCGAAGGGCCCGATTCGGGCATGGCGATCGTAGATGGCGTGCCATTGGACCAGGCCCAAAACATCAACAAGGTACGCACCGAAGTGGGCATGGTGTTTCAACAGTTCAACCTTTTCCCGCACCTTTCCGTGCTCGATAATATCACCCTGGCGCAGCGCATCGTGCGCCAACGCAGCAAGGCCGAGGCCGCCGACATCGCTCGCGACCTGCTGGTCAAAGTGGGCATTCCCGAAAAGGCGTCGAGTTATCCCGGTCAGCTTTCGGGCGGGCAACAGCAGCGCGTGGCTATCGCCCGCGCCCTGGCCATGCAACCCAAGATCATGCTGTTCGACGAGCCGACCTCAGCGCTGGATCCCGAGATGATCAAAGAAGTACTCGACGTGATGCTCGACCTGGCCCGCGAGGGCATGACGACGGTGGTGGTCTCGCACGAGATGGGCTTTGCTCGCAACGCCGCCAGCCGCATGATTTTCATGGACGAGGGGCAGATCATCGAGGACACTACGCCCGAGCAACTCTTTACCGCCCCCAAATCGCCGCGCACCCGCGAATTTCTGGGCAAGATTTTGCACTGAGACAGAGGGACAGGGGCGCAGAAAT
>CAZYPJ010000254.1:0-6204 GCA_964649365.1 uncultured Anaerolineales bacterium | reverse complement strand
AGCCGTTATTGATGATGCGTCCGCTACGTTTTTTGAGAAACAGCTGCTGCACAGCCTTGATGCAGAGGAATGCGCCTTTGAGGTTGGTATCGAGCACGGCATCCCAGTCCCTCTCATCCATACGCAGCAGCAACATATCGCGAGCGATGCCGGCGTTGTTGACCAGGATGTCCACTGTGCCAAAGGCGGCTACGGCAGCATCCGCTAAGGCTTGCGCTTCGCTAGCAATGGTCACATCGGCTTGTACAGCAAGCGCCAGTCCCCCTTCATTAACGATGGCTTCGACCACCTCATTGGCCGCTACCGCTTCGGAACGATAGTTACCCACAAGCGGGCAGCCTTGAGTAGCCAATTCGATAGCCACAGCGCGCCCAATGCCTCGTGAGCTACCTGTTACGATAGCCACCCGCCCCTCTAGTGGCTTAACAAGCATCATACCCCTCCGCCAAACCCCTGAATACTCGCTGCATCGGTGAAGCTGGTCACTTCCAGTGCGCGCTCGATCCGTTTTACCAAGCTAGAGAGTACAGTCCCTGGGCCGATTTCGATCATAGCAGTTACTCCCTGTTTAGCCATCGCCTGCACCGATTCGACCCAGCGCACCGGCGAAGTGAGCTGACGCAACAGTGCAGCCCGGATCGTTTCCGGCTCTTGAACGGGCGCGGCCAGGACGTTCGAGACGATGGGCGCCCAAGGGTGGAGAAACGTCGTTGCATTCAATGCAGCGGCCAGCCGTTCCGACGCTGCGCCCATCAACGGCGTATGGCAGGCGACGCTCACTGCCAGGGGCGCGGCGCGTTTGGCCCCACGCGCTGTAGCCAACGCCGAGGCTCGTTCCAGAGCGGCGCGTTCTCCGGCGATGACCACCTGCCCAGGCGAATTATAGTTCGCCACCCAGACTTGCTCTTGATCGCCGTTGATTTCGGCTACGACCTCGGCCACTATTGAGTCGTCAAGGCCGATCAAAGCCGTCATCCCGCCAGGGGTCTGCGCGCCGGCATCGCGCATGGCCTCGCCGCGACAGCGCACCAGCCGCAGACCATCCTCAAAGCTCATCGCGCCTGCCGCCGCTAACGCCGAGAACTCGCCCAGGCTGTGCCCGGCGCAAACGGCGATTTGCGGTAGCATCTCGGTCAAGCGCGGCTCTAGTGCCTTCCACATGGCATAGGTAGTGGTATAGATCGCAGGCTGGGTGTTGGCCGTGTCGAAAAGCTGTTCCTCCGGCCCCTCAAAGCATAACTTGGAGAGCGAAAACCCTAGTGCCTCATCGGCGTGCGCGAACACCTCGCGCGACTCTGTGAACGCCTGGTAGCAATCAGCCCCCATACCCACTTTCTGACAGCCTTGGCCGGGAAAAATCAACGCCAGTTTGTGTTGCATCAGCTATCATCCCTTCAGGCTTGTTTATGAGAAGAGGGCTTGCACTCGCCCTAGCATCTCCTCGGCCTCGGCTACGGTTCGGCGCACTATCTCGCCGGCGGGCGCAATATCATGCACCAATGCGGCGCTCTGCCCGGCCATGAGTGAGCCGTGAGTCACGTCACCCTCTACTACGGCCATGCGCAAACGTCCTGTGCCGAACTCGATGATCTCACGTTCAGTGGCGCCGCGTTTTTCCAACGCCTCGAAATCGTGCGACATGGGGTTGCGTAGGCAGCGCACTGGATGGCCGATAGAAGCGCCTGTCACCATTGTCGAACGCTCATTGGCGGCGATGATGGCGTGCTTGTAGTTGAGGTGCGCGATACATTCATCGGTGCAAATAAAGCGCGTGCCCATCTGGATGCCCGCTGCGCCCATTGCCAGCGCCGCCAGCAAACCGCGACCGTCGGCCAAACCGCCGGCGGCGATCACGGGGACGGCCACAGCATCCACCACGGCGGGCAGTAAGGCCATAGTGGTTACTTCGCCGATGTGCCCGCCCGACTCTTGCCCCTCGGCGATGACAGCATCGGCTCCGGCTCGCACTAACCGCTTGGCCAGGGCTGCCGAAGCCACTACTGGGATGACGAGCGTTCCCACAGCTTTCATCGGCGCAATATAGGGCGTGGGGTTACCAGCGCCGGTGGTGAACACAGGGATGCGCTCCTCGATGCAAACCTGCACGATCTCATCTACCAGCGGGTTAAACAGCGGCACATTGACGCCATAGGGTTTGGCGGTGTGCGCTTTGGCGGCTCGGATTTGTTGGCGCACAAAATCGGGCGGGGCGCTGCCCGCGCCGATGATACCCAAACCGCCTGCTTCAGAAACGGCCACGGCCAATTCCCAGGTAGCCACCCAGGCCATGCCCCCTTGCACGATGGGGTGCGTGATGCCTAGCAATTCGGTCAGCGCTGTTTTCAGCATGAAATCTCCTCCGTTGTGTGGCGCTGTCTGCAATAACCCCCAATGCGCGACAGGGTTGCGCTGTGAATAAGAAGGATCGCCGCACGATGACTCCGGTCAGGGGTGTAACTCTTGCGCGGCGGGCGTGTTACAAGGGATGGATTACGCGCCAGATTCAACAGCGGCGCCATTGACGGTAATCGCAGGAGGCATGGGATGACAAGACGAGTCGTGGCGACGGGCATAGGCGTCATATCGCCTTTGGGCAACGACCTGCCCACAACTTGGGCCGAGATCATTGCAGGCCATTCGGGCCTTGGCCCTATCACACATTTCGATACTACCGGCTTCAAGACGACCATCGCTGGCGAGGTCAAAAATTACGAGGTTACTCGTTACTTTGCCGCCAAAGAGGCGCGACGCATGGATCTATTCGCGCAATACGCCCTCATCGCTGCTCGCGAGGCATTGCAGGATGCGCAGATCGTTTTTGATGATGGCTTGAAGCGGCGCACCGCTGTTATCATTGGGTCGGGTATTGGCGGCATTGGCACCGTGACTGAGCAGACGTTAGTGCTGAACGAGCGTGGGCCTAGCCGCGTTAGCCCGTTTCTTATCCCTATGATCTTGCCCGAGACAGCGGCCAGCATGGTGGCTATCGAGTTTGGCTTGAAGGGGCCGAATATGGCTGTCACTTCGGCCTGCGCCACTGGCGGCAATGCTATCGGCGAGGCGTATGAGATGATCCGGCGCGGCGTGGCCGACGTGGCCCTCTGCGGCGGGGCCGAGGCCGGCGTAGTGCCTATCTCTGTGGCGGGCTTTTCGGTGATGCGCGCTCTCTCAGAACGCAACGACGAGCCGCAAAAGGCTTCACGCCCATTTGATAAGGATCGCGATGGCTTTGTAGTGGGCGAGGGAGCGGGGGTGCTGGTGATCGAGACGTTGGAACGCGCGCGAGCGCGTGGGGCGCACATCTATGGCGAGTTGGTTGGTTATGGAACCACTGATGATGCCTTTCACATCACTGCACCCGACGAGGACGGTTTGGGGGCAGTGGCCTGTATGCGGATGGCGCTGGAATCGGCGGGGTTGGCGCCCGATCGAGTGGATTACATCAACGCTCACGGCACCAGTACGCCGCTTAACGATGTGGCCGAGACCAAAGCCATCAAAGCGGCTCTGGGCAATCACGCCTATCGGACGCTGGTCAGCTCGACCAAGTCCATGACTGGACATCTGTTGGGCGCGGCAGGGGCGCTGGAAGCGGCTTTGAGCTTGAAAGCGATGGAGACAGGCATCGTACCGCCGACCATCAATCTCGACAATCCTGATCCTCAGTGTGACCTGGATTACGTGCCCCATCAGGCGCGCCGCACTGATCTGGGTGTGGTGATGTCCAACTCGTTCGGATTTGGCGGGCACAATGTTTGCCTCATCTTTAAGCGCGTAGAGGAGGCCTAAACTGAGCTGGCGAGCAGAGATCATCGGCTGGGGCATGTACGCCCCGCAGCACATCATGACCAACGACGAGTTGGCGCAAAAAGTGGCAACCTCGAACGAGTGGATCGTCAGCCACACGGGTATCGAGCGCCGCCATGTGGCCGGCGAGCACGAATCCAGCGCACAGATGGCCATCGCCGCCGCCAGGGCTGCTTTACGGGCGGCCGACGCCAACCCGCGCGACATTGACCTTGTTATTGTGGGCACAGCTACCCCCGATCATCCCCTGCCCTCTACAGCTTGCCAGGTGCAAGATGCGCTGGGCGCCATCAGAGCGGGCGCATTCGACCTTAACGCGGGATGCTCGGGGTTCGTCTATGCCCTGGTGATGGGGCATCAGGCTATCGCTTCGGGCGAGCACAAATTGGTGCTGGTGGTAGGCGTGGACACGCTGACGCGCACGGTGAATTGGCAAGATCGCAATACCTGCGTGTTATTCGGCGACGGCGCGGGCGCGGTGTTGTTGCGCGCCACCGAAGGCCCGGCAGGGGTATTGGCAACATTGCTCGGCTCGGATGGATCGGGCAAAGATCTGCTCATCATACCGGCGGGCGGCAGCCTGTATCCGGCCAGCCGCGAGACGCTGGAACAAGGCAAGCACTATTTGCAGATGAACGGACGCGAGGTGTACCGCTTTGCGACGCGCATCCTACCCGATACGGTGGGGGCGGTGGTCAAGAAAGCGGGGCTGACGATGGATGACGTGGCGCTGATTATCCCGCATCAGGCCAATATGCGCATCCTGGAATCGGCAGCCAATCGTTTGAACGTGCCGTTGGCCAAGTTCGTCACTAATTTGCAGCGTTACGGTAATACGTCGGCAGCGTCCATCCCTATCGCCCTGTGCGAGGCTATCGAATCGGGCCGAGTGCAGCCGGGTCAATGCCTGGTGATGGTGGGTTTTGGCGCAGGCCTCACCTGGGCGGCGGTAGTGTTGAGGTGGAGCGTGCCGCCTCAAGAGGTCGCGGCGCCGTTCTATCGCTCCTGGTGGCGATGGGTACTTTACCGCGGGGCCGGCGGGCGCAGCCGCACGCGGCAGTGGCTTCGTCATTTTCTGGTAGAGCTGATCCGCCTAGCGGAGAAACGGGGTAAATAGAACAGATCAGAGCGCCCTGCCAACAGGCGGGGCGCTTTATGCGTTGGGTTGGCTCTTGACCAGCAAAGTCCACTCACCCTCTTGGGCGATGACGTTGCGCTGATTGATGACGGCCACAGCGAACACCACCATGCCTCCGCCCATACTGGGCAAAGAGCGTACTTTGATGACGCGGCTGGTGATGTGAATGGTGTCGCCGAACAAAACTGGCTCTTTGAACTTCCAGCTTAGCCCCATAAATGCTAACGCTGTGCCCTCGATGAATCCGGCGCGCGCCGCCAACCCCGAAGCGATGGACAGCCCTAGCAGACCGTGAGCAATGCGCTGGCCATAGGGGGTCTCTTTGGCAAACTCGGCGTCGGTGTGCAGGGGATTGTAATCGCCCGAAAGGCCGGCGAACAGCGTCACATCGGCCTCTGTAATAGTGCGCGCCGGGCTGGTGAACTCATCCCCCAGTGCGAACTCTTCAAAGTAGCGCCCTAATGGTCTCGACATCCTTGCCCTCGCTTCACGCAGTATTGTTTTAGATAACACTGCGTCCCGGGTCAAGATTCGCCCGCAAGGTAGAGACGGTCAGTTCGGGAGGTCCAATGGATAGCGGCCGTGAACGATGATTGTCTCGCGCATGGCCTGGTAGTTCTCTTCGGGCCACAGCACGCGCTGGTCGGGGCCGCACAGATAGCCGCCGCCCGGCCCCAAAATGCCCATCACGCGCAGCGTCTCCTGGCGAATTTGTTCGGGCGCGCCGATAGTGAGAAGGTGTGAATCAATGCCGCCCTCCAATGCCATGCGCCCGGCTGTTGCGTCGGCTTTAACGCGGCCCAAGTCGTTCGCTCGCGCCTGTACAGGGTTCAGCACCGTCACGCCGATGGACGCTAGATCGGCGACGATGTCTTGGACGCAGCCGCATGAATGAAAGCGTACTACCTTGCCAGCCGTCAGAGTATGTTCGAAACAGCGCTTGTATTCGGGCAAGATGAACTCACGGAACAGCTTGGGCGAGATCATCAACGCCCTCTGGCTGCCCAAATCCTCGGAAAAGCTGATCGCGTCCACTCCCAATTCCAGGTAACGGTCGAACACTGCAATGTTGTAATCGGTGATGCGGCGCAATAACTCGTGCATCTCGGCGGGATGGGTGTGAAAGGCCATCAGGAACTCTTCCATGCCCATCAGCGCCCAGGCGCGTTCGAACAGCAGATACGTCAATGAACCGGTGATAAATAGGCGCTCGCGGTCGGGCTGGTCGAGTGTGGCGCGCATAACCTCGCCCATCGTCA
>CAZYPJ010000253.1:0-6207 GCA_964649365.1 uncultured Anaerolineales bacterium | reverse complement strand
CATAGCTCAGCGGCGGTTCGATGAGAGAAAAGATGGGGAGCAGGCTTTCGCCCGTGGCGTCAAGCTTCCAATCGTTGCGGAGTGGACAGCCATAGTTGCTCAGGCGCTCGGCGGCTATTCCGACAGGCGGGCCAACCAGATTTGGCTCGACTTTGGCCCAGCGCGCCAGGGCGCAGATGGCCCAAGCTTGAAGAGCATCTTGCGCATCGCGCTTTTCCAATGTTCACCTCCTCGACGCCTCAACGACGAGGCGCAACACAAGAAAGGCGACCGCACGCGGGCTAAAGCCGCGCGCGGCTACATCATATACCAATGTATTCCATTATATGTCATGCGAACTATAGTAGCAAGGGGAAAACAAGCCAATCGAGGCAAAATACAATCCAATAGGGGTGATCCCAAACACTAATTTGGTGAACGCGAGATACTGGCATCTAGAAAGAATCTCGTAGAACGCGGTACTGTAGTGATTCCGAGCGGGCAAATCTATGCGTTAGGCCAAACAGACTACTCCATATCGCTATACGCCGCTTCCATCAGCAGGAAAAACGCCTGCCCCTCGGTGGCCGTGCCCGAGCTATTGAAATGCGGCGCGCCGCACACCCCTTGCACCAGGCCGAATTCGTCCACCTTGCCATAGACCGCCTCGCGGATACGGTCGGCCTGCGGCAAGTAGGCGCGGTCGAGCCAGCCAGCCTTGACGCCGCGATAGATCGTATAGCTCAACATTTGGGCCATGTTGGTTTCCACAAAACTGGTGGGGTCGTCGAGGATGTCGTGGAACAGCGCATCCGTGCGCTGATAGCGGAAACCAGCGTCGAGCAGTTCGCGCACATAGCCCGCGATCATCTCTTTTTCGCGTTGCATCGTATCGGGCAAAGCGCGGATCACGCGGGCCATCCCCGCCGCCGCCCAGCCGTTGCCTACACCCCAAAACAGCTTGCGGGTGAAAACCTGCAAATCCTCGTCCCAGATATGATAGTACAAGCCCTTTTCCGGGTCGCGCATGATCCGGCGATAGCCCACGATCTGCTTGACAGCCTCCTCTGGATGGCCGGCAACCGCCAGAAACGGCGGCCCCATGTAGAACGAATCCACCCAGATCATATTCTCGATTTCGTTGTGAAAAATGATTCCGTCTCTGGTCTTGGGCGATTTGTACAGCAGGAACTCGAGCATCCGGTCGGCGGCCTGCTTGAGTTTGGCGTCGCCCGTGACGCGCGCGGCGAACAGCAGCGGCTCGCCATTGGAGGCGGGGTCGGTCACGGCGGACTTGCCCTCGTTCAAGCCCAGCCGCCCATCTTTGAGTTGATTCACCACCGCGTCCTTGGCGAACAAGATCACCAAGTCGGTCTCGCCCAACTCCAAGAGCGCCTGCGCGGCCACACCCTGCTCCCAGGCTCGCCGCTGCATGGCCAACATGGCGCGCAACACCTTCTGAATCCGCTCGTTTCGATCCATGTGCGTTTCACCTCATCATCGGATTACTCATAACGCAACGCCTGCACGATTTCGAGCCGCGCCGCCTGGCGCGCCGGAACCAGCGCCGCCAGCACGCCGAAAATCAGGCCGATGGCGATGGCCGCCAACAGGCCGGCATAAGGGAATACATAGTGAACGGGGAATCCCCCGGCGCTCAACCCCAACACCAGCACATAACCTAGATATAACCCTGCCAGCAGGCCGAACGCCGTGCCGATGGCCGCCAATAGCAACGACTCGGCAATCACCGTGCGGCGCACCTGGCGGCGGGTCGCGCCGATGGCGCGCAACATGCCGATCTCGCGCGTGCGCTCGATCACGCCGATGGCCAGCGTGTTGAGCAGCGCGATCAGCGAAGGCAGCGCCAGCGCGCTGAGAATGACAAAGTAGATGACAAAGATCGAGTCGAACACCCGTTTGTTCTGCTCGAAATAGCCCTTACCCGAAACCAGCTTGAACTGCGGATAATCCTCCAGGATTGCTTTCATCTTGGCCTCGGCCAAAGCGGGGTCGGCCCTGGCGGATAGGTTCACCTGGATAAAGATGTCCTCTTTTTTGCGCAAGTCCCTTTGCAGGTTATCTTGCGAGATGTAGGCCGTCATAATCTTGGCGTTCAAGTAGTCTCCGGCGATGGCTGCGATGCGATAGTCCTTCATGCCGCCAGGCGTCGCCAGGCGCGCGATGTCGCCTACTTTTAGCCCCGCTTGGGCGGCGAAAACGCCGTTGGCGATCAGGGCGCGCTCATCGGCCAACGCCTTGAAAGCCGACTGCGAATCCCCCTCTTGGAAAGTCAGACTCGCCACCCGCGGATAGATCACCGGGTCAATCCCCAACAGCGAGACTGCTTTGCCGTTCACCGTGGCCGCCGCAAAGCGCATGGTGCTCACCAGCTCTACGCCCGATACAGCGCGTAGCCGGTCGGCCAAATCTTGCTTGGCGCCCACATCGCTGCTCCACACGCCCACCGAGGGCGGCATAATCAAATAGTCGCTCCCCAAGCTGCGCTGCAAGATGTCCATAAAGCCGCCAGTCAGGCTCCAAATCAACCCGCCCATGCCCACAATGATAGCCAGGCCGATCATGGTGGCGCTGGCGGTGATCGCCGCGCGCCCCGGGTGGCGCGTTAGGTTGCTCTGGGCCAGCGTCCCCGTGCCCTCGCGAGCTATCGTCGCGGCGATCAGGGCGCTAAAGACCGAGGCGATAGGTTCCACGAGCGCCGGGGCGACTAGCACCATGCCGACCAGCAGCATCAGCCCGCCCAACCCGGCCAAGCCAGAATTGCCCGAAATCAGCCCCAACGCCGCCAGAACGATCAGGCAGGCGCCGGTAATCGTTCCGCCGCCGATCCGTCGGCGGCGTCCTTCGATCACCGCCGGGCGCAGCGCCTCCAGCGGCGGGACGCGGCTGGCGCCCACGGCCGGCAACAACCCGGCGAGCAACGTCACACCGATCCCGAGCGCCACGGTCAGCAGAACCATCCCGGGCCGGATGACTGGCGGCCCCATTTCGAGGTGGATGAACTGCGTCATCATCGGCCCCATCACCCCTATGAGGACGATGCTCATCAGATACCCCAACACCATGCCGATCAACGTGCCCACGCTTCCCTGCAAGAAACCCTCGGCCAGGAACAGGCCGATAATGGTGCGGCGGCTCGCGCCGATGGCGCGCAACATGCCGATGTCGTGCCGTCGTTCGACGACGATGGTACGAAAGGTGTTGAAAATGATGAACCCGCCCATGCACAGCGCCAAAAAGCCAAACAGATTGAACGCAACCTGGCCAGTCTTGAGGCTGGCAAACAGCTCTGTGCCGCTCGACATCGCCCCCAGGCTATAGTCTTCGCCCAGCGCAGCCTCGATGCTCTGTTGGATCGCCTGACGCTGGGCCAGATCGGTCGTATCGAGGTTGATCTCGACGGTGTTGATGCGGTCGGGGAGGTCGAGCCACTTTTGCGCGGAATAGAGCGTCACCAGCACCTCTTCGTTGCCCGGCAAGGCCCGCGCCGGCAACAATCCCACGATTTTAAGCGGCACCTCGCCCTCGGTGGTGGGCAAGGTCAGTTTGTCGCCCAACGCCAATCCCAGGCTCTCGGCCAGGCTGGCGCTGATGACGGCGGCGTTGGTGTCGCTGCTCCTCAAAAAACGCCCCGCCTCGACGGGATAGTTGCGCAGCATGAGGGCGTCGTTGGGGTCAATGCCGGTGAGGGTCAGCGCGCCCAATTTGGCGCGGCCATAGTAGCCGTCGGGGATATTGACGGTGCGGCTCAGCGACCCGACCATAACGCGAATGCCAGGCGTCGCCCTGATTCGGTTCATGATGTTGGCCGAAAAGGCCTCGCCGGTCTTTTGGGTGATGGTGATATCCACCTGGCCCGACGCCGCTAGGAGGTTGCTCTGGAAAGCGCGCAACATGGTGGGTAGGATGGTGTTCATGCCAAAGATCACCAGTGCGCCGAACACGATCGCCAGGGTGGTGAGCACAGTTCTGAGCCTGCGCCCCACCAGATAACGAGCCGCCAGGGTTACTTGCAGGAACATTGGTTCATCGCCCCAATTCGGTCACGTCAACTGCCGCATCTTGCCGGCCACCCATTCGGCCTTG
The DNA here is from genome assembly GCA_964649365.1 of uncultured Anaerolineales bacterium. Lineage (GTDB taxonomy): Bacteria > Chloroflexota > Anaerolineae > UBA1429 > UBA1429 > CAZYPJ01. Next base: position 2,121 of record CAZYPJ010000253.1, on the reverse strand, counting down.
TTGCCGTTGCCCGCCTCGGGCCGGCCCTCGCCGACGATCACGCCATCCTTGAGGAAAACGATCCGATCCGCCGAGGCTGCCATACGCGGGTCGTGCGTCACCATCACCACGGCCCGCCCCCATTCTTTGGCCACCTGGCCCAACAGCGCCACGATCTCGTCGGCGGCGCGCGAGTCGAGGTTGCCTGTCGGCTCGTCAGCCAGGACAAGTTGCGGCTCGGCCACCAACGCGCGAGCGATGGCCACCCGTTGCTGCTGCCCGCCCGAAAGCTGGCTTGGGCGATTGTTCAGGCGCTCGCCCAAGCCCACCTTGCGCAGCCATTCGCGGGCGGCGGCCTTGGCTGTGGCAGCGTTGGCGCCGTCCAGCAGGATCGGCAACGCGGCGTTTTCCACCGCATCCAACACGGGGATCAGATTGTAGAACTGAAAGATAAAGCCGATCCTTTTACGACGCAGCACCGAAAGCGCCTCGTCCGATAGGTCGGCCAACGACTGACCATCAATGACCACACGCCCCTCAGTAGGCCGATCCAGCCCTCCCAGCAGGTGCAGCAGGGTAGATTTGCCGCAACCGCTAGGTCCCATCACCGCCATAAACTCGCCGGCGCTTACGCTTAGGTTCACGTGGTCGAGCGCCGTCACAGCCGCCTCGCCGTGGCCGTAGATCTTGGTCAGGTTTTCGATCTGCACGAGAGACATGGATACTCCTGTACTGCGTTCGATGCGCGGCCCAGCCAACGAGATCGCGCTGCGCAGCGATGCGCCGGTCAGGCTTCCTCGGCCTTGCCAAAGAGCTTGCGCTTGTCGAACCACGGTTTGACGATCAGATAAGCGCCGAGCACGATGAGCAAGATAGCGCCCTCAGCGTTCTGCAGCGCGACGATCTGCAACACGCCGCCGATCAGCGAGATGATCCCCAAGAAAGTGGTAAAGCCGCTCATCTTGATCCCTTTGCTGTAGCGCACAGCGTTCAGACCCAGCATGATGACGCCGACGCCGATGGACCAAGCGCCCTTGGATACCACTGTCTCGGGGATGAACATGAACCCGCCGAGCATAATGAGAAACAGCCCCCAAGCCATTGTCTCCAAGCGTTTGTTGAGCGCGGCCTTTTCGGGGTCTATGGCCGGCGGCGGCGCGGGCGGCGCAGGCTGCTGCTCTTCGCCCCGCTTTCCTGCGGTGGCCAACAGCACGACGCCGACGACCAGCAGGGCAACCACAGGCAGATAGGGCATGTTATACTTGCCGACCATGAACATGAATTTGTCCGGCGGAAGGGCCAAGTTCAGCATCAGCAACACCCCCGCCAAGACCAGGCAAACGACGCCCCAGATGAGTCGAGACCTGTTCATTGCTGTCTCCTTTTCTTATGAAACCAAGCCCCACCTTGGGCGCCAGCGCTCCACCCTACACTGGCGCTCAGCCGCAATCGAACGCAACTAATGAGACGCCAGCTATTAGGGCAGCGACACAACGCAGGCAAGGCATAGCCTCGCCTGCCCATCACCTCATAACCCAAGCTTAACACGTCGGCGCTTATATCATACACTGCCAAGCGCGGACAATCAAGCTTTCCGCGCCACGATGATCTGATGGGCGCTGATCTACCGGCAGCCTATAACTGGCGGACGCTGCGGGCAAAAACCGCCACGCCGACCGCGAACGACAACGCCACCAACGCGCCCAGCGCCACCCCTGCAGATGGCCCCAACATCTGGGCCACGGCCCCGGCTTGCAACGACCCCACAGACATGCTGCTGAAAAAGACCAGCGCATAGACCGACATCACGCGCCCGCGCAACGCATCGGGCACGAGTTGCTGCACCAGGGTATTGCTCATGGCCGGCTGAGCCGCCGCCCCCAGCCCCACGAGAACCAAAAAGCCCAGCGATAGAGGATACGAGCGCGAGAACGCGAAACCAACGGCCATAATTGGAACCCACATATAGCCCAAGAGTAACAGCCGACCCTTGCGCTTAACATCGCCCAGGGCGGCCAGGCCAAAGGCCCCGATCAGAGCGCCAAAGCCCGATGCTGCGCTGAGCGCGCCCAGGCCGCTCTCGCCAATGTGCAACACATCCTTAGCAAAGACGGGCAACAAGGTCGCATAAGCATTGCCGAA
>CAZYPJ010000252.1:4353-6235 GCA_964649365.1 uncultured Anaerolineales bacterium | reverse complement strand
CCTTCCAGTCGGCAAGGGGCCGACTGGAAGGCGGCGCTCCAACTTTGCGCCTCTACGCTTCGCGCTTGACGTACCGCCTCGCCAGGACTACCATATGGCCTATGTCACGAGGGTAATTTGCAGCAGCCGGATTCTGCTATCATCATTTTATCTGCTGGAGGGTGTTTTCTATGGCCAAGATCGTTTTCCTCGGCGCGGGCAGCACCGTTTTCGCCAAGAGTGTGCTGGGCGATTGCCTGCACGTCCCCTGCCTGCGCGATTCCGAGATCGCGCTGGTTGACCTCGACCCCGACCGCCTGCATGTCTCGGAGGTGATGGTCAAAAACATCGCTCGGACATTGGGCGCGGGCGCTTCGGTGCGCGCCTACCTGGCCGACCAGGCCGAGGCGGCGCTGGCGGGAGCCGATTTCGTGGTCAACGCCATCCAGGTGGGCGGCTATGAGCCGAGCACGGTGATTGATTTCGAGATCCCCAAGAAGTATGGCCTGCGCCAGACCATCGCCGACACGTTGGGCATCGGTGGCATCATGCGGGCGCTGCGCACCATCCCGGTGATGCTCGACTATTGTCGCATCATCGAGCGTGTGGCCCCCAACGCCTTGCTGCTGAACTATACCAACCCGATGGCCATGCTCACCGGCGCCATATTAAAGGCCACCGGCGTGCGCACGGTGGGCCTGTGCCACAGCGTGCAGGGCTGCGCCGCGCACCTGTGCCGCGAACTCGACCTGCCCACCGATGACCTCAAATGGAAGATCGCCGGCATCAACCATCAAGGGTGGCTATTGGAAATCTCGCGTCACGGCGAGGATTTGTACCCCGAGATCAAGCGCCGCGCCGAGTTGCCCGAATACAAACCGCGCGACGCCGTGCGGTTCGAGATCATGAAATGGTTCGGCTATTACGTCACCGAATCGAGCGAGCACAGCGCCGAATACACCCCCTGGTTCATCAAGGCCAAGGCGCCCGAGTTGATCGAGCGGTTCGTCATCCCGCTCGACGAATACCCGCGCCGCTGCGTCAAGCAGATCGGCGGGTGGGAGGCGATGCGCGCCGACCTGCTGGCCGACAAGCCCATCGCGCACCAGCGCGGACACGAGTACGCCTCGTACATCTTTGAGGCGGTGTTGACGGGCCAGCCTTACACCATTGGCGGCAACGTGCTCAACAAGGGCCTCATCACCAACTTGCCGCCCGATTGCTGTGTGGAGGTGTTATGCGTGGCCGACCGCAACGGCGTCACCCCCACTTACGTGGGCGACTTGCCGCCGCAGTGCGCCGCGCTGACGCGCACCAACGTCAACGTCCAAGAGTTGACCATCCAGGCGGCGCTGACGCTGAAAAAGGAGTACATCTACCAGGCGGCCATGCTCGACCCGCACACCGCCGCTGAGCTGACGATTGACGAGATCGTGGCGCTGTGCGATGAACTGATCGCCGCGCATGGGGATTATCTGCCCAAGTATCACTAGGCTTAACCCTCCCGGCCAAGCGCCCGGCGTCGGCCTGCGCTGGCCACATCGCGCACAAAGGACTGGTTTGCAGCATGTCACAACGCAAACTCAAGAGAAAGCTCAATCTGGTTCAGATTATCATGCTGGGCACGGCCGGCACCATCGCCGCCGAGATCTTTGTGTTGACGGGCCACGCCGCCGAGATGATCGGGCCGGCGGCTGTTTTGGCGCTCATCGTCGCGGGCGTGCTCAACTATAGCATCGCACTGAACTATTGCGAACTGGCCACCATGTACCCGGTAACGGGCGGCGGGGTGACCTATGTGCGCGAAGCGTGGGGCGCTGGCTTGTTGGCGTTTCTGGTAGGCTCTCTCGATTGCTTGTCGAGCACGTTCTACGCCGCGCTGTCAGCGGTCGGCTTTGCCTAT
>CAZYPJ010000252.1:0-4343 GCA_964649365.1 uncultured Anaerolineales bacterium | reverse complement strand
CATCGTGCCCCCGGCGGTGGTGACGATACTGGTTTTTATTGTGCTCAACATTCTGGACGTACGCACCGTCGGCAACGTGCAGATCGTTCTGGGGGGCATCCTGTTGCTGTGCCTCGGAACCTATGTCATCGGAGGCTTTGTGTTGCCGGGGGGGTTCAAATGGTCTACCTTTGTCGCCGATGGGTTTTTTATCCATCGCAGTGTGGGCGCCAATATCACCAAGAACTTGAACACCATCGCGCTGGTCTATTGCGCCTATATCGGGTATGAGGTCATTGCCCACGACGCAGAAGAAGCTGAAAACCCCAATCGCAACATCCCCATCGCGATCTTGGTCAGCCTGACGCTATGCACGACTCTGTATGTATTGACGGCGTTGGTAACCCTGGGGACGGTGCCGTGGCAACAAGTGGCAGGCTCCGAGACTGCCCTCACCGATGCCGTTAAGCATTTTATGCCGCGCTGGGGGGTGCCGATGATGGCCGTGGCGGGGATGATCGCCACGCTCACCTCGGTAAACGCCGCCTTGCTGAGCGGCACGCGCGAGGCGCTCACGCTGGGCCGCTCGGGCCTGTGGCCGCGCTTTATGTCGCAGTTGAGCCGTTTCCGCACGCCCTACCTGGCCTGCTGGGTGATCGGCGGCATCACCTGCCTGGTCGCTTCGGTGGGGTTGGTGGATTTCCTGAGCTATGTCTCTAGCGCGGGTTTTTTGTTCGTGTTGTTCTGGGCGAACCTGGCCATGATCCGCCTGCGCAAGATCCACCCCGACGCCGCGCGGCCCTTCAAGACCCCGCTTTTCCCGCTCACCCCGCTGTTGGCCGTCTTGACCTGTTTCATGGTCATCGGCTTTGCCAGTCCCCAATCGCTTTTGTTTGGCGCGGGCGTTCTTGCGATCTGCGCCATCTACTATTACACCTATCGCCCCGTCACCCGCTTGCTCTCGGAGCGAGCCAAAGCGCTCGAGGCGACCAAGGATCGTATCTTGGTGCCGGTGGCCAACCCACGAACCGCGCAAGGTCTAGCACGTCTGGCGTTCGTTTTGGCAGAAGCCAGCGAAGATACCAGCATTTGCATACTGACCATCGTTCCCAAAAAGATGGCGCGGCCAGCCGAGATCACCGAGCGCCTGCGAACCCAGATCAACCCGCGACGCAGAATCATCATGCAGCGCATTATGGATGAGGCGCGGTTTAGGAACGCTGCGCTGTACTCCAAAGAGCGCGTTGCTTCTAGCATCGCGCAAGGCATTCTCGATGAGGTCAACGGTAACGTGAAACTTGTCTTGATGGGGTGGCCCGGCCCTCTAACCCCGCAGCAATTGGCCGACCACCCGGTCAAGCTCGTGCTGCAAAAAGCCCGCTCTCACGTCGCCGTGTTGCTGAACCGTGGTTTGGACAATGTGCGGCGGATCCTGGTGCCGGTCGGCGGGGGGTTCCACTCGCGCCTGGCTATTCGCCTGGCTTACGAGATCGGCTTGCCGCAACACGCCGAGATCACCGCCTTTCAGCTCTTTTGTGATGCGTGCGATACTGAAGAGCTTGAAGATCGCATGATTCACCTGCGCGAGATCATCGAGGACTCACTGGGCCATATGCCGACGCACATTGCCACGCGGCTGATCTATGCCAACGATATCCTGAGTGGAGTGTTGGAGGAAGCCGCGCGCTTGCCCTACGACCTGATCGTTGTCGGCGCTTCTGACCAGTGGCTCTCGCGCACCCAGCTCTTTGGCGCGCTCACGGATGAAATTGCCGAAAAAACGACCTGCTCGGTGCTATTGGCGCGGCGCCACGAGGCGGCGGCCATCTCGTGGTTGCGGCGGCAGGTGAAACGGTAACTAGCAAGGAGGGTACGATCGTGACGAAACCGATTCGTGTGGGCGTGGTGGGCGTCGGTCGCGGCCAGACTTTTGCGCGGCAGGCCGAAATCGCGGGGATGCAGCTCGTCGCCCTGTGCGATACCTGGGAGGACAAGCTCCGTGAGGTGGCTGCCTCGTACAGTGTGGCTGCATATACAGAGTATAATAAATTCCTGGAACACGATATGGATGCCGTGGTGCTGGCCAACTATTTCCACCAGCACGCGCCCTTTGCCATCCAGGCGCTGCAGGCGGATAAGCACGTGATGAGCGAGTGCGCCGCCTGCAACACTCTGGCCGAGGGGGTCGCTTTGTGTCGCGCCGTGGAACAGAGCGGCAAAATCTACATGTTCGCCGAAAACTACCCTTTCACTGCGCCGAACCTGGAGATGGCCCGCCTCTACAAGGCCGGCGAAATCGGGCGGGTGCTCTACGCCGAAGGCGAATACAACCACCCCGGCAGCTTTGAGTGGGCGATGGGCATCAGCCCCGGTCTGCGCCACTGGCGCAACAACATCCCCAGCACCTATTATTGCACCCACGCCCTGGCCCCGTTGATGGTGATTACCGATACTATGCCCGTGCGCGTGAACGGCTTTACCGCGCCCTTGCCCGAAGATAGCCCCAAAGAGCGCCTCTGGCGCCAACAGGACAAGGGCGGCCTCATCATCGCGACGATGGATAACGGCGCGGTGTTCAAGCTGCTCCAGGGCGGCCTGCCGGGCCACAGTATCTTTTACCGCCTGCACGGCGAGGAGGGGTTGATGGAGTGGGGGCGCGGCCCCAGTTATTGGGGGCCGGGCAGCATCCGCCTGGTGCGCGACGAGTGGGATCTGAAGCCAGGCCAGGTTCCCGAGACGGTCTATTACCCGCAATTCCCCGAGTGGGCCAAGCAGGCCGTCAGCGCCGGACATGGCGGCGGCGACTATTTCACCAACTATTACTTTGCGCAAGCCATCCGCAGCGGCGAGCCGCCCTACCTCGACGTGTATCGCGGCGTGGCCATGTCGGTGGTGGGCATCCTGGCGTGGAAGAGCGTGCTGGATAACGGCGCCAGCTATACTGTGCCCGATTTCCGCGACGAGACCGCGCGCCGCGCCTACGAGAACGACCATTGGCAACCGATGAACCTCGACGATCCGAACGCCCCGCCCATCTCGTCGCGCGGCAAACAGCGCGAGGTGATCCCCGCCGCCCTCGACAAAGCCCGCAAGATCTGGAGGGATCTGGGCTATACCGGAGAGTAACAAGTTATCAGTTGTCAGTATTCAGTTATTAGTTATCAGTTATCAGTGTCTGTTTGTTACTGAAAACTGACAACTGATAACCGACAACTGACAACTGGCGACTGCTACGAGAGGAGCGAATGATGCAATATCGAACGTTGGGCAAGACCGGACATCGCGTTTCAGCGTTGGGCTTTGGGTGTATGCGCCTGCCCATCTTGGGCGACGACCACGCGGCCATTGACGAACCCGAGGCTGCGCGGATGATCCATTACGCCATTGACCACGGCGTCAACTATTTCGACACCGGCTACCCCTACCACAACGGCCAGAGCGAGGTCGTGCTGGGGCGCGCCTTGCAAGGGGGGTATCGGCAGCGCGTGATCTTGGCCACCAAGCTGCTCACCCGCATAGCCGAGAAACCAGAGGACTGCGACCGTTTGCTCAACGAGCAGTTGCAGCGCCTGCAAACCGACTATATAGACATCTATTTGTTGCACGGCCAGGGCCGCAAGCGCTGGGATGCGGCGCAAAAGCTAGATGTGCTCAATTTTCTCGACCGCGCCCTGGCCGATGGCCGCGTGCGCGCGGTGGGCTTTTCCTTTCACGATTCGTTCCCTGTGTTCCAAGAGATCATCAACGCCTACGACAAGTGGAGTGCGGTGCAATTCCAGTACAACTATATGAACGAGCATTATCAGGCGGGAACGGCGGGCCTGCATTACGCCGCCGAGCGGGGCCTGGGGATCGTGATTATGGAGCCGCTCCTGGGCGGCAAGCTGGGCAAAGCTCCCGAGTTTGCGCAAAAGCTGTGGGATACCGCCCCCATCAAGCGCACCGCCGCCGAGTGGGCCTTGCAGTGGGTGTGGAATCATCCCGAGGTCTCGGTGGCGCTGAGCGGCATGAGCACGATGGCTCAAGTAGAGGAGAACATCGTCAGCGCCGGGCGCTCGCAGCCGGGCGCGCTGACGGCGGACGAGTTAGCGCTGGTGGAGCGCGTGCGCGACGGCTATAACGCGCTGTGCGCTGCGCCCTGCACCGGTTGCGGCTATTGCATGCCCTGCCCCAACGGCGTGGATATCCCGCGCACCTTTAGCCAGCTCAATAACGGCCTGATGTTCGGCCTCGATGAAGGGCGTCGGGGCTATGCGCGGCTGATGCCCGATCAATCGCCCACTATCCTAGCCAGTTCGTGCATCCAGTGTCGCGAGTGCGAGGACAAGTGCCCGCAGAATATCCCCATCGGCGATTGGATGCCC
>CAZYPJ010000251.1:0-6258 GCA_964649365.1 uncultured Anaerolineales bacterium | reverse complement strand
ATCCAACCGGCCTGGTCGCCCGACGGCAACAAGATCGCCTATGTCACTTATTCCTCCAACGACTGGGAGATCCGGGTGATCAACGCCGACGGCTCGAATCCCCAAGTTATCGTGCGCAGCGGCGGCTGCGGCTCGCCCGATTGGTCGCCCGATGGGAGCAGGCTCGTCTTTCATTGGAACAACACAATCAATTACCTCTATCTGTGCGACCCTCTGCCGGGGAATTTGGTGGCCGATGGATTGTGGCCCGCCTGGTCGCCGGATGGAAGCAAAATCGCGTACTATGGCTGGAGCGATGGGCAGCCCATAAATAGCGGCGATATCTATTGGCAAGAAGTCAACGGCGAAGGGCGCGGCCGGCTGACCACCGCTGACGGTTACGATGGCTGGCCGGCCTGGTCGCCCGATGGGAGCAAAATCGTCTATTACGTCTCGCGCAGCGCCGGCGTAGGGGGCATTTATGTGATGAACGCCGACGGTTCGGATCAGTACAGCATCACAACCCACTCCGGAGATTGGGTCCCAAGCTGGCATTAGGGGTGTAAGCAATACCTGACGCAAGTTCGACGCCGGCCGTGGCGCGTTGCGCAAGGCATCGCGCGCGGCCGTAGCGAGTGCAGTCCTTGACCGTTTTCTTTATTCTGTCGTAAGGAAAGGTACAACATGGAGATCGCGGAACAAGTCGCTTTGACCTACCAGCAGCGGCTGGACGCCCTGCACGAGAAAAAGCTCAAGGTCACCAAAGAAAAGCAAGAGATCATCGGCGCCATGAACTATGACGACTGGGGCATTCTCTTGCCGCCCGAGGAGGTGCGCGAGGTCGTCCGCACCTTTAGCAACTCGGGCGTGTGGATCACCGATGTCCTGCTCAAGGGGCTAGAGATGGAGAGCAACCACCCCTCGGGCGGCTTTTTCGGGGCCGAGATCCTGGGGCGCAACTTTCGCCGCTTCTTGGAGGCCCACCCCGCCTACATTGACCCTCTGAGCGCGCTGGCGGGGGGCTACATGGCCCACTTTTACTCCTACCGCAAGGTGGGCTGGCCCGAGGAGCTGGCCTACCCGCGCGCCGCAGAGTTCGAACGCTACCATCAGGGCACACCAGTAGGTGGGCACAACCACTTTAGCCAAGATTTGCAGATCGGCCTCGATCTGGGCTGGGGCGGCATTCTCAACAAGATTCGCACCTATCGCGCCAAGAACGCCCCCGACCACGCCGAGTTCTATAACGGCCTGGAGCACATCGTGTTGGGGATGCAGAATTGGATCCAGCGCACCGCCGACTTGGCCCGCGAGCGAGCGCAGACAGAAGAGAATCCCCAATTCCGCCAGAATTATGCCGAGCTGGCCGAGATCAACCAACATCTGGTAAGCGAGCCGCCGCGCACCTTCCGCGAGGCGTGCCAATGGATCTCGTGGTACCAGATGATGGCGCGCATGTATTGCGGGTCGGGGTCGCTGGGGCGCATTGACGTGCTGCTGACCCCTTACTACGAGCGCGACAAAGCGGCGGGGATTATCACCCAAGAGGACGCTATCTTTATCATGGCGTGCCTGTACTACCGCGAGTCGAGCTACGTCCAACTCGGCGGCCCCGATTCCGACGGCAACGACGTGACCAACGAGGTGTCGTTCATCTGTCTGGAGGCCGCCGGCCGCATCCGCGTGCCCACCAACGTCGGCGTCTCGGTGGGGAAAAAGGTGGATCCGCGCCTGTTGCGCCGGGGCGTCGAAATCCTCTTCCAGAACCGCCAGGGGTCGCCCAAGTTTATCAGCATGGATAATATCACCTCGGGCTATGCGCGCAACGGCATCCCGCTCGAATTGGCGCGGCAGCGCGCCTATTCCGGCTGCCACTGGTTCGCTTTGCCTGGTCGCGAATACTGCCTGAACGACGGCCCGAAAGTGCACTTGGCGGCCATCTTTGAGGTGGCCTGGAACGAGATGTTCGAGGACGCGAATGTTGCACCCAGCCTCGATAACCTGTGGCAGCGCTTTACCAAGCACCTGGAAATTGCGGTGGATTTGATGCGCGACGGGTACGATTACCAGGTGAGACACGAATACAAAGTGTATCCCGAGCTGGCGCTCGACCTGTTGTGCCACGGCGTTATCGAGCGTGGGCTAGACGCCTCGCAAAAAGGCGGCCTGGATTACATCAACTTTGGCCTCGACGCGGCGGCCCTGGCTACCGCCGCCGATTCGTTCGCCGCGCTGGAACAGCGCGTGGTGCGCGAGCGGCTCTACACCTGGGAGCAGGTGCGCGATTTCATCGCCAACGACTGGGCCGGTCCCGAGGGCGAACGCGCCCGCCTGGCGATGAAGAACATCCAGCGCTTTGGCTATGGCGGCTCGCTGGGCGACGAATGGGCCGTCAAGATCGCCGAGGCATTCACGGCCATCGTCAAGGCCAAGCCCACGCCCGACGGGCACAACTTGATTCCGGGGTTCTTTTCCTGGGCGTCAGCCATCCCCATGGGGCAGGCAGTAGGGGCCACGCCCAACGGGCGCCGCGCTCACACGCCTATCTCGCACGGGCCGAACCCCGATCCGGGCTTTAGGCAGGATGGCGCGCCGACGGCGTTGGCCGTCGCGGTGGCGGCGGTCAACCCCTTCTGGGGCAACCCGGCCCCGATGCAGCTCGAGCTGGACCCGGGCGTACTGCGCGATTCCAGCGGTGTGGACAATGCGGTGGATCTGATCCGCACCCATATGGATCTGGGCGGCACCGAGATCAGCCTGAACATCCTGGACAAAGAGCAGGTGCTGGCGGCGCACGAGGATCCCTCGCTCTATCCCGATCTGGTGGTGCGCGTGACTGGTTTCAGCGCCTACTGGTCGAGCCTGTCCAAAGAGTTCCGCCAATTGATCGTGGATCGCATCATCGCCGAAAATAACTAGCGCCGCTTTGCAGTTCGTGCGTAGAGACGTTGGATTGGGAGAAGACGCCGCGTCGGCAAGACCCCTTTAACCCAATCCAACGTCTCTTTATGTCAGTGATTCGCCTGTAGCGTCAAAGAGACGTTGGAACGGGCATGTGCGTTGATCCCTAGATCTTGTCGTCTCTGTCTATTCCGACATCTCTACTCCCCTTACACTTCCACGCCTTTGCGAGCGACATTATATCGGCATACAATAGCGCAAAACCACCGAGGAGGAAGGGAACTCATGCGATTCACCAGACTCGTTCGTGTCGCCTTGGCGGGCGTCGTCGCGCTAACCGCTTTGATGCTGGGGCAGCCGGCCCTGGCCGACGGCGGCTGCTGGGAATGCTACGGGCCGGGCCTGCCCGACCCCTGCCGCAATTCGCTGTATAGCGTGGCCATCGTCGAAGGGTCGGGCGGCGCCGACGCCTGGGCTGTGGGCGACAAGGGGGCGATCTTGCGCTGGAACGGCTCGGCGTGGAGCAAAATGGCCAGCGCCTCTGCCGATAGCCTGCGCGCTGTAGCTGCGCCGCGCTCCAATCTGGCGCTGGCGGTGGGGCTATCGGGCAAGGGGCAACGCTGGAACGGCTCGGCGTGGTCCACCCTTTCGACCACCACCACCAACTGGCTCCGTACCGTCGGCATGGTTCCGGGCAGCAACGGCGCCAACGGCTGGGCCGCCGCCGATTACGCCGGCGTGGGCTTGTTTCTCCACTGGAACGGCTCGGCGTGGGAAAGCCGTTACGGCAACAAAACCCATTTTTTCGGCGGCACGATCTATGGCTTGGAGATGTTGAGCGCCAACGAGGGCTATGCTGTGGGCGCGGCCTTTCGCAGCGACATCGGCAACTATGGCGGCCAGGCCTACCACTGGGATGGCTCGACCTGGACGCATTTCGATGCCCCCGAGCCGGACCTTTTCGCCGTGGACATGCTCTCTTCCACCAATGGCTGGGCGGTGGGCGAAGACGGCGCGATTGTGCACTGGGACGGCGCCTCGTGGAGCCTGTGGCCCTCCAGCCCCACCACCGATGATCTCCGCGCCGTCGCGATGCTCTCCTCTACCGACGGCTGGGCAGTGGGCGAAAATGGGACGATCCTGCGCTGGAACGGCTCGGCGTGGACGACCTTTACCTCGCCCGTGACTCAGGAACTGCGCGGCCTGGCCGGAGTCTCTGCCTCGCATGGCTGGGCGGTGGGACTGGGCGGCGTCATCCTGCGCTGGAACGGCTCGGCGTGGAACGTCATCACAGCGCCAGCGGCGGCCCGGCTGGAGGATTTCTCGATGGCGCCGGTTGGCCTGCGCGAGGCTTGGGCCGTGGGCAGCGGTCGCGCCATGTTGCGCTGGACGGGCAGCGGTTGGCAATCCATCCAGGGGCCAGCCACCAGTTATTACGCGGTGGACATGGTCTCGGCCACCGACGGTTGGGCGACGGCGCCGGGGAACCGCTTTTATCGCTGGAATGGCAGCTCGTGGAACGAAGCTGGACGACCCGCCTCGGCGCAGGCCATTGATATGCTTTCAGCTACCGACGGCTGGGCCGTAGGCTGGGGCAAGATCATGCGCTGGGATGGCAGCGCTTGGAGTCTCGTGACTTCGCCTAGCACGCGCACCTACTATGGCGTGGATGCGGTCTCTGCCAGCAACGTCTGGGCGGTGGGCGACAATGGCACAATTGTGCACTATGACGGCAGCGCCTGGGCGAGCGTCGCCTCGCCCGTCACCGATTGGCTGGTGGATGTGAGCATGGCGTCGGCCTCCAATGGCTGGGCGGTGGGCTGGCTGGGCTTGTTCTTGCGCTGGAACGGCACAGCGTGGACGAAATACGGCAACAGCGCTACCCAAGAGACCTTTCGGAGCGTCTCGGTGGTGATGAAGGGCGCCAACGCCGTGGGTTGGGCGGTGGGCGAGGGCGGCGACGCCTATTGGCTGAATAACAACACCTGGACGGCCGGCTGTTGCCCTACCGGCAATGACCTGTTCGATGTCGAGATGATCTCGCCCTATGAGGCTTGGGCCGTGGGCGACCATGGCGTGATCTTGCACTGGGTGGACCCGGCTCGCCCAGCTTCGACCAAGCGCGCCTATGCGCCGATGACGGTGCGGTAGAGATCGCGCAATTCAGGTCTACCTCATCCCCGGCCCCTCTCTCTACGTGCTCGTGGAGAGAGGGGCCGGGGGTGGTCAACCCAGGTTGCGTTTGCCCTGGCGTTTGCTTCGCTATAATTTGACGTTGCGGACAATTAGGCGTATTCTACCTCAGGCATCCCTCATCGTCGTAGGTGGCGAGGGGGGATTCTTTGTGGCGGCGCTTTTTTGCCCTCTGGCCGCCGCGACCGGCGGATGGCGCCGGTGGGGCCAAGGGCTGTTGATGGGTGTGATCTGGCAGGTGTAGGGTGGATACTTTCGATAGTTCGACGATTTTCAAGCTACCAATTGCTGAGGTGTTCAAGCAACTCGGCTCTGGTCCCGACGGTCTGTCGCAGCAAGACGCTGAGGCTCGTTTGAGACGTTACGGCCCTAACGTGATCAAAGAAGAAAAGGGCACGCCGCTGTGGGTCAAGTTCCTCAGCAACTTTACCCACCTCATGGCCATCATGCTGTGGGTGGGCGGCATCGCCGCATTCTTTGCAAAGATGCCGCAGCTCGGTATTGCCGTGTGGATGGTCAACATCATCAACGGCATTTTTTCCTTCTGGCAAGAGTTCCGCGCCGAGGCCGCCACCGAGGCGCTCAAAAAGCTGCTCCCTTCCTACGCCCGCGTGCTGCGCGACGGCGAGGAGAAGCAAATCCTGGCCGATGACCTCGTGCCGGGCGATGTGATCCTGCTGGCCGAGGGCGACCGTATCTCGGCGGATGGCCGCCTGGTGCAGGAATCCGAGTTGCGCGTGGATCAGAGCACGCTTACCGGCGAAAGTCACGCCGTCGCCAAGACGAGCGACCCCAGCTTGACGCCCAGCTTGTCGCAGAACGAGCGCCCCAACCTGATCTTTGCCGGCACCAGCGTGGCCTCGGGCACGGCCAAAGCGGTGATATATGCCAAGGGGATGAACACCGCTTTCGGCAAGATCGCCCACCTGACGCAAAGCGTCGAGGCCGAGCTTTCGCCGCTGCAAAAAGAGATCAAGTACGTCACCAAGGCCGTCACGGTCATCGCCGTCGGCATCGGGTTGCTCTTTTTCTTTATCTCGGTGCTGCTGGCGGGGATGGAACTGCTCGAAGCGGTGATCTTCGCCATCGGCATGATTGTGGCCTTTGTGCCCGAGGGGTTGCTGCCCACGGTGACGCTGGCCCTGGCGATGGGCGTGCAGCGCATGGCCAAGCGCCACGCGCTCA
>CAZYPJ010000250.1:0-6264 GCA_964649365.1 uncultured Anaerolineales bacterium | reverse complement strand
GCTTGCTGGACCCTGAGTTGGCCGAGATCAATGAGGACTGGATGATGACCCGCCCACAGCGCGACGAGGATGTCGCTATGACCAAACGGGCCGCTGAGTCGCATGAGCAACCGTGACGAGCGCGCTATCCAAGCGATGATCCTGGCCGGGGTGTTGCCCTCGGCTGCTGAGGCGGCGGTCAAAACAGCGGCCCAGCAGATGCAGGGGTTGCCCACGGCGCAAGAGATGGACGAGGACGCCGCCAACCCCGAAGCGGAGGCGTCCGCCGCCTGGTGGCTGATGAACCGCGCCGTGCCGACTGAGTACAAGCGCCTCTTGCACGCCCGCACAGAGGGGCCGGAACCGGCGGAGTTCGGCGGCCCTGGGTCGGGCAACTATGAGCATGAGGGCATCCCTGGCCAAGTGGGAGGCAGCAAGGGAGGCCCATCGCTCCCGCAAAAGGTGCGCCTCAGCCGTCACGCCTTTCAGCGCATGGGCGAGCGCCACCTGTATGGCGCCGTGAAGAAGGTGCTCAAAAAGCTCGAAGGCAAGCAAACGCCAGAAGACGACTGGTATATGACCATGCGCGACGACGCCGAGCAGGTGCACGGCTATCTCGTCGGAATGGACGGCGTGGTCAAGACGGTGCTCGGCTCTTGGTACAACCCGAGTAAGCTGCGCGGCCCCGATATGGCCACGCTCTCTCTATGGCCCGTGGGCCTGATCGATCTCGGCGGCCCCAAGAAGCCGGATGAAGGCGCCGGGGCTAGTCCCCCGGCCTCAGCACAAGCGGAGGCGAGCGCCAGAGAAGGGGAAGTAGCCGAGGATGCCAGCGCCTAAGCCGCCGCCAGGGTACACCTACGATCCCAAGACGCACCGTTATCGCAGCGCCGAGACGGGGGCCTCTACAACTCCTCTCAAATAGGGGGCGCCTCGCTGCCATAGGTTGCGGAATTCAGGGGTTAAGCCCACCAAGTACTTGGACCGGAATGCTCGGTGGGCTATCTAGCTTTGCTACCAGGATGGCTGATCGGCCGTACAAGCTGTCGGTTTGACCGCGTCATCATCACGGCTATAATCACCCCAAGCGCAAGGCTGCGCAGCCTTGCGCTTTGTCATATACGAGTTCACTGAGGGGGAAGGGTATGCCCGAGCGCATTGTGTACCTCGATTGCTTCTCGGGTGCCAGCGGCGATATGTTGCTAGGCGCCTTACTCGATGCTGGGCTGTCGCTCGACGATCTGCGGGCCGATCTGACCGGATTGGGGCTGATGGGCTATGATCTGGCTCTGACGCGGCAGATCCGCCATGGCATCACGGGGAGCAAGTTCGACGTGATGGAGGAAAGCGGAAGCCAGCCTGTCCGCGATTTGTCGGCGGTGCGGCAGATCATTGAGGGCAGCAAGCTTTCACCGAGTGTGGCGGCGTCGAGCCTACAGGTGTTCGAGCGTCTGGCGCGGGCCGAAGGTTCCGTGCACGGCGAGCCGCCGGAGCAGGTGCACTTTCACGAGCTAAGCGCGATAGATAGCCTGGTAGATATCGTGGGTTTTTGCTGCGCGCTGGAGCGATTGGAAGTCGAGCAGGTCTATTGTTCGCCGCTGCCGCTGGGCAATGGGACGATCATGACCCAACACGGCCTATTGCCTGTACCTGCACCAGCAACGCTGGCGCTGCTGGCCGAGGCGCAAGCGCCGGTGCGGCCCACTGAGGCTCAGGGCGAATTGCTGACCCCCACAGGGGCGGCGCTTATCACGACCTTTGCGACTTTTGCTACGCCCGCCATGAGGATTCAGCAGGTGGGCTATGGTTTCGGCAGCAAAGAGTTCCCCTGGGCCAACATGTTGCGCGTGTGGATCGGCGAGAAATCGCCCGAGGCGGCGCGCATTGCGCCGCACAGCTATGCGCCGTATGAGCACGATCAACGCGAGCAGCATGATCACGACCACGCGCATGGCCACGAGCATAGTCACAACCATGACGCCGGCCATCACGAGCATTCGCATAGTCATGACCATGACCACACCCATCATCACTACGAGGAACACTAGCATGAAAACTGTGACCGCCAAGCTCCAACGTTTTGCGCCGATGTATGGCTGGCGCAATCGCATCCTGCGCGTGGATCTATCGGATGGCCGCATCTGGGCGCAAGAAAGCGCCCCCGACGTGCCCGCTTTCTTGGGCGCGCGCGGGCTAGCAGCCAAGATCCTGTGGGACGAGTATCCCGATCCAGTAGGTGAGTTCGACCCCCGTAATCCTTTGATGATTATGCCCGGGGCGCTCACGGGGACGCGCTCGCCCTATTCGGGCCGCACCAATGTGTGCGCGTTCAGCCCGCAATGCGCGCCTTATCCCTGGTTTAGCCGCGCCAGCATCGGGGCCGAGTTCGGAGCCGAGCTGAAAAAGGCGGGTTACGATGGTATCGTGGTTACTGGCGCCAGCGATACGCCGGTGCAAATTCTGATCCGCGACGACGAAGTGAGCATCCTGGCCGCCGACGAGTGGTGGGGCCTAGATACCATCGAGACGCAGGAGGCGGCGCAAGCGGCCCACGGAGCCAAGGTCAAGACGCTGGCCATCGGGCCGGCAGGCGAGCGCCTGTCTCGTATTGCCACCATCCAGACGGCCACGACCTCAGTAGCGGGGCAGGGGGGCTTTGGCGCGGTGATGGGGGCCAAAAAGCTCAAGGCTATCACGGTAATCGGCTCGGAGCGCGTGCCCGTGGCCGACGCCGAACGTTTGCAACAGCTTTTCCGTGCCGTGGGCGACGAGGTGCGCACCGTGCGCGACCGCAGACGAATCGTGGACATCCGCAACGCCGAATTACAGGGTCTGGGCAGCGGCAGGGCGCGGGTATATCCATGCACCGATTCATGCCCCACGCCATGCAGCATGTACTTTAGCGACGTTCCCGGTTGCGCTTTTGACCACAAATGGACCGGCGGCCTGGCCTGTGTGAGCAATGTCTTTGGCGGCGGCCAGCGCAACAGGCTGTACGACTGGAATCTCGGCTGGCGCGGGGCTTTTGAGCTGAACATGTACGCCAACCGACTAGGGCTGAACCACTGGGACATTCTGGTGGGGATCGTTCCGTGGATGCGCAGCTCGGAGGCTGCGGGCCTGCTGTCGTCGTTCAACGGCAAACCGATGAATTGGAACTCGGCAGAGTTTTGGATTGAGTTGATCCACGCGATGGCCTATCGCGAGGGGATGGGTGACGCCCTGGCCGAAGGAGGCTGGCGCGCCGCGCAGCAGTTGGAGCTGGGTGAAGAGATCGTGCGCCGGTACTATACTGGCTGGGGCTATTCGGGCCACTGGGATGGGCACGCTGCGTTTGTGAACTATATCGTCTATCCCTTCTGGATTGTGGGCGCGCTGCATTGGGCCATGGATACGCGCGACCCGGCCAGCAGCACGCACGACTATGTGCAGAACGTGATCTACTGGGGGCCGCTTGGCTCGCAGTTCCGTAAAGAGGGTTCACCGATCACCTGGGAGCATATGATGGGCATCGGTCAGCGTCTGTACGGGCGCGCCGATACCTTTGATCCGCGCAGCGGCTATGACGGAAAGGCAATCCCGGCGGCGGTGCATGGCGTGCGCTCGATCATGAAGGATTGCTTGCCCACGGACGACCAGGTGTTCCCGCTGATCTTTTCGCACAACACCGAGGATCGTTTCTGCCGGGTAGGCGACCTGGATGGCTGGGATGTGGACGCGGCGCTGCTGCGCGCCGGCACAGGGTTGGATTGGGATACGAAAGCCTTCGAGCACGCCGCCGAGCGCGTGCTGAACCTGGAACGGGCGATCACGATTCGCCATTGGGGGCGCGACCGCCAAATGGACGAACGCGTGATCCCCAGCTTTGAGTACGACGAGAATTGGATCAACCCCGAGATCAACGAGCGCAAGGCACTGGAGCGCGACAAGTTCATGCCTGTGCTGGACGAGTACTATCGCCTGCGCGGTTGGAACGTGACTGACGGTCGCCCGACGCGCGCCTGCCTGGAGCGTTTCGACCTGGGCGGAATCTATGATGAGATGGTGTCGGGCGCTGAGGCGGCCAAGGAACGGCTCGAACCGTTGCCGCCTGTAACGCCGGTACTCGACGTACACAAAAACGATCCCGATCGGCAAACAACTCAAGCCAACGCGGCGTAACAGGGAAGGCAGCGCTTATTCTTGCCGCCAGTTCATCCAACGCCTTGCCAGAAAGAGGCTGCCAGTAGCAAACAATGCGAGCGCGGCGAGGTCGCACCAGATGCTCGATCCGATGGGGCCGAGCATGGCCTGGCGCAGCGCCGAGGCGGCATAGGTAGCGGGGCTGAACCGACCAAGCCAAAGAACTGCGGGTGGCAGACGACCCGGCGGGATAATGACCGGCCCCAGGCTCACCAACACCAACGTAGCAACCAGACTGAACGCCCCAGCCTCCTGGGGCGTTCGCGCTTTGCACCCCAGGATAGCGCCGATCCCCGCCAGGGAGAGCGCCCCCAACATAATGGTCGGCGCTAACGCCCAGTGCAGTCGTAACGGTAGGCGCAACACCAGCGTCCCGACGAGTGCGGTGGTGGCCAGCGCAGGTAGTGAGAGTAGCAGAAACGAACAGGCTGAGGCCGCGACAACAATCGCTCGGCGCACCGGCAGAGTGGCCAGGTAATCCAGCGTCCCGGCAAAGCGCATGTATGCAAAGCGGCTGGTCACTTTGTCCAGGTTGCCAAAGAGCAGCGACATAACCATGTTGCCCGTCAAGATGTAGGCCAGGCTGTCGGCGTCGCGCGCAAACACGTGCAGCGCCAACATACTGGCGATAGGCGCCAACATGCCCGTCAGGATCATCGAGTGCCACGACCAGCGCCAGTTGGCCAGCCCCATCATTAGCAGATCGAACCATTGGGCCGCCAGATTCAGTTCAGCTCGTTTCAGTGGCATAGTGTAGATAGAGATCCTCCAATGTGGCCGAGTAGAGGCGAAAATCGTCCACCTGCTCCATGTCGAGAGTGCTGAGCAGCGCCGTCGCCTGGTCGCGATCTACATAGACCAACCAGCGCCCGGCCTCAATGTGATAGACAGGCAGGTGATCGGGTAGAGTGGGAGGCCGGGCGGGTGCAAAAATCAGCTCCAGGCGCAGTTGGCGGCCTATCTGCTTCTTCAGGTCGCTGGGCCGACCTAACGCCGTCATACGCCCGGCGCGCATGATACCCACCCGCTGGATGACCTTTTCGGCCTCGATGGCGTCGTGGGTGATAAAGATAACGGTGACGCCTCTTTCGCTATTGACCTCGCGAAATATCTCCCATACCAGGCGGCGACGCTGCGGGTCAAGATCATTTAGTGTTGGAGCGCCTTCAATCGCTTCCCTCTGCCGCCAGTCGCAGTCAGCAACAGCATCTCGGTGCGCTCCTTGATAATCTTATCCCGTTGAGCCGTGCTCTTCACAAACTTATAGCCGCTAAAGAAAAGACCGCGGTCAATCAAGGCGATGCTTTTGTCCGGCTTAATCAAATAGTTGCCGCCGTTTCGATCCCCATTGTTGATGAAGATGTCAGTGTTCCATCATCCTCACATCACGAATATCGGGGATTCTCGTCCGGTCTGCTTTCTCGCCCGTCACCGCGTCGGGGACGAATTGTTGAATCGACATAGGCTCGACGGACTCATCGCGGGACAGGATCGTTGTAGGAATCATATTCAGCCCCAACATCTTCGGGGCGTTGCTCACAAGTCCCCACTTTGGACCCTGACTTCACGCTGACCATGCCGTCCTCATAGGTGCAAAAGAGCGTCTCGAACGATGGCTATGATCAGGGTCTCGGACGCTCACCACCTTGCCCGACACGGACTGGCGAAACGCCTGGACATCTCGCCCAATGCCTCGTAGGGCGGCGGCGGCGCTTGGTGATGCCGCTCTATCGCCTGGCGATTTTCCTCATCCGAGGCATTGGGCGAGATGCCAATGGCCGCATGGCCTCCGCCCGGCGCCGACCCGCCGCGATGACCAAGGACTCCCGCATGGCCATAGTTGCCGGAGCCGGGGCCGCCGAGGTCGGTCAGGCCCATGGGCCATAGAGAGAGCGTTGCCATATCGGGGCCGCGCAACTTGCTTGGATCGTACCAGGCCCCGAGCACCGTTCTGACCACGCCGTCCGTCCCGACGACATAGCCGTAGACTTTCTGCACTCCGCGAATGGTCATATACCAGTCATCTGAGGTTCACCCCCACGCGTGTGGGGAATACTGTACGCTTATGAGGGCGCTGTGGAACATTAGCGGTTCACCCCCACG
>CAZYPJ010000249.1:3089-6269 GCA_964649365.1 uncultured Anaerolineales bacterium | reverse complement strand
ACCTCGTAATTGATCGTCCCCAAGCGCGCGGCCACTTCGTCCACGGTGATGCGCTCGTCACCCTGCGCGCCGATCAACACCACCTCATCGCCCTGGCGCACGCCGGGGATGTCGGTCACGTCGAGCATGGTCTGATCCATGCACACCCGCCCCACGATGGGCGCACGGCGCCCGCGCACCAGCACCTCGCCCCAATGGGCCGGCGCCCGCCGAAAGCCGTCAGCGTAACCCACCGGGATGACGGCGATGCGCGTGGGCCGCTCGGCGCGGTAGGCGCGCCCGTAGCTCACATAGCTTCCCGCCGGCAATTCCTTCACCTGGGCGATCTGGCACTTGAAACTCAGCGCCGGGCGAAAATCGGCGGGCAGCGGCGCGTGGGGCGAGGGCGCCAAGCCATAGAGCGCGATGCCGATGCGCGCCATATTGTAATGGCTATCGGCCAGGCGCAAAGCGCAGGCGCTGTTGGCGGCGTGGATGAGCGGCGGCAAGAGGCCCTCGGCGCGCAAGGCAACTAACACGCCCTCGAATTGCGCCAGTTGCCAACGGGTATAGCCTAAATCGTCGGCGTCAGCGTCGGACATATGGGTAAACAGGCCGCCGATCTCTAGGCCGGGCAAGCGCCGCGCCTGGCGCATAAAGGGCAACACCTCGTCGGGCAGCAGCCCCAAGCGCCCCATGCCCGTATCCACCTTGACCTGGGCGCGGGCCGTGCGCCCCAGGTCAAGCGCCGCCTGCGAGAGGGCCTCGGCGGTCGGCAGCGCAAAGATCGTCACCGTCACATCGTTGAGCACGGCCTCGCGCGCTTGCCAGGCAGGGGTATAGCCCAACACCAAGATAGGCGCATCCAGCCCTGCGCGGCGCAGCGTCACAGCTTCGCTGAGGCAAGCCACGCCTAGCCAACTGGCCCCATTGTGCAACGCCGTGCGCGCGATCTTGATCGCGCCGTGGCCATAGCCATCAGCTTTGAGCACGGCCAGCAGCGCCACGTCCGGCCCCACGATCTCGGCCATGCGCCGCGTGTTGTGGGCGATAGCTTCCAGGTCAATTTCCACCCAAGTGGGCCGGCCCGGGCGCTCCAAGCGCACCTGCGCCCAACCTGGACCTTGACGGGGCAATAGCTCGGCGGCGTGCTCCGGCTCGGCCAGCAGTTCGCGGGTAATGTGCTCCATGCGCGCCTCGGCGCTGCCCTTGATGAGCAGTAGGTCGCCGGGCTGCGCGCGCTCGCGCACGATCTGCGCTGCCTCGGAGGCGGTATAAGCGATGTGGATGCGCGACGCGGCCAAGCCGTAACGCGCGGCCTCCTCGGCGATGAGCTGCGCCTGGTCGCCCTTGACGACGAGTTCGTCGGCGACCTGGGCGCAGGCGCGTCCCACCAGGCGATGGCCTTCGATGGCGTGCTCGCCCAATTGGGCCATGTGGCCCAACACCGCCCAGCGCCGGCGCGCCGACAGCGCCCGCAGCGTTTCCAGCGCCGCCAGGGTAGATTCGGGGCTGGCGTTGTAGCTATCATCGAGCAACTCTAGCCCGTTGACCCCGGCGAGCAAGCGCGTGCGCCCGGGCTGCGGTTGCACGTGAGATAGACCCGCAGCGATCTCTTCCCACGATAGGTCATAGGCCAGCCCCACGGCGGCGGCGGCCAGCGCGGTATAGGCGTGGTGCGCGCCGATGAGCGGAATATATAAGGGGATCGCCTCCCCTTGCCAGCGCGCCTCCAGGCGCGTTCCATCGCGCGCCACGGCGACGTTTTCGGCGCGCAGCATAGCCCCCTCGCCGCGCCCATAGGTGATGATCCGCGCTTGGGCATGCGCCGCCATCGCCGCCACGCGCGGGTCGTCGGCGTTGAGCGCGGCTACGCCCTCCACTGGCAGCGCCTCGATCAAGCGCCCCTTTTCGCGGGCGATGGTATCGAGCGAGCCGAGGTATTCCACGTGGCTGTGGCCCACCGCCGTTACCACGCCCACTCGGGGGCGGGTGAGCGCCGCCAGCTCGCGGATCTCGTCGAGGCTGTCGGCGGCCATTTCGAGTACAGCAAGTCGTTGGCATGGCTCCAAGCGGCCCAGCGCGATGGGTAGCCCATAACGCCCATTGTAGTTGCCGTGATTCTTGAACACCGGGTAGCGTTCGGCCAGCACTGCCGCGATCGTCTCTTTGGCGCTCGTTTTTCCCACGCTGCCAGTGACGCCAATAACCTCGATCCGCCGCGTAGCGAGGATGTAGCGCGCATAGTCGCTCAAAGCGGTTTGGCTGTTTTCCACCTGGATGTATGTCACGCCAGTGAAGAGATCCTCGGGCGGGCGCTGACACAACACGCCCGTGGCCCCAGCACGACAAGCGGCGGCAATGTAATCGTGGCCATCACCCGTCTCAGTGACAACGGCTACGAAAAGTTGTCCGAGCTGTACAGTACGAGAATCGTAAGCGAAATCGGTAAACTCTGTTGCACGGGCCTCGCCGACCACACGCCCACCGGTAGCAGCCAAAAGGTCAGCAAGCTGGATCATGATGGATGAGCCTGGATATCTTGCAGGATGCGCTCAACATTGATTTCTTCCAGAATGTACAAAAAATACTCACGTACTGGGAGGGGCATAACCGCTTGACTCCCAATTCCACTAGGTCATCCCGATGCTCTCTCAGCATGGCAAAGCCCTACTCTTTGGTCTGGACAGACATAATATTGTTCCTTCCAACATCACCTGCCCACAGCGCTCAAGTCAGTATAGAACAGGACGCCTCACGGCGCAATCCGGGCAGACCCTTCATGCGCCATGAGGCGTCAAGTCACGTTCTACGATCTATGTTTACTGTACCGGATACACAGTGGGCGCCGTCGTCGGGTTGGGAGGCGTCGTCGGCTGCGGCCCCGGATAATCCGTCGGCTCTACGGTAGGCACCGCTGTAGGAACGGTTGGCACTGGCGTAGGCACAGTCGGCACTGGCGTGGGCACAGTAGGCTCCGGCGTGGGCACAGTCGGTTCTTCCGGGGGCACGGTGGGCTCCCGTGTGGGCCCAGAAGGCGGCGGGGTTATTAGTGTGGTAGGGGTAGGGGGCGGGCGGGGAGAACGAGGCGGGCGGGTCGGTCGGCCGTTGTCCGGGACGGGAGTCGATGCAGCCGAGCGCGATTTGCCGGGGCGGCACGGACGGAGCATGTGACGCGGATGGTACATTGTTGCATTGAGG
>CAZYPJ010000249.1:2580-3079 GCA_964649365.1 uncultured Anaerolineales bacterium | reverse complement strand
GCACCGGGGTGGGCACAGTAGGCTCCGGCGTTATTATTGGCGTAGGCGTAGGGGGCGGCGTGGGCCACACGGGCGTAGGATATGGCGTCCAGTAACGCACCGGCGTAGCCGTCGCATCATAGCCAACCAAGAGATAGTCCTCGGTCTCGCCATACTGATAGCCGTCCGACGGGCCGCGACCATCGCGCTGATCTTCTTCCAGCGGCTTTTCGGAGAGCGTCAACCGCACCCACATGTCGTCCTCGGGATCGGGATTCCAGGCCCAGAAGCGACGCGAGGTGTAGCGATAGGTACCCGATGCTTTGTAGGTTATTGGCTGGTTCTTGACAGCCCACTCGTCCACATCGGTGGAACCGCACAGCAACTCATCGCCCCACACGCCGTTGCGATCCCAATCGAACCAGGCGTTGAGATAGTACACTTTGACCTCGGGGTTCTTGGCAAACGTAACCCGAAAGTCAAAGGTGTAGCGGCGGCAATCGCGCAGATAGCTATTGAT
>CAZYPJ010000249.1:0-2570 GCA_964649365.1 uncultured Anaerolineales bacterium | reverse complement strand
GGCCGCATCAGCCGCCAAGTCAATGTTGTTGATGCCATCTTGATCGGCGCCAGCCTGAGCGTTCTCCTCACCGGTGACCTTTTTGCCCAACCAAGCGCCCTTTTTGGGCTGCATGTGGATGGGGCCAAAATGCTCAGTAGCAGGATCATAGATCGTGTGGAATTGCGCCGACACACCGGGCGTATAGGCGGTCATCGCGCCCGAGGCAAGATTGGCGCCCTGTGAAGGCGCATCGCCCAAATCGGGCAAATCTCCAACCGGCGTCGTTTTCGGAGGCGGAGTGACGGTGAGCTGCGCCTTGACCGAGGGGCGCACGATAATCATCGCCCGTTCCTCGCTCCACGGCGAAAGCTCCTGGCCACGCTTCTCATCGCGCCCCTGCACCACAGCCACCTTCCACAAGTATCGGCCAGGGGTCAGGTTCGACGAAGTGACACGCATGGTGGTTTCGGTTAGCCAAAATACTTTGGCTTGGCCGCTATCCTGGTCGGGGCGAACCTGCACCTCATACCATTCGTCCGCGCCCAGGGGGGTCTCCCACTTCCACATTAGATCGAACAGCGTGGCCGCAAGGCCATCGGGTGGGGCCAGCAGCTCAGGCCCTTGAGGCCCTTCAGGAACAGCCGTCGGCTGCTCTACGGCCTGCGCCGGCGCCACGGTGGGCGCAGCCTGCAATACCACGGTCGCGGTAGGCTGCGGTTGAGCGGCGGGCGCGCTGGCAGCAGGCTCGGTAGGCGGCGCAGTAGTCGGCGCGCTCGCGGCCGGGACGGTAGGCTTGGGCGCAACATCGGCTGGCTCGCTGGGTTTAGCCTTCAGGCATCCTGCAAGGCTCAACACAAAACACAACGCGATCAAGGCCAGGATAGTGTGTTTTCTCATCTTTCACTCCGATCTATGAACGCTGTTCTGAGAAAGCCGGGGAGATAATTTTGAACGGTTCTACTAGATTATAGCCAAAATACCAGCATTTTGCAATGTCAACTAACAGCCACACTCGATCATTTTACCACTAAACCACACATTTGTCGTCAAGCGCGCGTAAATAATCATCAATTTTGTCCCGATTGCCGCGCATATCCCTTGATGCTATAATCTTGGCGCCGATCAATGGTTTCCACGCACAAAGGGCAGGAGGCGCCTCATGTATCATAAGATCATCCTCATTGGCAGTTTGGGCCGCGACCCCGAGATGCGTTACACCCCCGACGGCACGCCAATAACTAGCTTTTCGGTGGCCACTGACAAGCGATGGACTGACCAAAGTGGTCAGCAACAGCAGCGAACCGTTTGGTTTCGCGTGACGGCATGGAGACGACAAGCCGAAATATGCAGCCAATACCTCTCCAAGGGTAAACTAGTAATGGTCGAAGGCACTCTAGGAGAGCCCAAACCTTACCAATCGCGCGATGGCGAATGGCGTGCTTCCCTTGATGTCCAAGCCGATGCGGTTCGCTTTCTCAGCGGGCGCGATGAAGGTGAAAGCGGCGGCGCTGGTCTCGCTCCCTCGGCTGGCGGGCCTGCTGGCTCGACAGGTGAAGAGGATATCCCCTTCTAAAAGCACCTCTTCGGAATTGGGAACCTCGGCGGGGCCAGCAATATGGCCCCGCTCTGGTTATTTTTCATGACGCACTCGCGCCTGAATAGTTGCGGCTCGAATGCAGCTTTGGGAGCAAAATATGACAATTGTGGTGGATCGAGAACAATGTGAGCGGCTGGCGCGGCGGCTCGACCTCGTCCGAGTGCGCCCCGGCGAGTTCTTGGAGATAGCCAGCTCCGATCAAGACAAGCGACGCGAGGCCAATTTGTGGTTCTATTTGGTGGCTATTTGCCAATCCACTCGTACCCTGCAAGGGATCATAGACGGCCAATGGTATCGCGGGTGGGACTATATGGCGCACGCGGCGCGACGCGCTTTGCGCAGCGACCCGGAGCGCTTCACAGCCCAACGGCTCGTCTCGCTCACGCCCGACGAATTGCGCGCCCTTTTTTCTGATGACGGTCAGCCGGAACATTCCACTTTTGACCGCATCGAGGAGCGTGTGGATCAATGGCGACAGGCGGCCAGCCAGATGCTCGCGCTCTACGACGGCGACGTCATGAATCTCTATGAGGCGGCCCGCCATCGTCTGCGCGGTGAGGGGGGCATCTTGCAGCGCCTGGCCGCTTTCGACGCCTACAGCGACCCCGTCCAGAAAAAGTCATTCCTGGTTATTATGTTCGCCTATCTGGGCGGAGCTTGGCAGATCGAGGACTTGGAACATCTGGAAGTCGCCATTGATTACCACATCATGCGTGTGGCGCTGCGCAGCGGCATGGTGCGAGTGACCGACCCCGAGCTAGAGCGCATTCTCAAAGAGCGCCTGCCCGTTACTGCCGAGCGCGATAACATGGTGCGCGAATCTGTTCGGCAGGCTTGCGCTTTGCTGGTGCAACATTCTCAGCGCAATGTGTTCGAGGTGGACAATATCCTGTGGATGATGGGGCGCAACTGCTGTTTTTACGATTACGAGCCGATTTGCGGGTCTAATCGTTGTCAACGGCGCGATCAGTGCACTTTGATTCGCGGCGTC
>CAZYPJ010000248.1:0-6270 GCA_964649365.1 uncultured Anaerolineales bacterium | reverse complement strand
CAGGATCGGCTTGCCGCCGAGTCGGGTGCGATTTTCGGCCAATGAGATACCCTCAGTGACTTTGAATCGCTTAACGCCTGCCTGATCGGGCTCGTAGCCATAAACCAAAAAAAAGGGCACGCCGGGGACGCGCGCTACAACATAGAGCATGCCCCAGGCGGCTTTGACTTCGGGCATTGGGCGCAAACGGGTGATGAGAGATTCATCAATGCCTGTCCCGAACGTCATAGCTTGCCCTTGTCCTTGCACTGCCTGCAGGGTTATATCCGCCGACGTGCGATTGGTCATCTCGGCATAGTTTTCGGCGATGCCCTGAGATAGCGCTACCAAGGCAACAATTGATGCAATGCCCACAGCAATGCCCAGTAGGGTCAATGCCGTGCGCACCTTGCGTCGCAAGAGATTGCGTACCAACATAGTTCGTTTCCTCTGTCATTCTGCCAGGTCGCTCAGTAATGATGCAAGCTGCTGTGCTGTATGCGTTAGCCTGCCATCGCGGACCACAGGTAATGCTTGCAATGTCTCCAAGTCTCCGGCGATCAAGCGCTGCCCGAATTCAGAAATGGCCAGCTCACGCAGATCCTCGATCATTGGGTCGCGCACGGTGTGTTCTTCGACGATGCGGCCATCGCTCATACGGATGATGCGCTGTGTGGTGCGGGCGACGTGCCGGTCGTGCGTAACGATTAGGATCGTCGCGCCCTGCTCGCAATTCAGGCGTGTCAGCAGTTGGATGATCTCGTCGCCGCTGACGCTATCCAGGTTGCCAGTTGGTTCGTCGGCCAGGATCAGGCGCGGCTCATTAGCCAACGCGCGTGCGATTGCCACGCGTTGACGTTGCCCGCCCGACATCTGACTGGGTAAATGGCTTTCGCGCTGCGCCAGGCCTACCAACGACAATAGCTCTTGGGCGCGAGCGCGGCGTTTAGCCGCGCCCAACCCTTGGCCGCGCATCGGCACTTCGATGTTCTCAAGCGCAGTAAGCGTGGGGATCAGATTGTGCATCTGAAAAACAAATCCCACGGTGCGCGCGCGAAAGCGGTCTAGATTTCTAACCTGGCTGAGATTCTGGCCATTGATCCAAACCGCTCCAGAGGTAGGCCGATCCAGCGCCCCTAACATATTGAGCAAAGTGGATTTGCCGCTGCCTGAAGGTCCCATGACGGCCACCATTTCGCCCTCTCGGATCGTCAAGTTGACGCCATCGAGAGCGCGGATCTGTACTGCCTCACCATAGACTTTGGTCAGATTCTCAGCGCGAATGAGGACAGGTTTTTCGTTCATTTCGCCGGTTCCGTTTGAATGTCACCAAAGGCGGTCATGCCCCAACGCAGCCTTGAGTCGCTTTCATCAAAGGTGATGATCGCCTTGTATGTAGTGCCGCCGCTGCCCGAGCCGGCCTTGAGCGCGATGCTCTGCACTTGGCCATGAATCTGAACGTCAGGCAAGGCGTCGAAGGTCAGCAACACTTGTCGTCCCTCGGCCACCCGCGCTACGTCAATCTCATCCAGGTCAGTGGTCTCGACGCGCAGAGTGTCTAGGTCTCCTAGAGATAGCACCATACTGCCGGCCATGACTTGTTCGCCGGGTCGCAGATTCATCTCGGCGACGGTTCCTGCAAAGGGCGCGCGCAGAATGGCCTTGTCTCGCAGGGACTTGGCGCTTTGCAATGCCGCCTCGGCCTGCGTCACCGCCGCCTCAGCGACGGCCAGCTCTTCAGCGCGCACGGGCGCTTGCAACAGATCCAATTGCGCCTGGGCTTGTTCGACTTGACGTTGGCTGATGGCTACCTGTTCTTGGGCGGCGTTTTTTTGAGCTTGCGCCGCCAGCAACGACGCCTCGGCTTGCTTTACTTGGGCGCGAACGACTTCGATATCCTCGGGGCGGGCGCCGGTTTCGAGGATACGTTTGTTCAGCTCAGCTATGGTTACAGAGACTTCGGCCGCCATAACCTGGCCCTCGGCGGCTTCATAACTGCCGGTTTGGTATCCCGAATGTTTGCGTGTGCCGCCGATGGCATCGCGTTGCCCTTGTAGCGCATAGCGTTCTGACTTGGCCAATTCGACATTTTGCCGAGCGATCTCTAGCTCGTCGGCAGTCGGGCCGGCTTTGATACGCTTGAGCGATGCCTGGGCCGATTCCAGGCTGGCTTGCGCCGCCTGAATGTTGGCGTCGGCAATGTTGACCGCCATCTCGGCAGCCTGGACATTGTCACGCGCCAGATCGACTGCAACCTGTGCACCGCGCAAGTCCACAGGGCGCGGCCCGGCCTGGAGTCGCGTGACTTGAGCCTGCGCGGCGACCAACGCTGCTTCAGCCTGTGCGATGGCAGCGTCTAGATCTGTTGTATCGAGCTGGGCCAGGATCTGCCCTTCGCTGACGGTTTGCCCTTCGCTTACTGCAATCTCTCGCACCTTTCCCGACAGGCCGAACGAAAGGTTAGCCCATCGCTCAGGCACGATTTTCCCAGTTACCGAGATCACTTGCTTTTGCGCCGCTTCGTCTGTTGGCGCAATGGTGGGTGTGGCAGCCTGCGCTTGACACCCTGCGAGCGCTAACCCCATCAGAATGATGGGTATGACGATATAGTTGTAGGTGTAGTAGCTATAAGTATGATGTGTTGTTTGCATGTTCTGCTCCAAGATATGAAAACCTAGCCCATCGGTTGCCCGAAAGGCCAGGTCTGCCGTTCAGGGCAATCTAATAGTTGATCGGTTCGAAATCCGCCTCAGCTTCGGGGGCTTGACGACGACGCCATTCTGCAAGGAATTGCTCACACTGGCGACGCACCCCATTGGAAAACTCGACCACCTCCTCAAGCCGGTCTCGCACCGGACTATCCGAGGGTAGAGCAGCGAGACCTTTTTCGATCAATTCTCGTAAGAGAAGCATGTCTCGCAACTGGTCGGTGATATTGCGCTCCCAGGCGGTGGGAGAGAACTGAAAGTAATCAATACGGTCTCCACGTCGCGTCACTTTTTCTATCAAACCATGAATAAGAAGGAGGCGCAAGTTGGTGGACACGCTGCTACGGCTGACATCTAGCAACCCCGCTATCTGCTCTGCAGAAAGGGGATCGGGGGAGATCAGCATCAGGCCCAGGATGCGGCCTCCGATGCGGGGCATACCCTGCCTTTCGTAGAAAAGGCCCACATCCTCGACGAACTGATTCAGCGTGGGTATCAATGGATTATCTAGTCGCTCTACGCTTTCGTTTCGAGCTAGACCATCCAATCCTAGCACCTCCTCAATCTCATTTCTGCCTGATTATAGCACAGACTGTTATTTCAGTCAAGACTGAAATAACCGAATTTAATTCTACGGATCAAGGCCGAAACTTATATTTTACATAAAAAAGAAACTATGATACTTTGACAGCGCGTCTTGGCATGGTAAAATGAGACCATTCGAGTAGCAAAATACCTGTGCTTGAAAGCTGGTTGCATATATGGATACACAAACGCGCCCTACGCCTACGGTCGAAGATTATCTCGGCGCAATCTATACGCTGGATCGCGATGGCGTGCCGGTGATTGGCCGAAGGCTCGCCGAGTGGTTGGAGGTTTCTGCGCCGACGGTGACAGTCACCATTCAGCGGATGATCCAGGGAGGGTGGGTGACGATGGCAGCTGATAAGAGCATCCATTTGACTACCTCGGGACGAGAGGCAGCGCAATCGGTGATCCGGCGACATATGCTCACAGAGCTACTGTTGGCCAAGGTCTTGGGTGTGCCGTGGTCGCAGTTGCATGAAGAGGCGGATCGAATCGAGCATACCTTGTCAGCGGAGACGGCGGCGCGGGTGGCTCAGGTGGTCGATGACCCTTCTGTATGCCCTCACGGCAATCCCTTGCCTGGTCATGAACAGGTGACGAGTGATCTCGTGTTATTGTTGGATGCAGTTCCTAACAGACGTTATGTACTGGCGCGAGTACATGAAGAGATCGAACGGAATCGTCAGCTCATGGGGTTTCTGGAACGACATGGTCTAGTGCCAGGGGCGGAGATCAGCCTGATCGAGATAATCCCATACAATGAGACTGTCACGGTGGCTATAGGTAACCGCGAGATTGTACTGGGGTTGGCAGTGGCGCGAAATCTGTGGGTAAGGGGGAAAACATCCTGCCCAGAAGAAACAGAATCTTCGTCGGGGTTGACCTGGGGGGCACGACCGTCTGTGCTGCAGTAGTCAACACCCGCGAGGGCGAGTTGCTGGGCCAGGCCAAGCGGCTGACCGAGGCCGAGCAAGGCGCCGAGGCGGTCACTGCGCGCATTGCTGAGACGGTCAAAAATGCTATCAAGCGCGCTGGCCTAAAGAAGAAGGATATCTTGGGTGTGGGTATCGGCGTACCAGGGCCGGTCTATCCTGAGACGGGCTTGGTGGCAAACTGCCCCAATCTTGGTCCTAGTTGGAATCGGTTCCCGCTGCGCGAGGCGCTGGCTGCGCTCTTGGGCTTGCCGGTCGTGGTGGACAACGATGTCAATGTAGGCGCAGTCGGTGAACACACCTATGGCGCAGGACGCGGCTCGCGCGATATGCTCGCCATCTTTGTGGGCACAGGCATCGGCGGCGGGTTGATAATTGATGGCAAACTACACGGCGGCCAGCGAAATGCCGCAGGTGAGGTAGGCCACATGGTAGTCCTCGACGGCGGCCCCTTATGTGGTTGCGGCGGGCGAGGGCACGCCGAGGCGCTGGCGAGCCGCACGGCGATGGAGCGAGATATTCGCGCTGCTATCGCATCGGGACGGACTTCGATAGTGCCGCAACTGTTAGATGCGGCCAAGCGTAATATCATCAGCGCCGGCGTTATCGGAGACGCCTATGACGCCGGAGATGAAGTGACTATCGAGGTCGTGAAACGCGCACAGTATTATTTGGGAATTCTCATCTCTGCCTGCGTGAATTTGCTTGATCCCGAGATCATCGTAGTGGGCGGCGGTGTGTTGGAACGTATGGGCGAGGCATACCTCGATCCTGTACGCGTTGCCGCACAACAGCACTATATCAACAAGCTCGATCTGGATCGCATACGAATTATTCGCGCGGCGTTAGGCGATCTTTCGGGAGCGATGGGGGCCGCCGTATTAGCGGCGCAACGGTTGGGATAGTCGTCTTCCCCCGCCGATAATTCCTTCTCGTGTTTGCTCTTTTTTTGCGCCTGACTGGGTGACATGCCATAGGTGGCTACCATATCACCCAATCGTTCTTCGTCGGTTTCCCAGGCATAGACTACGCGGGTAGTATCGGGATGCTGATGCCCCAGCAACGCAGCGACCCATTCGAGCGGCATTCCTTCGTCGAGTAGGTCTTGTGCGCGGCGATGGCGCAGGGAGTGAGGCGATGTGTTCTGATATAATCCTTCGGCCTGGGCCGCTTTTTTTACTAGCAGCCAGGCATGAGAGGGTGTAATTGCTCCGCCCTGGCCGCGCCCGTGTGAGACAAACAGCGGCGCATAGACGCTATCCTCTCGCTCGCGGATATACTCGCGCAGTAAACGGCGCGTCTCGTCAGCGAGGAACACGGTGCGCGGTTTGCCGTTCTTGGTGCGAGTAAGGCGCACTTTGGCAGCGCGACCATCAAGAACGTCCTCGCGAGTCAGAGCCAATGCTTCGCTGATGCGCGTCCCCGTGTCATACAGAAAAGCCATCAAAGCCCGGTTGCGTAGTAGGGCGAGCCTGCGAGCGCCGGATTTGGTAGGAAGAGGCTGTCGGTCATAATGCGTCAGCACGCGAATCACATCGGGGTCGATCCTCCGTTGTTGGTATCCTGTGCGCCGACGACCCCGTCCTTGATCTATACGCCGTACCATACGGTCGAAAGAGACGCCGTCCGGCAATAACCCATTGAGATCCAGCCAGTTCATCAGACGTTTAGCGGCGACCAGATAGGTGCGCGCCGTGCGGGTGGGCGCGCCTTCGCTGGCGGCCTGGCCAGGACGAATGCGTGGATCGGGGTAAGCTTGCCGAAGCCATTGGTTGAAAGTAGCTAGTAGATCCTCATTGATTTTGGCGATAGGGTAGGGGGCCAACAGGTCGGCAGCAACGTCATCCTGGCGGGTAGCATGTAGACAACGTATCAACGCCGCCAGGCCGTGCGCGTAGGTGCGCTTGCTCAGCGCACTCAATTCTAGATCGGCCAGCATGATTTTGCTCGCTTCGTTGAGCGTCGTGATTTCGGAACGATTGTTCGGTAGGGGAGTATTGTCAGTCGCCATTTGAGTAAATGATTGATTGGGCATTAGGACAACTTCGTGATTAGGTTTGAGA
>CAZYPJ010000247.1:0-6271 GCA_964649365.1 uncultured Anaerolineales bacterium | reverse complement strand
CTGGTCTCGGTGAAAATGGGAGCTGCCGTAGTATAAACTTCTTTGTAGCCATCGTCCATCGAAATGACGATGGGCTTGGAAGGCAATGGACTGCCGTCGCGCCAATAGGCGGCCAGTTGTGCTGGGTTAATGCTATGCCAGCCTCGCTCGACGAGCCAGGTCATTTGCTCCTCAAAGGCGCGAGGCGAGACCGTCCAGGCGCGCTGTCCCTTCGTGGCATCGTCGGCCAATTCTAGAATATGATGGTACATCAATATAGGTACAGGTGTGCCTTTTCCCCCGTTGGCGAAAGTCAAACGCAATGGTTGCTCTAATGGCGTGCCCGCCGCACTGGATGTGACGGCGTTCAGAGTCAGCTCGCAAGACCCCGGCGGCCAGCCTGCCGTTGGTCTAAAGATGACGCAATCAGACGCGGGCCATTCGCACCGGCCAGCTACCGTTGGCGAAAAGACCAGGCCGATCTCCACAGATGCGCGATCCATTGGCTGGTCGAACACTAATGTCAAGGGACGGTTGGTGGGCATTGCCTGATCGCCGTCAATTGGGTGGCTGGCCACCAGGCGCGGGGGCGGAGCGAGCGTGGGCGTCGCTGTGGGACGAGTTATCGGCGTAGAGGTCGGCGGCAAGCTGGGGGTATGCGTGGGTGTTGGGATCAATGGAGTAATAGCGGCCGCCGAGGGCAAAGTGGCCAAGACTAACGGCATGGGCGATGCATCATTGGAGGCGACTGTTTCCCCGGATGCGCACCCTACCAATGATGTCACCAACCCAGCAGCCAAAAGCCACAGCGCTCT
This sequence comes from uncultured Anaerolineales bacterium, assembly GCA_964649365.1. Taxonomy (GTDB): domain Bacteria; phylum Chloroflexota; class Anaerolineae; order UBA1429; family UBA1429; genus CAZYPJ01. Next base: position 5,477 of record CAZYPJ010000247.1, on the reverse strand, counting down.
GCTCATTTCACGCTGCGCTCAGTTTTGGATCACAATTCGCACCCGGCAGGGTGGTGGAAAGTTGCCCGTCTGATCCACCACAGTAAGCTGCAACCAATACACCCCGTTGGGCAGCGCTGTTGTGTCCAGCTCTTCGAGTTGGCCGCCAAGCACCGGCGAGCGTTGGATGGTGTGCACCACAATCCAATGAGACGGATCCTCGCCCTGGCTATATGCTACATTGTAGAAGTGGATCTGACCATGATTCGCCGTACCGCGAATAGTGACCCGGCCCGACACACTGGCGTTGGCCCCCGGTGAGATAATACGCACGTTAGGATCGGCGCAGGCGGCCGGGGCCGGTTGGGGTGTGGCGGTGGGGATGCTCAATGCCGTTGGCGTCTTGGCGCTCTCCATGCGCGTCGGCGAGGGATGCGGCGTGGCAGTGGCCATCGTTGGCGTGGGAGTAGGCGTCGCCGGCTCACGTGTGGGCATAGCTAAAGTGAGTGTAGGTGTTGGCTCGACCAACGAGGTCACATCTATCGTGGGCGCCACATAGAACTTTAATCCCGTGATGATCGCTACGACCGCCAACACTGTCCCGATGGCCGACATAGCGCGCCCTTCGCGGTGCGCCGCGACTTCTTTTTCGATGGTAAAAATAGTATTGACCCGATCGCGGTGTGCAATGAGATAGGAGCGCACCTGAAATGCGATGACCAGCAGACAGGCCGCATACAGCCAGATAACGTGTTGATCGATGAGGTTGTACAAAAAAGCCAGCATGTTGAGCACGTTGATCTGTCCTCTGGGGATGTTATGCCAACCGCCCGATCAAACCTTCGATCAGGCTCGCCAGGAGCGGCACTGCTCTTTTTCCCGCCTCCAACACTTGTTCGTGTGAGGTTTCCTCGCTCGTCGCAGTAGTCGAATCCACAGCGATATTGCTGATGAGCGAGATGCCTAGCACGCGTATTCCACCATGGCGTGCAACGATGACTTCTGGCACAGTGGACATACCTACGGCGTCAGCGCCGATAGCACGCAGGTAACGGATTTCAGCGGGCGTCTCAAAACTGGGGCCTGCCACCATCGCGTAGACGCCCTCGTTCAGTGTGATGTTCCGGTTGCGGGCTTCCTCACGCATCCAGGCCATCAGCTCTGGATCATAGGCGTGAGACATATCGGGGAAGCGGGGGCCAAGTGTGTCATCGTTGGGGCCGCGCAGAGGATTGTGCCCGGCAAAGCCCATCACGTTGATATGATCGGTGAGCATCATCAAATCGCCCGCCCGGAGGTCGCGACGAATGCCCCCAGCGGCGTTGGTCAGGATCAATACTCGCACGCCCAAAAGCTGCATTGCGCGGATGGGCAGGGTGATCTCGGCAGCCGAATAGCCCTCATAATAATGCGCACGCCCTTGCATGATGATAACGGGCGCGCCGTTCAAATGCCCCAAAATCAAACGACCCGAATGGCCAGGCACAGTTGAGCGCGGAAAGTGCGGTATCTTTTCATAGGAAATGATATCCGGCTGTTGGACGCGCTCGGCCAACGTGTTCAGCCCCGAACCCAACACCAAGCCGACAAGGGGGCGCACCTGTGACTGCGTTTGGATGTAGGCTACCGCCTCGGCAGCTTGTACTCGCGTTGCGTTGTGCATCGTTTTGCCTTTTCAGATTACAGCCCGGCAGAGATATAGACTCAGCCGGGCCGCAAAGATAAGCTCAAGCGAAGAAATTAGTGCGCCCTGGGGTGCGCCTCGTCGTACACCTCGCGCAGGCGCTCCTGGCTGAGTTGTGTGTACACCTGCGTAGTCGAAACGTTAGCATGGCCCAGCAAGCCTTGTACTTCGCGCACATCGGCGCCGCCATTCAAAAGATGCGTGGCAAAAGAGTGCCGTAACGTGTGAGGCGTCACAGGAGCTTCGATCCCCACATCTTTGACATACTTTTTGATGATTAGCCACAATCCTTGACGGGTCAGACGCTGGCCGCGATGATTAAGAAAGAGCGCCGACTCGTCTTCGCCGCGCAACAATTTGGCGCGGCTGCTATCGAGATAGCTATCCAGCGCATCCACCGCACGGCGATAGATCGGGATAACGCGTTCTTTGTGTTTGCCGCTCTTGTTGGCGCAACGCACGCAGCTATTCTCCAGGTCAATATCATCCACATCCAAAGCCACTACCTCGCTCACACGCATGCCTGTGGCGTAAAGCAACTCTAGCAGCGCAGTGTCGCGCAAGCCGCGGATCGAGTTCGACCGGGCAGGCGCTCGTAGCAAACGGGCTACTTCTTCTTCCGATATAGAAGTGGGCAGATACTTGCGAACTTTTGGGGAATCGAGCGTGGCAGTGGGATCATCCTGAATGAACCCGCGATTGACCAGGTGATGAAAAAACGACTTGGTAGCTGCGATCTTGCGAGCGATGGTCGCTGACGAGTACTCCTTATCGCCCTTGAGCGAGTTCACATAAGCGATCAGGGCTTCTTTGTTTACGGTATTCCAATTGGTCGCGCCGGCCTGCGCGTTTAGAAAAAGAGCAAACTGGCCAAGGTCATTGCGATAGGCAACAATTGTGTTGTTCGAGTATCCTTTTTCGACCTGCAATGAATTAAGAAAGTCCTCAATCTGCTGCTGCATAGAGTTCTCCTCAGGTGCTTGCCAGTATCCAGGCTCTCGGTATTGTACCACCACTTTGCATAAGTTCAAAAAGTACGTCGGGCAATTGTGGACAGGCTATAGATATGTTATAATCGGTGCGAAGCGCTTTTATCCTATATTCTAATCCAAGGTGAGCAAGCCCATGAATTGCCCTAATTGCGGAACGTACAATCCCGATGAACGCGAGGTTTGCTGGCGTTGCGACAAGCCCTTGCCCAAGCCCGAGACCAAGAAGAAGCGCGATCCGCAAAAATCGGCGCAGACCTGGCTTTATGTGGTAGTCGCAGTGTTTCTGCTAATCACCGTGTTGCAGATGTGCGGGTTCAAAGTGCCGGGCCTGCCCTCATCTACCCAGCCGCAATCCCAGCCAGGCGGTTATGTAGCGCCCGAATCGCCTGCTACTTGTTCGCTCGCGTTCACCTGGAAAGGGTAACGCTAGAAGCGGCTCAGTATATGAGCGTCACGCTGCCTCACGCTGGGGCAAGCTCTTCGGCTTGGGGCGGCGTGTTGGGTTGGGTGAGCAGCTTTTGGATGAGCTTTGTCGTGAGCTGCTCCAGATGTTGCCGGTACTCGGGGGTAGCAATCGGATCGGTAGTCATGATATAAGCGTCTTCGCCGTTATCTGAGTAATACCCCTTGCGGCGTCCCACTACTTGGAACCCATATTTACGATAAAGGCTCTGGGCCGCGATATTGCTCACACGCACTTCGAGCGTTACGACTCCGGCCTGGCGTTCGAGCGCCCGCTCTATCAAGGTCGCAAGCAATAACTCTCCCAGGCTACGACCACGCCAGTTGGGCCTTATCGCTAGGGTGCAGATGTGCGCCTCGTCGAACATCATCCAGAACCCGCCGTATCCCAAGATCGAGGGATCGTGCTCGGACGAACCTAAAATGCGCCGCAAAGAATGTGCAATAGAGGCTGGGCCGCGCCAATCTACGATCCATGGCGTATAACGCAACATCAAATATTCTGCGGATGGATTGTGGCGCAATTCGTACTTGTAGGCATTGGCCGACCACGGCATAGTAAAAGCGGCCCGCTCGATCTCGGCGATGGTGGGCACATCATCCAGTTTCATTGGTTCGATAACATAAGGCAGGCCGCTTAGATTCATAAATACATCGCCTCAAGAGGTTGCGCCCGATCCGGGCAATTGCATATAAATGGGGCTTGACGAATCCAGATCGTCTATCTGACCATTCTGAAGCCGTTCCCAAGCCAGTTCGGCCAGATAACCTGCCCGGCGCACCGAGCCAGCCAGCGAGGAAATGGCCAGGTTTTCGGCGCCGGGCTGCTGTAACAGCCGTTCGGCCAGCTCCGCGTTCACCTCGCCCGCAATCAACACTGGCTCGCGCGCATCCACTACCCATTCGGATGCTCTGACCAGTTCAATCTCGCCCGCTTGTTTGGGCCAACCATCCTCAAAACGATAGCGAGCTATGCAAATGCGTCCACGCCCTGCCTCCAGTACGGCAATCACGGGGCCACCCGGATCGCCTGCCGCATAGGCAGTGATGTCGAGTGTGGGGATGGCGATGATGGGGATATCGAGAGCAAAACACAAGCCCTTGGCAATGCTCATACCGATGCGTAAGCCAGTGAACGACCCAGGCCCTTGGGCTACAGCGACGCCTGTCAAGGTCTGGGGAGAGAACTTTTGTTGCGCCAGCATATTGGCAATGGCCGGCATGATCTCGGTAGTATGATTGTTGCCTGATTGCCAACTCTGCTCGTATAGGATGCCCGATGTATCGTATAGCGCCAGGCTGGCGTAGCGCGTGGCAGTGTCAATTGCGAGTAACATGAGTTTCTACTCCGTACTGGCCGGGCGTTAGCCTTTACGGCCAGACAATTCGGTCTTGAGCGCGTCCACAATATCCAAATAACGCTGACCTATGGCCGCAAACGTCAAACTGCGTTTGGTATAGTCTAGATAAGAGAGCGTGATCCACAGGCGCTCGCCGGGCATCAACTCGATGGCGCGCTCGGCCCATTCGATCACCGTGACGCCGTCGCCATACATATAATCATCTAGCCCCAACGAAAATGCTGCTGTGAAATCCTCAATACGATAGAGATCCACATGATAGAGCGAAGGCCCGCGGCCCAAGGATGGATGTTCGTTGATGAACACAAACGTAGGGCTGTTGATCGTGCCTGATACCCGCAACCCTGCCCCAAAGCCCTGGGTGAGACAAGTTTTTCCGCTGCCCAGGTCGCCAAGCAGGCAGACTACGTCGCAGGCCCGCAATAATCGCCCCAACCTTTCACCGAGCTGAAAAGTCTGCTTGGGACTGTGGGTGATAATATCGAAAACATGATCGGTCAATACTGGCGCCACTCCGCCCCCCAAAAACGCACGAATGACTATAAACTACATGGGCGCGACCGCAACGCAGTCGCGCCCGATTTATGGCGCGGTGATCTTTTTACCCACTAGGCTGAATTGCTCGCCTCCTAGGTGGCACAAGGGCTGCAACTCGTCGTTATCCTGCGGCGCAATCCATATCTGGCCAAAAGCTTATTCCTCAGCCCAGCCTCCCCCCACCTCGCCCATGAATACCGTGTGATCGCCCGGCGCCAAGATATCTACTACGCGACATTCTAGGTGGGCCAAGCAACCGTCCACCCAGGGCGCCTCGATGCGGCGGCCCGATTCCAGGCGAAGGTTCAACTGTTTGATCTTGTCCACCTCGCGCCCCGAGAGCCGACCACATTTGATCACTTGCTCAGCCAAAGGTCGGGCAGGAATATTGAGCACACACTCTTCGCTACGCTTAAGCATATCGTGCGTGTAGCGCGAGGGGTGCACGGCGATGGTCAGCAG
>CAZYPJ010000246.1:0-6291 GCA_964649365.1 uncultured Anaerolineales bacterium | reverse complement strand
AAATCCAATTCCCGAAAAGCGCCGCGAGACAGGGTCTCTGGCGTGTACCCAGAGACATAGAAATCGGTCGGGTACTCGCACAGGACTTTGTGTTTACGCCATCCGCTCGCTTCAAACTCGGCGCGAAAAGCCTTGTTCAATGAGCTTGGCTTGTACAGCATTTTGCCAGGCATCGTTTTCTCTTTGCTGACTTTGGTTCGATGCGCTTCGCCATCAACAGCAGCGATAATCCTGTTGATCTCGCCGAACTCGGCTGCATAGCGCGCCTCGACCGCCTCTTGGCCGCCATTGAACGAGTAGATGCCTGCGATGATCATTCGTAGTCTTGCTCCTTTTCGAGAAGCGTTCGCTGCGGCTCTGATCGCCATTCGCTAGGAATCTGGGAGACCTTTTCGTTTCCCGTGGGCTGGAAAACGGGCTTGCCCATTGGTCTGACTTTGAGCGTTCCGTCAAAATAAGATTGGATGCGCTCGCGGGCGAGGTCTACGTATGCCTTCTCCTTTTCGCTGCCCGCTGCACGGCGATTATGCATGATTGCGGCCAGCATAGATGAGCCAACTCCTGCATAGGGGTCAAAAACCCAGTCGCCCTCGTTGGTGAGCGCCAGCACGCACCGCTCGGCCAACTCAACTGGGTACTGGCACGGGTGAATGGTCTTTTCGGGATGGTTTGACTTCACATTGGGAATATCCCATAGCGCAGTTTCCCAATCCTGCAATAGAATCTCCCATACGTCAGATGGGTTCTTGCCCAAGGGGTTACCCGATGGCTTGCCGATATTGGGGCCTTTGTAATGACGTTTGCCCGGATACTTGGATGGAACACGCACAGTGTCCAGGTTGAACACGTATTTGTCGCTTTTGGTAAACCACAAGATCGTCTCGTATCGTCCAGAGAAACGCTTCGAAGCGTGCAGGCCATGACCGAAATGCCAAACGATCCGGTTTCTCAGAAACAGGTTGAGCTTCTTAAAGACGCCATAGTACAAAATATCCAGCGGATACACTTCGCCGTTTTCCACAAAGTTTCCAACTTGCCAGCAAATGCTCCCATCATCTCGAAGAATCCGATATAACTGAGCGATGGTTCGAGACTGAGCGTCAAGGTATTGCTCAATCGAAACACGATCCTCATAGTCTTTGCCCAGGTTATAGGGGGGAGATGTGATAATCAAGCTGACTGATTGATCGGGGATTGTGGCAACGAAACCGTTTGCGTCGCCGTGATAGAGAACGACATCGGCTTCCGGATGGAAATGGCTCTCAATGTGCTTGGGCGTCGAGAAAAGGGGAAGGCTCGTCATTGCTTAGTCGCTTTCGTTAGGATGATTCTTGACCGCTAGGCTTTCAGAGTAAATCATAGGCGTCGCACGGTCAAATAGAGCCTGCGCCTGCCACGCAACGGCTGAGTGACCAAGAGCAGCGCCTCTCAGCCAACATGCAGCACCTCCCGCGTGGCGAGGATCTCCTGCCGGCGATAGGGGTTGCGCAGGCCCTCGCGATCCACCAAATCCACCGGACGTCCGGTGAGGGCAGCCAATTCATCGCGCATGGTCACGAAATCCCACAAGTCCCACGGGGCGGCAGGGTCAAAACTCACCAGGAAATCCAGGTCGCTCTCGGGGCCGAAATCGTCGCGCAGCGCCGAGCCGAACAATGATAGCTCGCGCACGCGCCAACGCCGGCAAAAGTCGGCCAGCGCCGCGCGATCCAGTTTGACCTTGGGGTTCATGGCGTCCTCCGCGCACTCGGCTGCTCTGCGGTTGCATTGACCCCAACATAACGCAATCGGGCGGCCCCGTCAAGCGCGCTTGCGCGGCGGGGCGTTCGAGGCGATAATGAGGCCAACGCCGACGAAATAGAGGAGGACGAACCGTGGCCGAACCGCCCCGCAAAGCGCCCTTGGCCGAACGCCTGGGCGATCTCGACAGGCGCCAGATCGACATCTGGCGCAAGATGACCCCTGCCCAGCGGGCCGAGATCGCCTTTCAGGCCTACCAGTTGGCGCTGGAGGTAGTGCGCGCTACCGAGCGGCAGCGACATCCAGAGCTGTCGGAAGAGGAGTTGGCCTGGCGCGTAACGCGCCGGATGCAGGGCGACCCTACCCTGGGGCGGGAGCGAGGGAAATAGCCCACCTATTCCAGCCCCTTGGCCTGCGCCATCCACTCGTCCAGTTCGGCTTGCTGGCGCTGGGCTTTGGTCAGCTTGCCGCGCGCGCGGCGCTCGCGCACCTTTTCGGCGCACAGCACGTGGTATTGCGGCGTCTGCGCCAGCGCCTCGACGGCGCCGAACAGCTCGGTCATCAGCCGGTCGTAGGGCAGAAAGCGGTTGGCCACGATCACCAGCCGCCCGCGCGGTTCCAGCGCGTCGAACGCGCCGCGCACGAACGATTCGGCCACCTCCGAGTTTACCGCGTGGCCGGTGTGAAAAGGCGGGTTGCTGGCGATGAGCGTAAAGCGCCGCCCGGCCACGGCTTGCAGGCCGTCGCCCAAGAGCAGCTCGACCCGCTCCTCCAGGCCGTTGGCCGCCGCCGTCTCGCGGGCGCAGGCGATGGCCAGCGCGTCGGCGTCCACCATCGTCACCTCACCCTTGGGGGCGCGGCGCGCCGCATACAGGCCCACGACGCCATAGCCGCAGCCCACGTCGAGCACGCGGTCGGTGGAGAGCACGGGCAGATTTTCGAGCAGGGCGCGCGTGCCGGCGTCGAACTCGCGCCACGAGAACACGCCGGGGCGCGAATGAATCGTGAAACGCTCGTCGTTGATCGTTATATCGAATTCGTGATGCGTCCCCTCGGCCACGCCCGGCGTGCGGTACATCTCGGGCAGTTCGCCGCCGAGATCGGGCGGGCGAGTAAATACGGTCACGCGGTTGCCCCCCTTGTAGGCCAAGAGCGCCCCCGGCCCGTAGAGCGCCTCGGCGTCCTTCAGGGCCCTGATGATGCCGCCGTCGTTGGGGCCGGCTAGGTAAAAGCGCCCCCCCGCGCGCAGCGCGCGGCCACAGGCCAGGAAATAGAGCCGCGCCAGGTCGCGCCCTTTGGGTAAGGTCATCAGCGCCGCGTCGAACGGCCCCATGTCGGGCGTGGGCAGCGCCGCCTCGACGCGGACGGCGCCGCAGCCGTTGGCCCAAGCGGCGCGGCGGGCGTCCTCCACCGCGACGATGTGGGTATCGAGCATGGTCACGCCTTGCGCCCCGGCGCGCCGCGCCGCCCACACGCCCAGCGCGCCGTTGCCGCAGGGGCAAACCAGCACGCGCTCGCCCGGCGCGATTTCGGCATGGCGGGCGATCAGCCGGGCCGCGTCGCTCACGCGGTTCCAATCGGCGTAACCCGGGCGGCTGGCGAGCTGCACCGCCTCGCCGCCCAACTCGACCTGGATATTCGATTCGCGGCGCGGGGGCCGCTCGGGGGATTCAACCATATTGACTCCTCAATTCGACAAGACATCGCCACAAGACATGGGATTTGCCTATTCTGCTTCAAATAACGAACGCGGCAGGCCCGATTGGCGTATGATACCCAACAATGTGCCCATTCGTAACTCGTCATGATCGGGCACCGGCACGGTTGTCGTTGTGCCGTCGTGCTTCCTTTGCATGATGATGTGACTGCCCTTTTGGCGCACGCGGGCAAAGCCGTGCTGAGCCAGGCTTTCGCACACCTCACGCCCCGAAAGGACGCGCAATCTAGGCATTGCGCTGGCTCTCCGCAGGCCGTTGGCGTGGGAGTGTCACGGTTGGCATGAGAGGAACGATATAGGTTTCGGTCTTTAGGCGACGGCGGATCTCCGAGGGCGACGCAACCTCGAAGAAGCCTTCCACCGCCTCCAACAAGTTCAACCGGGCATTCTCCACGGTCTCACCCTGGCTGACGATGTCCAGCTCCTGGCACGTGGCGACATAGCCATCCCCTTCTCGCTGGATGATAGCCGTCAACTGCAATACTTTGCCCATACGTGTGTCCTCCATACTTTCTACCCTAAATACACCCCTTGCTGCATCAACGCCTGGCGCAGCGTGGGGATGGGCACGGCGCGGGGGGCGCAGCCCACTTCCACGGCCACCGCCGCCGCCGCGCCCGCCGCCTGGCCGGTGACGATGCAGGGCGTGAGCAGCCGCATGGTGTTGCAGGTGCGATAATCGCACGAGATGCAGCGCCCCGCGACGAGCAGCCCGTCCACCCCCAGCGGCACGAGGGCGCGATAGGGGATATCGTAGGCCAGGCCCTCGAGCTGGTAGGTCGGCCCCCAGTCGGGGAAATAGACGCCCAGGCGGGCGACGCCGTCGTCGAAATGGCGGCTGGAGACGAGATCGTCGTCCACCAACATGTATTCGCCCCGGATGCGGCGGCTCTGGCGGACTCCGAACTGCGGATACGTCACGCTGATGCGCGCCTGTTCATAGCCGGGCAGCCGCGCGCGCAGTAGGCGCAGCGCCTCCCACGCCTCGCGGCGCAGCTTGATCTCGGCGCGGGTGAGCGCCTGGGCGTCGGTCACGTCCACGCCCTTCATGTGGCGCACGCTGCCCACCACCGCGCTGCCGTCGCCCTCCGAGATGCGCCGCGCCTCGGCCATGATCGCCTGATATTCCTGCGGGTGGGCGTTGGCGTAGGCCACCAAACGATCCTTATCCACGCCCTCCAGCTCCATCACCAGGGTAACTTCGTGCAGGTCGTTATCGCAAGGGACGCCGGCGCGGTAGGCCAGGTCGGCGTCGGCGGTGGCGTCCACCGTCGCCTGCGCCAAGATGGCCTGCCGCCCGCTCTTGGATTCCACATAGGCCCCGGCGACGCGCCCCTCTTGCATGATGGGCGCGCAGACCTGGGTGTGCAGCAAGAGATCGGCCCCGGCCTCCAATATCATCTCTTGGGCCTGCCACTTGAAGGTCTCGTTATCCACTTTGTAGTCAATATCGTTCTTCAGGTCTTGCGCGGCGCCCATCGCGCCTAGGCGCTGGCGCCATTCGGCCACCAGGCCGCCGGCCAGGTTCTTGCGGCCATCGCCCACGCCCATGATGACCACCACGTTGGCGCCCGTCACCATGCCGCCCAGGTAGCCGTAACGCTCGACCAGCAACGTGCGCGCGCCCTCGCGAGCGGCGGCGATGGCGGCGGCGATCCCCGCCGGGCCGCCCCCGGCGACCAATACATCCACTTCAGCGGCGATGGGAATCTCGCGGGCGGGTTCGACGACGGTGTGACGCAACGACATGAGCGGCCTCCTCGGGGCGCAGGGTGTTGGTAGGTCATGCTTACAGGCGCATTGTAGCGCAGGTGGAGGGAGGGTTCAAATATGGGGAGGTGAACAGGCGCCGACGAGCGTAGAGCCGGTCGCCTGTAATCAGGCGCAGGAACGGGCAAGGCCGCTTCCTGCCATTGCGTGAAGCGCTTGCCCGTTTCTACGGCTCTGCCCCGACCAGGATTGATCTCTATGCCTTGCGCGCCAGCGCGTAATAGTTCACCGGCGCCGGGTGCAGATCGGCGGTTTCGACGATGGCAAACCCGTTGCGCTCGAACAGCCGGTTCACATCTTGGCGGCGATAGTACGAGATGATCGGGATGACGCCGACCAACTTGAGCAGCCATTGCGCGATCAGCTTGAGCCGGATCGAGAGCGGCGCGGCCTCGGCGTCGCAATCCGTCGCGCTGACCACCACCCCGCCGGGTTTGAGCAGGCGCCGCGCCTCACGGAGCAGCGCAGCCGGCTGTTGGACGATGTGCAGCACGTTGAACAGCAACACGACATCGAACGAGCCGTCGGCAAAGGGCAAAGAATAGCCGTCGCCAATGTGGAAATCTATGTTCGAGATCGCCAAGCTCTGCGCTTTGGCCCGCGCCTCGGCGATCATCTGCGGCGAGAGGTCCACGGCGATCAGGCGTTGCACATGCGGGGCCACGCCGAACGAGATGATCCCCGTGCCGCAGCCGATCTCCAAGACCTGTTGGCCGGGCGAGATGGCCGCCAGCGCCTTGCGGATGGAAAGCTCGTAGGCGTTCTTCCACACTGCCATGACGTTGCGGTCGTAGCTCGGAGCCAGCCGGTCCCAGATGCTTCGTTCTTTGCTTTGTCGAGTGGCCGTGTCCATTTGCGCTCTCCCAAGATGAACGCCTTGCGGCGCGCTGGCGCTACAAGGCGGCGGCTGCAAAGTCCCTATTATTCTACCCCAAACAGCTGTCAAGTCTAGCTCAACGAGCGTAAAGCGCAGGGGAGGGAGAGCGGAGCGCCGTAGCCTGCCCGCTTTAACGCTTGGTGTGAAATGGCGTTCGGAGATGAAAGGAAGGTGGGCGTCGCGCGGG
>CAZYPJ010000245.1:0-6292 GCA_964649365.1 uncultured Anaerolineales bacterium | reverse complement strand
GGGGGTGGTCTCGTCGGGGTTGATGGCCGCTGGCTTGGTGATGAGTTGGTCGCGCGGGGCGCTGCTGGGGCTGGCCGCCGGCGCGGCGTTGGTCATCCTAGCTTTAGGGCGGCGCGCCTGGATCGCTGTGGCAGCCGCTGTGCTGGTCATGACCTTGGTCGGCGGCGTGCAAGGAATCATGCCCGCCGAACTGCTCCACCGCGTCACCGAGACGATGGACTACGTCGGCCAAGACCTCACCATCATCGAGGTCAACGACGACAATTTCGCCGTCATCGAGCGAGCGGCGCACTGGATCGCCGCCTGGCGCATGTTCGAGCATTCGCCATGGCTGGGCGTGGGGCTGGGGCAATACGCCGTCATCTATCCGGAGGTGGCCGTGCCGCGCTGGCGCGACCCGCTGGGCCACGCTCACAACTATTTGCTGCACACCCTGGCCGAGACCGGCCTGGTGGGGTTGGCCGCTTACCTGGCGCTGATCGGCGCGGCGCTGGCAGCAACCTGGCGCGCGGCGCGGCGCAGTTCGGGCTTGCAGCGGGCGCTGGCGCTGGGCGCGCTGGGGATGCTGGGACACCTGTTCGCCCACAGCCTGTTCGATAACCTCTACGTTCACGAAATGTACCTGCTCGTGGCGCTGATCTTGGGCATGGCAACCGCAGAGACGCAGAGATTCTGGGGACGCGGATGAACGCAGATAGACACGGATTTCGGGTTGAATCCGCGTTCATCCGTGTCCAACGCCCTCTGCGCGCCCCGCGCCTCTGCGGTTTCAATACGATCAAAGGTGAAAGATGGCGATTTCGGTGGCAAGGATCAAGGGGTTAGTCAAAGAGAATCGCACCGAGGTGGTGCGCTTTCTCAAGTTCGGCGTGGTGGGCACGATTGGCGCGGTGGTAGATTTTAGCGTGCTCAATCTGTGCATCCAAGCGTTCGGCATGGAAAAGTGGGTTGCCAACACTTTTTCCTTTTCGGCGGCGGTGGTGAGCAATTTCGTTTGGAACCGTCTGTGGACCTTTCCCGAAAGCCGCCAGCGCCCGCTGGCTTCGCAGCTCGGGCAGTTCGTACTGGTGAACGTGATTGGGTTGGGCATCAACCAGGCGATCTTTCTCTCGCTTGACCATTACGTCTTTGGCGACTGGGGCAAGTGGGGGTACAATCTAGCCAAGGCCATCGCCATCGGCGTGGTGCTCTTTTGGAATTTCGGTGTGAACCGCTTGTGGACTTATCGAGGTATCAAGTAGTGAAGCGGATCGGTATAGACTATACCTCGGCGGTGCGGCAGGGCGCAGGGATCGGGCGCTACACGCGCCACTTGATCGGCGCACTAGCTGAGTTGGATCACGAGAATCGCTATGTGCTGTTCAGCGCCGGGCGCGACCGCAGCGACGGATCGTGGCCCAGCAATTTCACCCGGCGCGAGCTGCCGCTGACCGACCGGCACCTGGCGATCATCTGGCAGCGGCTCAAGTTGCCCGCGCCGGTGGAATGGATCACCGGGCGGCTCGACCTGTTCCACTCGCCCGATTTCACGCTGCCGCCCGTGCGCCGGGCCGCGACGGCGCTGACGGTACACGATTTGTCGTTCATGCGCTACCCAGAATGCTCGTCGCCGGCGCTATGGGAGTACCTGATGGACGCGGTGCCCCGCTCGGCGGCGCGGGCCGACATCATCTTGGCCGACTCGGAATGCACGCGGCGCGACATCGTCGAGCTGTTGCGTATCCCAGAAGATCGCGTCTACGTCATCTATGCCGGCGTTGAGCCGCGCTTTACACCCAACCTCGATGAGGCCGCCGAGCGCGCCGCGCTGTCGCGCTATGGCCTACGCAAGCCGTTCATCTTGGGGTTGGGAACGTTGCAGCCGCGCAAGAACTTTGCCCGATTGATCCGGGCTTATCACCTCGCCCGGCAACGCCACCATTTGGATCATCAATTGGTGATCGGCGGGGGGCCGGGCTGGCTGTACGAGGACATCTACGACACCATCCACGCCCTGGCGCTGGAGAACGAGGTGCGGCTAATCGGCTTTGTGGATGACGCCGATCTCCCCGCCCTCTACCGTGCGGCGGCAGTGTTCGCCTTTCCATCGCTCTATGAAGGATTCGGCATCCCGGTGTTGGAGGCGATGGGCTGCGGCGCGCCGGTGGTCGCCAGCGCGACGTCGTCGCTGCCCGAAGTGGCGGGCGACGCCGCCCTGATGGTGGACCCATTCGATATCGAGGCCCTGGCGGAGGCGCTGGGGCGGCTGATCAACGACGCAGCTTTGCGCGACGATTTGCGCCATAAAGGGTTCCAGCGTGCAGAACGCTTCACCTGGCAGCGTTCCGCGCGGGAATTATTGACCATATATCAGTTATAAGAATGGAGGACAGCATGATCAAACTGGCCCAATGCATGAGTCGCTTGGGAACCGAATCCGCTTTCGAGGTGCTCGCCAGGGCAAAGGCGCTTGAGGCGCAGGGTAAGACCATTATCCACCTCGAAATCGGCGAGCCGGATTTCGACACGCCGCCGCATATCGTAGATGCGGCGTGCGAAGCGCTGCGCAAGGGTGCGACGCACTATACCCCATCGGCGGGGATCATGGATCTGCGCAAGGCCATCGCGGCGGAAATCAGTCGCGGGCGCAACCAGCCGGTGGACGTCAGTCAGGTGGTCGTCACGCCGGGGGCCAAGCCGATCATGTTCTACGTCATCATGGCGCTGGGCGAACCGGGGCGCGAGATCATCTACCCCAACCCCGGGTTCCCCATCTATGAATCCATGATTAACTTTGTGGGCGCTAAGGCCGTGCCCATCCCCTTGCGCGAGGAGCGCGGCTTCCGCTTTGATGTGGACGAGCTGAAAAGTCTCATCACCGACAAGACGGCGCTCATCATCCTGAACTCGCCGCAGAACCCCACCGGCGGCGTGCTGGAAGAAGAGGATCTGAAACAGATCGCCGAAATTTGCGTCGAGCGCGACATCCCCGTGCTCTCTGATGAAGTGTACGAGCACATCCTCTACGATGGCAAGTTCGCCTCCATTGCCACCCAGCCGGGCATGTCGGTCAGCGAACGCACCATCATCCTACACGGCTTTTCCAAGTCGTATGCCATGACGGGCTGGCGCTTGGGCTATGGCGTGATGCCGGCGGCCCTGGCTGACCACATCTCGCGGCTGATGACCAACTCGAACTCGTGCACCAACGCCGCCACGCAATACGCCGGCTTGGCTGCGCTGCAAGGCCCGCAGGATAGCGTGGGCAAGATGGTGGCCGCTTTCCGCCAACGCCGCGACATCATCGTGGCCGGGCTGAACCAGTTGCCGGGCGTGAGCTGCGTGCTGCCCAAGGGCGCGTTTTATGTCTTTCCCAACATCAAGGGCACCGGCATGACCAGCCGCGAAGCCGAGGATTTCTTTATGAAAGAGGCGGGCGTGGCCTGCTTGTCGGGCGCGGCGTTCGGCCAGTACGGCGAAGGCTACCTGCGCCTCTCCTACGCCAACTCGGTGGACAATATCGAGATCGCGTTGGACAACATGGCTAAGGCGCTGGCAAAGAGATAGCGGTCAGCGATCAACTTTCAGCGATCAGTGAACTACACAACGACCTCGGATCTGTGGATCCGAGGTCATTTTATCTGCCGCTGAAAGCTGATTGCTGACCGCTTCAGGAATACACCTCGCGCTTGAGCACGCCGATAAACGGCATATCGCGATAGACTTCGGCGTAATCCAACCCATAGCCGATGACGAACTCGTTGGGGATCTCGAACCCCACATAGTCGATTTTCAAATCAACTTGGCGTCGCGAGGGCTTGCTGAGCAAGGTGCAAATGCGCAAACTGGCCGGGCCGCGCACGCGAAGGTTATCGAGCAGGTAGGCGAGGGTGTGGCCGGTGTCTATGATGTCTTCGACGATAAGAATCGGGCGGCCCGAGATGTCGCTATCGAGGTCTTTGAGAATGCGCACCACCCCACTCGACTCAGTGGCGTTTCCATAACTCGACACGGCCATGAAATCCACACTGTGGCGGATGGTGAGCGCCCGCGATAGGTCGGCTAGGAACATGTAGCCGCCCTTGAGCACACAGATGAGCGCGGGGTAGCTATCGCCGTAATCCGCCGAGATTTGCGCGCCCAATTCGGCGATGCGCTGATGAAGCTGCTCCTCTGAGATCAGCACGTGGTCCACGTCGTTGGCCCAATAGGTCATGGCTCGCCTCCTCTCGTGCGGGCGGCCGCCGAGGGCCGCTCCTACGATCTATTGCCGCCATTGTAGCCAATTCGCGCAAGCGCGCAAGCAGCGCCGTAGGAGGCGGCCAATGCGCCAAAAACGCCCGACCCAACGCCGCTATAGTGCGCGCAAGTCGCGCCGGGCAAGCGTAAGCAGGTGCGCCGCAATGACCAGCGCCGCTAGGCCGCCCACTATGATGGGCACGCCGAAGCGGTCGGCCAGGGCGCCCGCCGGCAACGCGCTGAGGCTGACCACGCCGTGCAGCGTCATCATCACGCCCGAGACGCGCGCGCGATAATTGGCGTCGCATTGCGTCTGAAGCAAAGTGCGCGTCGTCACGTCCGCCGTCGCGCCCAGCCCCGCCGCTAGGGCTGCCAAAAAGAACGGCGCGGGCATTGCCCGCACGCTGAGCAACGCAATGACGGCCAGCCCCGCCGCCGCGCCCAGGATCGAGATCAGCCAGCCTTTGCGCCGCACGTCACCCAGGCTGGCCATCAGCACCGAACTGACCAGCATCCCCACACTGCCCACCGAGGTGAGCAAGCCCAAGCCGCTGGCGCCGAGGTGCAGATTATCGCTGGCAAAGGCGGGCAAAAAGGAATGATAGGGCTGCCAGAATAGCTCGCGCGCAAACGCCAGGCCCAGCAAGACAATCAAGATGGGGCTGACCCGCAGATAGCGCAGACCCGCCAGCAGGTCGCCTGTCAGCGACCCTCGATTGGCCGCCGACGCCACCCCTTTGGGCAGGCGCCAATGCGTATAAGCCGCAAAGACGAACAGCAGCCCCATGCCCACATAGACGCCCAGCGGCCCCGACGATTCGATCAGCATGCCGGCCCCGGCGGCAGACACGATGCCCATTAACGATTCGACGATGGCTGCCAGCGACATGGCGCTCAGCAACGCTTCGCGATCCACTAACTCAGAGGGGATAGTGCTGAGGGCCGGGTCCATCAGCGAAAAGGCCGCCCCTTCCAAAGCGGCAGCCACCACAATGTGCCAGGGCTGCAAGACGCCGCGCCACAGCAAGAACGCCAGCCCAAAGGTCGTCACGATCAACACCCCACGCGCGGCGATCATCACCCAGCGCTTTTCCAGGCGGTCGCTCAACACACCGCCCAACGGGGCGAGCAGCATCATCACAATGGCCCGCGCCGAAGCCACCCACCCCAGCGCCAACGCCGAGCCGGTGAGGTTGTACACCAGCCAGCCCTGCACCACGGAACGCATCGGGCCGGTGGGCGAACCGGCGATGCGCCCCCACAGAAACCAGCGAAAAGCGGGCGAACGCAACGCCCGCGCCGCCCGCTCCAGATCGAACATTCGCCGCATTTGCTATGGCCCCAATCGTTTCGGATACAAACTTTCTTTCTGATGGCTCATTATATGCGGCCAACAAAGACGGCCAAAATAGCGACGAGCGGGGCGAGGTCTGACCGACGACGTTGACGCCCCCCGGCTTTTATGCTAGAAAAAGAGAAACACACCCCAAAGGAGCGCATCATGCGAGTACTAGTCACCGGCGTGTACGGGTTGATCGGCTGGGCGGTGTACAAACATCTCGCGGCGCAGCCGGACAAATACGACGTGTACGGCCTGGCGCGACGCAGGCAGCCCTCCATACGTGTGGCTGGAGACGAGCGCATCAGCATCCCCGACGATCACTTTTTCCTATCCAACCTCTCGAACATCCCCGAACTAGTGCGGGCTTTTCAGGGCATAGATGTGATCGTCCATATGGCGGCCAACCCCGACGAGTTCTCATCGTGGGAGACAATCGTCCCCAGCAACGTACTCGGCGCGCTCTTTGTCTATGAGGCCTGCCAGCAGGCGGGCGTCAAGCGCATCATCCAGGCGAGCAGCCTGATGGTGAATTGGGGTTATCGAGGCGCCGAACCGTACAAAGCCATTACCGAAGGGCGTTTGGCCGACGTGCCCGCGCGGATTCCCATCGTCACCAAAGACATGCCCACTCACCCGCAAGATGTCTATTCGTGCAGCAAGGTGTGGGCCGACGCCCTCGCGCGCACCTATACGGATCGTTGCGGTCTCTCGTCGCTTAGCTTGCGCAACTGC
>CAZYPJ010000244.1:4681-6294 GCA_964649365.1 uncultured Anaerolineales bacterium | reverse complement strand
TGTATTCCGTGTTATAAAATCTCTTTGCCTTCCGTATATTCCGTTTATTCCGTGAAGAACTCTCAATCCTATTTCCGTTCCACACGGCGGCCCAAGAGGCGGCCAAAGAGCGCCTCCAAAAGCCAGAGCAACGCGCCCAGGGCGATATCGAGTAGGATGGTGAGCGTGAAGGCGAACGCCAGGTCGCGGGCGCGGGCGGCGGCAAAGGCCGTGACGCCGGGCGGGGTCTTTTCCAGTGCGCCCATCAGCGCCAGCAGGATGAACCCCACACCGAGGTAGGCCCCCACCACGGGCCAGGCGCGCCGATCCGACGCGCTGGGCCACATGGCGTTGGCGATGGCCGCCGCGAGATAGACCCACAACCAGGTATCGCGCGCCCGCCCGATCTGCGCGAGCTGCCCCGCCAGCCGCGCCGGGTCGAGCGCGAGGGAAGAATCCAAGCCGAACCGCCAATGCGCCAAAGCCAAAACCGCCGCTGTTCCCGCCAACAGCGGCGCCAGGCCGATCAAACTCTCGCGCAGCGGGTCGGCCCGGGCGAGCTGCACCGCGCCGAATTGCGCCGCGCCCCCTTTGCGAGCTTTGGGCGCGAGCGACACCTTGCCGGTGCGCACGCCCAGCAGCCGCGCCGACAGCCAATGGCTAAACTCGTGCAGCGCCACCCCCGGCAGCAGCACGATGAAATGCACATAGAGCGCCGCCGTGGGGCTGGCCGTGAGCAGCAACACCAACGACTGCACCCGCGCCGCGAACCAGCGCGTCATCGGCGCCAGCAGCGCCAGGCTGGCCGCCATCCACCCCAGCGCCGCCCAAATGCTCACGCGCCCCCCCTTTAGGGTGTAGGGTGTGGGGTATAGGGTGTAGGGGGCAAGCGAACGCGCTGGGGCGTGCAGACCCTACACCCTACACCCTACTTGATCGCCGCTTTGACGATGGTGATGAAATCCGCCGCTTTGAGGCTGGCGCCGCCCACCAGGCCGCCGTCAATGTTGGGCTGGGCGAACAATTCCGCCGCGTTGGCCGCGCTGACGCTGCCGCCGTATTGCACGCGGACGGCCTCGGCCACGGCGTCGCCATAGAGCACGCGCACCGTTTCGCGCACCACTTGCCCGCAGACGCGCTCGGCCTCGGCGGAGGTGGCCGCCAGGCCCGTGCCGATGGCCCAGATCGGCTCATAGGCCAAGATCAGGCCGCTCACCTGCTCGGCGCTGAGGCCGTAGAGCGCGCCCTGCACCTGCCCCTCGATCCACGGCTCGGTCTGGTTGGCCTGGCGCAGCGCCAACGACTCGCCGATGCAGACGATGGGTTTCAGCCCGATAGCCAGCGCAGCCTTGATCTTTTTGTTCACCGACTCGTCCGTCTCGCCGAAATGCTCGCGGCGCTCCGAGTGGCCGATGATGACGTACTGGCAGAACTCGGCCACCATCGCCGGGCTGACCTCGCCGGTGTAGGCGCCGCTCTTTTCCCAATACAAATCCTGCGCGCCCACGCCGATGTGCGTCCCCGCCACAGCGCGGGCCACATCGGGGACGGCCATAAAGGGCGGGCAGAACACCACGTCGGCCTGGGTCACGCCGCCCAGCTCGCCCCCCATCGCCGCGACCAGCTCTCGGGCC
>CAZYPJ010000244.1:0-4671 GCA_964649365.1 uncultured Anaerolineales bacterium | reverse complement strand
CGTTGTCGCTGTTCGTGCCGAGCCCCTCTGAAGAGACAGGCGCAC
Source organism: uncultured Anaerolineales bacterium (assembly GCA_964649365.1). Taxonomy (GTDB): domain Bacteria; phylum Chloroflexota; class Anaerolineae; order UBA1429; family UBA1429; genus CAZYPJ01. Next base: position 4,626 of record CAZYPJ010000244.1, on the reverse strand, counting down.
TGTTCGGAACGACTTGAATCACCTGCGGCAGCATCGCGTTGAAGCCCGCATAGGCGTCGCGGTAGCGGCCCAGCTCGCCCACGATCCCCGCGCGCTGCTCTCGGGCCTCGGCCACGGTCTTGTTCATCTTCCAGTTGCCGGCCACAATCGGTTTACGCATCGAACGCTTCCTTTCCGGGAAAGATTATGTCTGCGAAATTTCAAGCGAGATGTTAACACGGATCGGGGTTATTGCCAAGTGGAGAAGCGCGCGCGGTTGCGCGGCGGGGGCCCCGCCCCTATAATGCGGATAGGGATCTATGGATACCAACAAAGACGCTAGACGCCGCATGACACGCTAGGCTACCGTAGTTGCGCCCCTGGTGGGCGCGGTAGGAGGTCGGTATGCGCATCGCCCACGCCGATGATCGGGTCGCCAAGGGGTGGTACGTAGGGCCGTGGAACGCGGGCCTCGCGGTCGCGGTCGGCTACGCCCACCAGGGGATAAACGAGCCACACCTGCACCGCACGATGACCGAGATCTATATGGTAGCGCGGGGCAGCGCGCAGGTGCGCGTCGAGCAACAGACGGTGACGCTGAACAAGAAGGACGTGCTCGTCATCGCGCCGGGCGAGGCGCACACCTTTCTCTCCACCTCGCCCGATTATTTCCACTTTGTGATCCAATCGCCCGCCCTGCAGGGCGAGGCCGCCCGCGACGACAAGATGACGGTGGCGCGCACCCGGCTGGGGCTGGATGCTTGACGCCCCGCCCATCTGCGATTAGAATAAATGTACGAAAACCCAGCACAAGGAGCGAGCCGTGTCTTTGCCAGCGCCAGGCGCGAGCCACCCCATCGCCAACACGCTCTATAGCGGCGATTGCCGCGTGATCTTGCCGACTTGTGCATCCGAGTCGGTGGATTTGATCGTCACCTCGCCGCCCTATGCCGACCAGCGCAAGAACACCTACGGCGGCGTGCCGCCCGACGAGTACGTGGCCTGGTTCCTGCCCATCGCCGATGAGCTTTACCGCGTGCTCAAGCCCAGGGGATCATTCGTGCTCAACATCAAAGAGCGCGTCGTCAACGGCGAGCGCCACACCTATGTCATCGAGTTGATCTTAGATGCGCAAGCGCGGCTGGTTGTGGACTGAGGAATACTGCTGGCACAAAAAGAACTGCTATCCGGGCAAGTGGCCCAACCGTTTCCGCTGAGTGCGGCAACAAAGCGCACAGCGCCGTCTTTCCTGTGGCGGCGCCGGCCTGGTTCATCAAGTTGTTCACCGCGCCGGGCGATGTGGTGCTCGACCCGTTCATGGGGTCGGGCAGCACGGCGGTAGCCGCCAAGCAATTGGGGCGGCAGTATGTGGGAATCGAGCTATCCGAGGAATACATCCGGGTCGCCCAGGAGCGCCTAGAGCAAACCACTATCATGGAGAACGGCAATGGCCCATATCGCCAGGGAGATTTTGCGCAGCTTTGTCAGCGAGAGGATTGTACTGTTCCATCAGGCGAGGCTGGAAGCCCTGAAAAGGATGAACCTGGAGGGGGTGCTGAGGAAAAAGAATCCCTATTTGTTCCGCGCTAAGAATTTCTCTTTGGCGAGTGAGCTGGTCGCCGCCGTGATGAACGCCTACCTCTCCTCGGCGGAGGAAGAGATTTTTGGCGGATTCCTAGAAGAGTTGGCTCTTTTTGTCTCCAAGACCACCGCTGGCGGCATAAAGTCCTCAGCCCCCGGCCTCGACATCGAGTTCGAGCGCGATGGGGCCGTCTATCTGGTAGCGGTGAAATCTCGCCCCAATTGGGGCAACAGCTCACAGTACGCCGCGTTGGAGCGCGATTTTCGGAACGCCATCACCCGCCAGCGGCAGATCCATTCCGGCGCTAACGTTCAGGCGATCCTCGGCGCCTGCTATGGGCGCGCTCGCCCGGCGGACAAGGGACTGTATCGCAAGCTCGCCGGGCAGTCCTTTTGGCATTTCCTATCGGGCGATCCCGACCTGTATATAGACATCGTCGAACCCATCGGCCACCAGGCGCGGCAACACAATGAGGATTTCGCCGCCAGCCGCGCCGCCATCGAAAACAAGTTCACCCAGCAATTCGTTGCCGAGTTCTGCGACGAAGGCGGCGCGATTGATTGGCCCAAGCTGGTGGCGTTCAATAGCGGCAACCTCAAGCTCTAACAAGAAAGGACCTGACCCATGTCTCCCTATATCCCCTCCGAAAAGCGCTACGAGACGATGAAATACCGCCGCTGCGGGGCCAGCGGCATCCTGTTGCCGGCCATCTCGCTGGGGCTGTGGCACAATTTCGGCGCCATCACCCCCTTTGAGACGCAGCGCGCCCTGCTGCGCACGGCGTTCGATTGCGGCGTCACCCATTTCGACCTGGCCAACAACTATGGCCCGCCCTACGGCGAGGCCGAGGCCAATTTCGGCGCCCACATGGACGCCGATTGGCGCCCCTTCCGCGACGAGCTGCTCCTTTCCACCAAGGCGGGCTACGACATGTGGTCCGGCCCCTACGGCGACCACGGCAGCCGCAAGTATCTGCTGGCCAGCCTGGATCAAAGCCTGAAGCGGATGCGGGTGGATTACGTGGATATTTTCTACCACCACCGCCCCGACCCCGAAACCCCCATCGAAGAGACGATGGGCGCGCTCGACGCCGCCGTGCGCCAGGGCAAGGCGCTCTACGTGGGCCTCTCGAACTATCGCGTTGAGGAGGCTGCCGCCGCGATCAAGGTGTTGCGGCAGCTCGGCACGCCCTGCCTGATCCACCAGCCCAGCTATTCCCTGCTCAACCGGGGCGTCGAGACCGACGGCCTGCTCGACATGCTGGCCCGCGAGCGGGTGGGCTGCGTCGCTTTTGCGCCGCTGGCCAACGGCCTGCTCACCAACCGCTACCTGAACGGCATCCCCGCCGATTCGCGCGCCGCCCACGACCCGCGCTACCTCAAGCCGGAGCGCATCACCGCGGACCGAGTGGCCAAGGCGCGGGCGCTCAACGCCCTGGCCGAAGCGCGCGGCCAATCGTTGGCGCAGATGGCGCTGGCCTGGGTGCTGCGCCGCGACGTCGTCACCTCGGCGCTGATCGGGGCCTGCCAGCCCGGGCAGATCGTCGAGAACGTGGCGGCGCTCGACGCCCCGCCCTTTTCGGCGGAGGAGCTGGGTAAGATTGCGGCGATCCTGGGATAGGGGCGCTAACAGTACAAAGAGGGCGGCCACATAGGGCCGCCCCTACGCAGGCACGCCGGGATGAGGGGATGACAAGGGCGCGATGCCTCGCAACTCGGCGAAAATGACGCGCGTATAGTAGCGGCGCGCACCATCGCGCCCACATTGCCCCAAGGAGGCCCATCGCCCTATGCAATTCGAGGAACGCATCATCGCCGGGTCGCCTGCCGATTTCATGGAGGCCCGCCACCTGTTGCTGCGCGGGTCAAATCGCGAGATCGGCGCCAAGCTGGCCGAGATCGCGCTGGAGCGTCACCAAGGCCACAAGATGTTCGAGGTGGATCCCCTCTTGGCCCAGGCGCAATACCAGTATGTACAACGCAATTACCCCATCTTGCTGGAGCGGATGCGCGGCGTGGCCGACGCCTTTGGGGCCGACCCTGCCTCGACCTCGCTGTACCTGGCCATGCTCCCTTACTACCTGGGGCTCCCCGCCTGCACGGCGGGTTATTATCCTCCCGCGACTACGACCGTCGGTCACGGCGTCGTCAGCCGCAACTATGATTTCACCACCGGGACGATGTTCGGCCAGACCCCGGCGGAGGGCGAGATGGCGGCCACTAGCCGCCCTTATGTGATCGAGGTCTATCCCGATGAGGGCTATCCCTCGCTCTACCTCTGTAGCTACGACCTGCTCAGCGGCGCGCTGGATGGCGTCAACTCGGAGGGGCTGACTGTGGCGATCTTGGCGGCGGATGAGCTTTACAACGACTATCCGATGGAATCCACCGGCCGGCCGGGGGTGGGCCTGTACGAGTTGCACATGCCGCGCCTGCTGCTGGACACCTGCGCCACCGTCGAGGAAGCCAAGCGCTGCCTGCTGTTGAACAAGCAGTATTACATGGTGTTATCGCTCCATTATTTGATCGCCGACCGCTATGGCAACTCGTTCGTGTGGGAGACCTCGCACGCCCACAACGGCGAATACATCCTGGATGGCCGTAACGCTCCGCAAATCGTGACCAATTTCATGCTCTATCGCTACCCGACGGCGAGCGACATCCCCCAGGGCGACGACAGCGACCGCTATTGGATGTACTCGCGCTACCTCAGCCTGCTGCGGGCCATTGAGAGCGCGCCGCCGCCCTACTCGCTGGATTTCATCCGCGAGGCCAACGCCCGCGTCTTTTTCGACCATCTGGACAAGCGCTCGACGACGCCTGAAAGGACGCTGTGGCATAGCATCTATGATGTGGATGATCGTTCCCTGCGAGTGAGCTTTTACCTGCGCGACGAGCCTGACCCCGAGCATCCGGGGCAGACCAGGGCCGTCCGTTCGGGCTATCACGACTTGCGGTTGGCGGCGCGGTAGGGGCGGCCCGGCGCCTTGCGCCAGATAAGAACAGCGGCCAATCGGGGTATCCCGATTGGCCGCTGATTCGCTTGAGGGCTTGACATGTCGCGCC
>CAZYPJ010000243.1:0-6297 GCA_964649365.1 uncultured Anaerolineales bacterium | reverse complement strand
GCGTCGCGGGCGCCCTGCACATTGGCAGGCGCATCGTCAATGAACAGCGTCTCGGCGGCCCTTGCGCCCAGCGCCGAGAGGATCGCGGCGTACATGCGCCGGTCGGGCTTGAGCGCGCCAACCTGATACGAAAACACCTGCGCGTCGAACAATCTTTCCATGCCCCAACGACCGGCGGCGCTGACGCCCCGTTTGCGATCGGGCAGCGCGTTCGAGAGCAGCCCCACCAAATAGCCCCGCGCGCGCAGCTCGCGGATCAATCGCACCAACTTGGCGTCCACGCGGTCGCCGGCCCAGAATCGCTCCACGAAATCATCCAGCGCCTCGGCCTTGACGCCCACCACCTCGCCGATAGCCGCCCAAGCCACGTCGGCGCTCACGCGCCCCAGGCTGGCCTCGCGCCAGATGTCGCACTCGAACACGGCGCGCTCCACCCCGCCCGGCGGCAGGCCCAGCTCGGCGCCCAGCGCACGGCGCGGGCCGACGTCTTCGGTGCGCTGGATCACGCCGCCCCAATCGAACACCACCGCTCGAATCATACCGTCCCATCCCCTAACATAATCCGTTGATGGCAAATTCAGAATTCGCGCCTATCCGCGTTTATCCGTGTCCAAATCTTTGCGCCCTCTGCTGCTCTGCGGTTTACCGGTTCAAGCCGCAGCACTGCTTGTATTTTTTGCCCGAGCCGCAGGGGCAAGGGGCATTGCGCTCGACCACTACCTGCGGCGGAGACGGTTCACGCGCCGGATTGAGGCCGTTGCTGCGCAAAATGCGCTCGCGCAATTTCAGGAAGCGCTCGTGACTGTGAGCGAAAAAGCGCTGATAGGCCCGGCAGAGATAGTGCCGATGCCGCCCCTCATTGAGCAAAAAACGCGGACAACCCTGGCGGCAGAGCGGCGCCCAGGCGCAGACGGCGCATTCGGATCGCGGATCGGCCTTGGCGGCGGCAAAACGGCGCGCAGCGTCGCTCTCGAACAGCGCATCCAGCGGCGTCTGCGCGATGTTACCCAGGCGCCAATCCTCGCGCACCATGAAATCGCAGGGGTACACGTCGCCATTGTATTCCACCACCAAGTAGCTGCCGCATTCGCGCTGATAACAGCATAACGGCGCTTCTTGCCTCAGATACACCGCCAGGATGGCCTCGAAATCGCGGATGGAAGCTTGCGGCGCGCCGCCATTGTACCACCGGTCAAACAGCGCGCAGAGGAAATCGCCGAATTGCTCGGCCCCCACCGAAAACTCGGCCAATTGGCCCGTGGCGGGGTCGATCTCGACGCAGGGAATGAACTGCAAATAGTCGTACCCTTGAGCGAGGAAATAATCATAGATTTCGACGGCGTGATCGGCGGTGAGGCGGTTGACCACCGCCAAGATGTTGAACTCGACGTGGTGATCGCGCAGTAGGCGCAGAGTTTGCGTCACGCGCTCGTGGGTGGGTGCGCCGTGCAGAGAGATGCGGTAGCAATCGTGGTAGGCCGCTGGGCCATCCAGGCTGACGCCCAGCAAAAAGTTATACTCGCGGAAAAAGCGCGCCCACTCGGCGTCGAGCAGCAGGCCGTTGGTCTGCATCCCATTGGCCACCGCTTGGCCTGGGAAGCCGTGCTTCTTTTGTAACGCCACCACCTGTTGAAAGAATTCCAACCCCGCCAGGGTCGGCTCGCCGCCCTGCCAGCCAAAAGTGGCCTGGCGGCGATTGAGCTGCATCCCCTGCCGGATCAGCGCCTCCAACACCTCCGCCGACATACGGCGACGCGGCGCTTCCTTGTAGGGGTCGGTGGGGCGGTCGTGATAGAAACAATAGGCGCAGTGCAGGTTGCAATCGCCCGAGGCGGGCTTGATGAGCAGGCTGCGCGCGGCGAGATCGGGCATAGCGAACACCTCTTGCGTACGATGTGCTGATAATAGGGTAGGAGCAGGGTTGTGTCAAAAGGTGAGCGCACATACGCAATCCAACCCTATCCGCGTTCCTTCCGTGTTGATCCGTGTCCCCCAGGAGTCGCTCGTTTGCCCGCCCCTGCCAAACTCACTACAATGAAGCATCAGACGATGAGGGGGCGCGCAGCGCGATGGAGATCACGAAAGGATTGAATCCCGCCCAAGTGCAGGCAGTGCAAGCCGCAGATGGGCCGGTGTTTGTGTTGGCGGGGCCGGGGTCAGGCAAGACTCGGGTGCTCACCCACCGCATTGCGCACCTCATCGGCGAATGCCGTATCCGCCCCTATAACATTTTGGCGGTGACGTTCACCAACAAAGCCGCGCGCGAGATGATCGCCCGGCTGAACCAGCTCATCGGCGAAGATGCCTCGCGCCTCACCATCGGCACCTTCCACGCCACTTGCGCTCGCATCCTGCGTCGCGAGGCCGCTCACCTGGGCCTGGGCAGCGCCTTTGTGATCTATGACGATGACGATCAGCGTCGCCTCATCACTCAAGTGCTATCCGATCTCAACCTCGATACCAAGACCTATCAGCCCTCCGCCGTGCACAACGCCATCTCGCGGGCCAAGAACGAGCTGATCACCGCCGCGACCTATCGCCCGCCCACCTATTGGCACGAGGCGGTGGCGCGCGCCTTTGAGGAATACGAAAAGCGCAAGGCGCAGAGCAACGCCCTCGACTTTGATGACCTGTTGCTCAAGACCGCCGAACTGTTCCGCGAACACGACGATGTGCGTGAGCAATATCAGCGCCGCTATATCCATGTGCTAGTGGACGAATTCCAAGACACCAACAAGGCGCAGTACGAGCTGGTCAAATCGCTGGTGGATGTAGAAGGTCGCCGCAATATCTTTTGCGTGGGCGACGAGGATCAGAGTATCTATAGCTGGCGCGGCGCCGATTTTCGCAATGTGTTGCGCTTTCGCAGCGATTTCCCCGACGCCCAGGTCTATTTGCTGGAGCAGAACTACCGCTCCACGCAGACAATCCTCGACGCCGCGCGGGCGGTAATCGCGCGCAACGCCCAGCGCACCGAAAAGAAGCTGTGGACCAAGAACCAGACGGGCCAGCCCATCCACCTGTTCGAGGCCTATGACGAGCGCGAAGAATCCGAGTACGTTGCGGGCGAGATCATCCGCTTGGTCTCCAAGGGCGAGTGTGAATACCGAGACTGCGCCGTGATGTTCCGCACCAACGCGCAATCGCGCGTGCTGGAAGATGCGTTCATGCGTCACAGCCTGCCCTACAAGCTGATCGGCGCCACGCGTTTTTACCAACGCCGCGAGATCAAGGATGTGCTCGCCTATCTGCGCCTAGTACACAACCACGACGACGACGTGAGCCTGGCGCGCGTCATCAACACGCCCACACGCGGCATCGGCGAAAAGACACTGGCGCAACTGCACGATTGGGCCGCCATGCTGGGCTATTCGGCGGGGGGCGCGCTGCTCTATTTGGCGCAAGATGGCGACCGCGCCGGCGCGCCGTTCAACGGGCGCGCCAATCGCCTACTGACCGATTTCGGCGCCCTACTGAACAGCCTGATCGCCGCCAAGAACGATCTGGAGCTTTCCGACCTACTCAACCTCGTGCTGGAAAAGACGGGCTATCTGAAATCGTTGCGCGACGGCACCGAAGAAGGCGAAGAGCGCGCCAACAACGTGCGCGAACTCCTCTCGGTGACGCAGGGGTACAACGGCTTACCCCCGCAAACGGCGCTGGCCACTTTTCTGGAAGAAGCCGCGCTGGTGGCCGACGTCGATGAATTGGATGCCAGCGCCAACGCCGTCACGCTGCTCACGCTACACAGCGCTAAGGGGCTGGAATACGAGATGGTGTTCATCACCGGCATGGAAGAGGGCATTTGCCCCCATTCGCGTTCGATGGACAATCCCGATGCGATGGAAGAGGAGCGTCGGCTGGCCTATGTGGGCATCACCCGCGCCAAGAAGCAGCTCTATTTGATCCGCACCTTTCGCCGTACGATCTTTGGCAACTCGGACGTGCGTGAACCCTCGCGTTTTTTGCTCGATATTCCCCGCAAGTTGGTAGACGGTAACGTCGCGCCCGGCGCCTTGGAGCGCCGCCGAGCCGCCGAGCCGCAGCAGACCCTGGTGCGGCCCAAGGGCCGCGATCTGTTCGCTCAACGTCGCGCCGCCGTGCAGCAGACCATCGCCCAGCACGATGAGGTGCGGGAAAAGCGGCCTGTTCGCCCGGCAGTCGAGATTGGCGCGCGCCCGCCACATCCCGTCGCTGCCGTCGTGAACTATCACCCGGGTGAATCAGTAACGCATCCTGTGTTCGGCAAGGGGACAGTGATCGAAAGCCACATCATGGGCAACGACGAGGAAGTGACCGTCGCCTTTGAGGGGCGTGGGTTGAAACGACTCATGGCGAGTTATGCCAAGTTAGAAAAGGCTTAATGCCTTTTCTTGACACCGCGCAATAAAGCCCACAGCATCAAGCCCCCTACCGCAGCGACGACATAGCCGCTTTCTGAACTGGGTAGCTTAGCCTGCTGTTGCATCATCGCGGTCTCTGGCCCCAGCTCGTAGGTCAACCCCAGTTTGGGGCGCTGATCCTGTTCCTGCCATTGCGAGCTGGCAAACTGATGCTCGACGCTTACGGTTCCCTCGCTCACCAGCGCAATGCCATAGTTCTCGTCGGGGTGTTGCGCCCAGTATTGGGCCGCTGAGGTGATGTCAATCTCGATCCACTTTTGTGCGCCCGCCACGGCTACTTGACCCACAGGCGCGGCCAGCCGGTCGCTGCCGCTCGCGCCGGGCGCGGCCCACAGTGAACCCGACTGGGCCTCCAGCCAGTTGGCTGTGTTCTCATCCCAGGGTCGTAGCAAGCGATACGCTCGCAGCGTCACCTGCCCCTGGTTGCTGGCGTAGGCCAGCCACAGCGATAGCGATGTTTGCGTGACCGCCGCCTCGCTCGGCACCACAGATAGATCATAGCGCACCAAAGATACTCGGATGCCATCCTGTCGCACGTTGAGAGTGCCGCCCTGTCCCATATTGGCCTGCTGATTCCAACCATCAAGATAAGTATCTGTCGCGCCCGCATAGCGGGCCAATCCCTGCTGTAGCGCCAGCTTGACCCGACGGCGCGTAGGCGTAGGCGTAGGCGTCTCGGTTGCTGTAGCTGTGGGAGTGGGCGTGAAGGTAGGCGTGGGCGGCGTGCCCGTCACCGTAGGCGTAGGCGGGGCAGGCTCCCAATTGACATACAGCTTGGGGTGCAAATTCACGTCGTGCGGCCATTCGGAGCTGGCGAAATCGTATTGCACCGACACGTCGCTCACCGCTTTGATAACCAGGCCCAGGTTGCGATCGGGGAACGTAACCCATTCCTGCGCCAGCGCAGTAATATCCAACGTGACCCATGCGCCCTCGGCGCTTGCGACGCCGCTAGCCGCAACGACGGCGGCGAGATCACTCCCGATATCGGCAGCTCCTTCGGCAGCCCAGGCTTGCGCGGCGCTGGCGCGCTGATAAGTCGCTTCATTCACTACCCAGGGGCGCGTCACCCCTCGGGCTTCCACGCCAATCGCGTGCGTTCCGCTGCGCGCCTGCACATAGAGCATCAGTAGCGCACGATTGATTTTGCTGCTGATCGGCAACGCCTCTAGGTTCAAGCGCAGTAACGCTGTGCGGACATTGTCCGGGCGCACTACTAGCTTGTGGCCCGCCGCGTTGTTGAGTTGGGGATTCCAGCGATCGATATAAGTATCCACATAGCCCTGATAGCCCTCAACCCCTTGCTGGAAAACGTGCTCGCCACTCGGCGGAAAGGGTGTCATGGTCGGCGTAGGCGTGGCAGCGGGGGTAAAGGTGCGGGGGGAAGTAAAGGTAGCAATCGGCGTAGGCGAGGGGCGATCGGGGAGATATTGGAGTAGCCCCTGCGGCCTATATTGCGAAGCGCCCCATGTGGAGGTGGTCAAGTCGTATTGTACTGAAACGTCGCCCTGAGAAAGAATCAAGAGGCCATAATTGCGTTCGGGGTCTGAAACCCACTCTTGTACTAGATCCGTCACATCCCACGTCGTCCAACTTCGTTCCTCTGCCAGCAGTTCGCTATCATAGATCCGCGCTGACCGATCCGAGCCAACATCCTGCGCCCCGGGCTGGAACCAGGCTTCCGAGGCAGTCGCCTGGTTCCAGGTGACTGCCTCCGGCGACCAGGCGCGGTTAATCTTGGCGACGCTGAGGGTGATGGCGCTGGGATTGGTGCGGCTGGTGGCGTAGAGATAGAGCGTGGCCTGCTTAACAGAGGCGTAATTGGGAATACTGCTGAGGTCAAAGCGCATCAGCGGGGCGCGCAACGATCCCTGGCGGGCGATTAGCTTTTGCG
>CAZYPJ010000242.1:1643-6358 GCA_964649365.1 uncultured Anaerolineales bacterium | reverse complement strand
CACGTGTGAAAGAAAACCCGGCGAAAGCGCGGCGCGTTCCAAATCGTAAGCGCACTCGAAGAGAAAGAGCTTGTTGCGATATTCGAAAAACAGATTCAACGCTATCGGCGCGCCATCCAGCATCAGCGCCCCCATTTTGAGCCAGCCGGTGGGCGCAAAGGTCAACACGAGTTGCCGGTGGAACTCGTAGAAGGCCGGGATGTTGAAATCGCTGGGGGTAGCGGTGTTGGCCCACCGCGCGATGTGCTGGCGGGCAAACTCGTGGAGGTAGCGCAACACGCTCTCTTCGTCCTGAAAAATGACAAAGTCCGCCTGGCCCGCGCGGTTAAGACGGTTGAAGTGCTGCCGAGTCTTGCGGCTGTTGACCACCGTTTCATCAGTTTTCCAATCGTCCAGCGCAATGGTGGGTTCGTAATCCAGATCGCGCGTCTCGGCGCGTTGGCCCACGGCGGCGGCGCGCTCGGCGAGCGCGGGCAGCGTGGGTGACGACTCGGGAAGGTTGGCCAGCAACAGCAAATCCCACTGGTTGCGCCGCTGGTTGAGCCAATCGAGCAGGGCGAAGGTCACGTCGGGCCGGGCGCGCTCCACGATGAAATCGCAAACGCGGAACAGGTCGGCGCCGAGGAACTCGAGCACCCGCCGCCGCCGGCCCAATACTCGTCGTTGCCGCAAAATCAGCGGGGCGATTCCTACCAGCCGCCCATCCTCCTCCGCCACTAACACCCACAGCTTGCCGGTATCTTGCCAGACCTTTAGCCACGATACAGCCCATTCCCAGGTCTGAAAGACCGAATCGGTCGCGTTCTGCGCAGCCAAGGCGTTCCATCGCTCGCGCAGCGCAAGGATCGCCTCCAGATTATCAACCCGAGTGATGTGCAATGGTTCAGCCAAGGTTCCCCCAAGTGTGATCTCGTAGGCGCCGCAACAGGCGGCGGGCCAGCGCCTGCTCGGGCAGATGCTCGATGCGAGTTGTGATCTTTAGAACCAAGTCGTCAACCCAACGCCCCAGGGCGTGGCGATAGATGTGTACAGCCTCGTTTTCAGTCATGGTGTTGGCCACCGAGCACTTGTAAGGTTCTTCGCCGCGCCCCAAATCCACCTCGGCCAGGCAGCGCTCCACTGCGTAACCGATCCAATGGCGCAGGGCTACGCTGCCAGGCGAGCCGTGCGGATAGTCATAGGTGCGCGTGTGAAGCATCAAGCTATTGCGATAGAGGTAGCCCCAATCGTAAGCGATGGGCTTCTCATCGAGATAGGTCACAGCCAGGAACAAACGCCCAGTAGGGGCGAGGTTGCGAGCCAGGGCGTGATAAAAGCCGCGATGCTGTTCGCTAGTGAACATACTGGGCGTTTCGGTCTCGCCCCAACGTTTGATATGCTGCGCGAAAAAGGCGTCGAGGTGCGCCTCGACCTCGTCTTCTGGCAGGCGTCGCCACGAGATCTGACCGTATCGCTGGAGCACTTTGTGCGCCTCGCGCAAGCGGCGCGTATGCAGCGCCTGCGCGCCGCAATCGGGGCCGGAAAGCAGCAATTTGGGCGCTTTGCACAGCGGTTGCACGTCGAGCAGGGCTGCGCGCGCGCCCCACAGCGCCCGGCAAGCCTCCAATGTAGCAGAGGTAGAAGGGATATTATCGAGTTGCACCAAGTTCCACAAGCGGCGGTGTTCGCCCAGCCAGCGCAGCAGCGCCAGGCGCACATCGGCGCGGCCCGGCGGGGCCAGCAGGTCGCAATAATCAGCGGAGCGCGTCCCCAGGAATTCGATCACCCAACGCTAACGGCCCACCCCGCCCTGCCGCGAGCGCACCAGCGGCGCGATCCCCACCAGCTCGGCCCCCTCGCGAGCCGTCAAGACGCACAGTTCGGCCCCCTCGCCGAACGCCTCCCACCAGCTCGCCAGCCAGCCCCAGGTCTGAAAGATGGTGGCGTTGGGGCTACAGTCGGCCAGGGCGTCCCATTCGGGCTGCAACGCCCGAAAGGCGGCGAGGTCGGCCACGCGCTCGACGCGCAGCGCGGCGGCGGGTCGGTCGTTTACTCCATCAATGGGAACTGAAAGCATGTTCATCCTTGCTCCACAAACTGCGCACAATGTGCGGGATGCGCCGCAACCCGTGCAACAATTGGCGCGGGTCGGCGGCGAAAAAGAAATAGCTCAACCCATCCACCAGCGTCGCATCGCCCGCCGCCGAGAGGGTATGCATCCCGGCGGAGAAGGGGCCGGCGTAAGGGCCGACCACGGCCAGCGTCTCTTCGGCGAAATCGGTGGGCGTCAGCCGCGTGATGTGGTTCAGCGCCACGCGGTGGCCATAGCGCAGGGCGCAATCTTGCGCCGGGCGGATCAGCCGCCCCTGGTGGACGAACGGCGCGCCCGCCGGACGGCTGGAGCGCACGTCGGTCTTGATGGGGTTGTTGAGGTGCGGCGTCCACGGGCCGAACAGGTTATCGGCGTACCAGGCGTAGAGGGAATGATCCATGCGCTGCCCCGAATCGTTGGCCAATAGCCACCAGCGCCCCTCGTGCTGGAACACCGTAGCGTCGCCGCCTTTGAACCCAGTCACCAGCGTAGCCGCCTTGGCCCAAGCGTGCGGGAACGACTCGGCGCGATACAGGGCGATCTCGTCGGTATCCAACATCTCGGGGATGCAATAGGTTCGCCCGTTATGACAAAAGAGATACGGGTAGGAGCAGTGCCCCGGGCTGGGCAAGATGACGCGCTCGCTGAGGATGCGGCCATCGGCCACCTCCAGGGCGCGCAGTTCGCCCACCGAGTCGCAATAATCCAGGTGCTCGCACAGGATGGTCATCCGGCCCGGCTGCGCCACGCCGAACGGATCGGCCCGAAAGACGCCGCGCGCCAGCGGCAACCAACGGATTACGGGGACGAAACCCGGCTCTAAAAAGCGCGCGATGGGCTGTTCGACCACGCCGATGTTCCAGCGGGGCAGCATTGTGCGGGCGGCCAGCTCGCGCAGCGCGTTCAGGCCCAACATCAGGTTGAGCCGGATCGTCTGGAGGTCGCCGGGCGCGCCGCGCAAATCCGCAACGGCGGGGGCGACGGGCCAGCGGTCGCTGTGGCCGTAGCGGATGTCGTTGCACGCTTGGGCGGGCCAGGCGGCGCACATGGCTAGGGCGGCGTCGGCGCTGGCGGAAAAGGAGGCGCGCAGGATGCGAGCGCAACCGCTGCGCAACACGCGCCCGCCGCCGTGGGCGTCGGGCAGGCGTTGCAGGCTGGCGCCCAGCAACAACTCGTCGTGGATGATCTCCCACGCGGCGGGGTGGGCGCGATCCCAGGCGCCATCCGGCCCGAAGCGAAAGGCCCACACGCCGTAACGCGGCGCGAGCGCCCCCAACGGGGCGACGGCCCGCAGCGCCTCGGCGGCGCACGGCGCTAGGCACAGGATCGCATCCAGATGGGGCGCAGCGTCGGCCAAGCCAGCGGCGGGCGCCGAGGATACTTGAACAGGAAGCGCGGCGGGGGCCAACGCTTGCGAGCGCCGAGCCATGCGGCGGCTGAACGCGCGCCACAGCCGCCCGCCCTGGCGGGGGGTGGGCGCTGCGAGCAGCGTCAACTCGACGCCCTCGGCGGCGGCCAGCTTGCTCAGGCATAGCGCCTGCCAGCCGCAGAGCGCCGCCGGGTCATAGGCCACGCCCAGGCGCAAAGGGCGCGGTCCGCGCAATTCGGATCCAATCGTCATGACGCTATCCCTTCATCGCAAAATCAGAGCGCCTCAACGGGCCTCTCGCGCGTCGCGCGATAAACCGCTGGCATAGCCGCCAGGGCGCGCCCGCACGCCGCCGCCATCCAACCCAGGGTCAGGCCGTTCAGCCCCCACAACACCGCCCCAGCCGCCGCCAACCCCAGGCCCGCCACGCCGCCGACCGCTGTGATGATAATGGCGCGCAGCAGCCGTCCCTCGATCTGGCTGATCGCCACATAGTGCAGGTTGATGGTGGAAGGAAAGACCCAAAAAGCCAACAATCGCAGGCACGAGCAGGCCGTTTGGGCATAGCTGGCGCCCATCAGCCCCAGGATCCACTCGGCGCCCACCCATAGCACCGCCGCGCCCACGACCCCCGAAGCCAGCGACAGCCCGAGCGAAACGCGCATCCGTTGGGCCAGGGCGGCTGGCTCGGCAGAGCCGACGGCCAGCAGCGCAGTAGTCAGCGCGGCGGGCACGATTGCCATCAGGCCGCCGATCATCATCGCCATGTAAAAGCCCGCGTTGGCCTCCGCTGAAATCAGCGCCGTCGTTAGGATCGGCAGCACCCATTCGGGGCTGTAGAGCGATAGATTGAGCGCATGGTGCGCCGCCGCTGGCCCGCGCAGCCCGTGCAATGCGCTCCAGCGTGGCGCCAGGGCGCGCAGCCGGGGGCCGCCCGATAGGGTGCTAGGCGCCAACATCGCTAATGAGAGCAGGTTGCCCAGCGCCCAGATGGCATAGATCATCGTACTGGAGGCCCCGCCGCCGGCCAGCCCGATGACGACTAACAGAACCAGCTTGCTGGCCGCAAAGACCAAGTTGCGCCATAGGCCCAATTGGCCCCGCAACAGGCCGATGTAGGCCTGGTCGAGGATTACGGTGATGGCGTTGAGGAACGAGCCAAGAGCAAACAATACGACCTGGCCGATATTCACCGCCAATGGAGCGAACTCGGGGGAGAAAAACGGTGCGATCAATGCAAAGCCGACGCCCAACACCCCCGATACGCCCCCCGTC
>CAZYPJ010000242.1:0-1633 GCA_964649365.1 uncultured Anaerolineales bacterium | reverse complement strand
CTCCAGCCGCGGACCAATCCCCCGCGATCTATCCAACGCCGCCGCGCCAGCCGCCCGATACGCCGCCCGTCGCGATCAGCGCCGCCGAGATCAACGAAGCGCGCCCGCCCTGCTGGCGGGGCAATTCACGAATGAGCAGCGTGCCCAACCCCAACGCGCCGATGGTGCCCAGCAACTGCATGGCCGATAGCGACGCCGAAGCCAGCCCCACCGCCTCGGTGGTGTAGAAATGCGCTGCTGCTATCCAGAACAAAAAACCTAGCAGCGAATTCACTGCTTTGGCGCCCACGACCGAGCCGCTGTTGATTAACAAGAGCGCGTTGCTGTGTATCAATCGCCACGCGGCAGACGCCCTAACGCGCTCCCACACTCCGGAGCGCGACGGCGCGATAGAAGCTTTCATATTGTGACAATGTCTCCTCGTAATCATAGTGCGCGGCGATGTGCGCGCGGGCCTGGCGACCCAACTGCTCGCGCCAGGCGTCGCCGGCGATCAGCCGCTGCATGGCGGCGGCCAACGCCTCGGCGTCGCCCGGCGGGACGAGCAGCCCCGTCTGGCCGTCGAGCACCGTCTCGGCGGGGCCGCCGATGGCGCTGGCGCTGACCGGGCGCCCCCCGCTCATCACCTCCACCCCCGATAGGCCAAAGGTGTCGGGGCCTTCGGAGGGCGCCACGCCGCACAGGCAGCGCCGCCAGGCCCACATCACCTCGCGGTGGGGCGCGTCGTGGATCACCGTCACGCCGGGCGGCATCTCGCGGGGCGTATCGCCCCATAGCGTGCCGATCAACACCAGCGGCGGCGGCGAAGCGAGCCTGCGGTAGGCGTCGAGCAGGGTGAACAGCCCCTTGTGGCGCGAGAGCGCCCCCACAAAGAGGATAAACGGCCCGGCGGGCAACTGGCGCGCGATGGGAGGTTCCTCGGCGATGGACTCGGCCCAGGCCGCGTCGGCGTCATTTAGCAGGCATGGGACTTGCGGCGTCTGGATGCGCTGGCGCGCGGCGCGCGGCAGATGATCGAGCCAATCGCGACGCGAGATCTCGGCGTTGTAGCTGCTATTGGTCATCATGGCCCAGGTATGGCCCACCACCAACGGGCGAAAGAGGCGCAATGCCGTCGCGCCCACCGCCGCTTTGAGCCACGGCATCGCGCAGGCCGCGCACGAGACGCATTTGCCCAGCCCTGGCCCGCTGCACAGTTCGGGGGTGTGGCGGTACATCAGGTTGCGGGTAAGGCAGCTAAAACCGAAATCGCGCGCCGCCAGCACCAACGGCGTGCGCCGGCCGGCCAGCGCCGCCGCGCAGGAATAGGCGATCCAACAATAGGCGTCCACCACATCGGGCTGCTCGCGGGCGATGATGCGGCGCAGCGCCAACGTCAGCGCTGGGTCGGGCGCGGGGGGCGGCGTGCGCCGATGGACGGGGTCGTGGAAAAAGAAGGGGATGCGCGTCGTCAGGCCCTTGAGCCGATAAATGCGCACGCCGGCGGCGTCGGTTTCCTCTTCGGGCAGGCCCTCGCGCCAGGTGGTGGCGACGGCGATGCGGTGGCCGCGCCGGGCCAGGCCCTGCGCCACCAGCTGATATTGCAGCTCGGCGCCGCCCAGGAAGGGCGGGTAGAAGTCGCAGGCGAACAGGA
>CAZYPJ010000241.1:0-6394 GCA_964649365.1 uncultured Anaerolineales bacterium | reverse complement strand
CCAACAAGACGCGCACCTTTGCCCGCGAGATGTCCCGCGGCAACGTCGGCTTCTTTGTCGCGCGCGCCCTCGAGCGCGACCCCACCACCCGCGACACAGCCGGCCTCGAGCGCACAGAGGCGCTCCGCTGGGTGCGCGGCTCTTGACGATACATTGAGCGATCTCGT
The DNA here is from genome assembly GCA_964649365.1 of uncultured Anaerolineales bacterium. GTDB lineage: Bacteria > Chloroflexota > Anaerolineae > UBA1429 > UBA1429 > CAZYPJ01. The sequence continues at coordinate 6,227 of CAZYPJ010000241.1, read as the reverse complement.
CAAGTGTAAAGGGGCCGATCTCACAGGGCCTAAAGATATTGGGGAACGGCGAGGTAACTACGTCGCGCGAACAACACTCGGTCAGGCGCTGGCGCGAGGCGACGATAAAACTGATGTTGTAGCAAATACTAAGACCGCGCAGAAACACGAAAAAACGCGCCGGGTAATCCTGGTTCAGCGAGATACACTCGAACTCGTCAACCAACAACACTAGGCGACGTGGGCGCATCGCATCGAGGAACCTACGCACAAGCCGTTCATCTGCTGCGGTTTCATCCACTGGGAGAGCGAGATCGGGGCATTGCTCCTTGATGGCTAGCAACAGCTCCCGGTAAAACCCAGCGGGGTCTGCGGGCATCAACTGCCCGTCGAGATAAACAAATACATAATCTCGCGGGTTGGCGAGATACTGTTTCTGAATATCAAAGTGGCGCAAGTGAAACAGCAACGAGGTCTTGCCGCTGCGTCGGTCGCCCACCAAATTGACGCAAGCGCTTTTGCGGATGCACTCGAACACATCACGCAATTGGGCGTTGCGCCCATAGAAATCGGCGGGGTTCTGAATAGGCCCAGCAAAGATGTACGGATTGTATAGAGCCGTTGTTGCGCTCAACCTTCTTGCTCCTGCCCCAATCTGAGTAGAATCGCGTTTTGACGCAGCCATGTACGCACTAGGCCCATGCGGAAAGCATACCGCAGTTGCTGCCCGATGCGCATTTCGGTGACCAGATCGCGCTCTTCCAGCGCCTTCAGGGCATTGGCGATCTCTTCACGCGACATACCCAGATGGCGACGATCCAACAGTGCAGCAATATCCGAGATCGGTACGAACACGCGCACCTCATCGGTAAGATTCGCCAAAGCCGCCAGCGCCAGCTTCTCAGAGTGCTCCAAGTAGTCATAGATGCTGTGCTCGATGTTACCCGTCGCATCTTGCACCACATTTTTAATTACATAATCAAGATCGGTCAATTCAACGTAGTTGCGGCGTTCGCTTTGTGCTAGATGCACCAGTTCGTCACAGATGTACTGCACAAAATAGGGATGACAAGCTGTAACCTCGTGAATCTTGTTGATGACTAGGGGATGGTAGCTGAGCAAGCCCTCTACCGGTTTTTGGATCAGCTCAGTTGCCTCACCCGTGGTCAGGTAGCTTATTTTGAGCACTTTGGGCATGTTGAACAGGATCGAGCCATAGTCCTGTTGCATCCGCCGGATCTCATAAGCGCCAGTGAACAGGAAGGAGAGAGTGCTTGATCGTTGGATCAGCCCGCGCAAGTAATCGAACAGGCTGGCCTCGAAAACCTTGTTGCGCACTTTGTCCATCAACACGCCGAACTCATCCATCATTACTAGCACACGGTATTCACCGAGGGTGCGGTCGAGCAAATCGCAGAAATCGCGAAAGGCGCGATGTGGGTTGGCGCTATAGATGTCCCAGTTCGGCTCGTCCAGCATGATTTCCGCTTGAGTCAAACGCGTCCATATCTGCGTGGCCAGCTCGAATAAGAACTCGGGGATGGTGCTCAGATAGTTGTAAAGCTGCAAGTCGAACAGCATACAAATGTGATGCGGCGTGGGCGGCGTCTGCAACAATTGATAGAGCACAGAGGTCTTGCCCATACGCCGTTCGCCATAGATAATCAGCGACCGTTCCTGCGTTTTGCTGGCAATGTTCTCGCGCACCCAATCGAAAATATCCTGTCGGCCAAAGAACATCTCTGAGGTCTTGACGGGCATACCCACAATATAGGGGCTTTCATGGATTGGCGTATAGACGCTGGGCGCATCGAAAAAGGCGATGCGGCAACTGTAGCGATCTGAGACGTTCTCGCGCTCGTCATCATCGTAACGCGCCTCGAACACCAACTCAGCCTCGCGCAAGCCGTTGGGGGCGATGGACATCTCGACCTGGCGACGCTCGCCGATGCCGAGAGGATCGAGCGTGCGGTCGGCGCCCACTACTTGCAGGCCATTCAACAAACCCACGGGGCGCAGACGCACCGAAAGATTGCGCGCCGGGCTATCACCCTCGTTGAATATGCTGAATACCGCCGTGGTGACGTGTTGCGCGCCACGCAATGGCAGGCGCGTGGTCAACAGCTCGATAGTCAGCGAGGCGCGTCCGCGCAATTGCTTGGTGGCGTCGAGGATCAGCGCGCGCCATTGGGCTACGACGCGGTCAAAAAATCCTCGCTCAAAGGGCAGCGCCGCCATTTGGATGAGTTGTTGTAGCTCTTCCAAGCGGTCAATCGAGCTGAGTAGGGCGTCGCGCTGGCTGTCGCGCCGCGTCAGGCTGCGATAGAGCTTGATGTTCTCGACCACGTCTTTGAAGCGCCACAGCACTTCTTTAACATAAGGGCGCAGCCATTCGCCGCGCTCGGTCAACCAGTCAAAACGCTCCCCTTGCTCGCTGATCGTGGCCAGGTCACGGGTGGCAGCTAGAGCGTGGGCGGTTTCCAGCGACTTGTGAATCTCGGGGCCATATTCCCACCAGTTCAAATGATCCACCAGCGCGAGAATCTCGGCAGGCGACAAGCTTTTATCGTGTAGGCGTGCATACGTACTGGCTAGCCCCACCATACTTTCTTCTTCAGGGCGTGCGCCAATGCCAATCTGAGCGAGTACATCCCATACGATCTCGTCCACCTCGGGGCTGGTTTCAGGGGCATGCAGCAGCCGGATACACGGCTCGATGGCGTCGCGACCAAGATGCACTAGGGCGCTGGATGCTGCGTCTCGTAGACTTGGTTCATCCAATGAGTGGATCAGCGCGGGCACGGCCTTGACATCGCCGATCTCGCTCAAGTTAAGAATAGCGGCGCGGCGCAAATTGAGCGCCTCGCGGGTGTTTAGCACTTCGATGAGCGGCTCGACGGCGCGCTTGTCGCGGAAACTGCCGAGGTGTCGCACGGCGTTGATCTGTACGCCCTCATCGCTGTCGTTCAGCGCGTTGATCAGCGCCTCGACCGCATGGCTAGCTCCAATACGTCCCAGCACTTCGAGTGCACGCCGCCGTACCTCATAGCGTTCGTCATGCAATAGGGCGTAGGTCAACGGCTCGATGGCCGGTTCGCCAATCTGCTCCAAGGCGCGTACGGCAGCATTGCGCACTTCGGGCGCATCGCCGGCGACAGCGGCGATCAACGGCAACACAGCGGGTGCGCCGATTTTGACCAACGACGCCACCAGACCTGCGCCCGTGGTCACATCTTTGCCTGCTAGGGCAGCGATGAGCGTAGGTACAGCCGCCGGCCCTACGCCGGCCATCGCCTCGACATAACCTTCAAGTTCCTCGGGAGGGCTGTTCAGCAGCGCATCCAACAGGATGGGCATAGCGTGTTCATCGCCCAGGCGGCCCAGCGTCTTGGCGACGCGGCTGCGCGGCGTCTTTTCCAGCCGCTGATCGTTAAGGGCAATGGTCAACTCGGGCATGGTCGCCCGCCCAATCTCTATCAAGGCTGTTTCGGCTACGTCGGCCACGTCGCTATTCTCGTCGCCGAGGGCGCGAATGAGCTCGCGCACCACTTCGCGACGCAGGTCGTTTGTCTGGCCGAGCATTGCCAACGACTTGGCCGAGGCCTCGCGCACACCTGCCGACGAGCTACGCAACGAGCGCACCAACACACGCGCCGATTGCACCGATGGAATATAGCCCAACGCCCAAGCCACTTGCTGGCGCACTTGCGGGGCCGGGTCGGATACCAATCCGCCCAATATAGGGATCGCCCAGTCTTGGCGCAAGCGCCCCATGGTCAATATAGCTCGGCGGCGCATCTCTACGTTGGGGTCGCGAGCCAATGTGGTCAAATAATCGCGCACTTGCTTGCGCGCCGTTCCGGCAATGGCCGCTATCGCTCTATTCCAATCATCGCCGGCGTCGTTCTCCAACAGAGCGAAAAGCCTGTCGCGCACGCGGTCGCACAGAACATCATCGCATCCCTCTGCTTCAGCGATACAGTTCGCAAGAAGCAGCCACTTGTCTGGCTCACGCTGGGCGGCGTTCTCCAAGTTGTACAAGAACGCCAGCGCATTAGGCAGTAGACTGGCCGTAAGGATAATAGTATCTCGCCACCAGGGATCATCGGCCAATGGCAACAACGCGTCTGCTCGTTGGTCAGTCACAATCTTGTGCGCTGCCAGGTAGCTCTGCAAGATGGGATCGCTGAATCGAAAATCCGCGCTGTTTGCGAGCGAGGGTATAAGCAACCCCATGCGCTCTGTCAGATCTTGCGCCACTTCCTCAGCGTGAGCCGCGCCAGCGGCGGTCAGAAACGCTACCATCTCGCCCCATCCGATGGTCGAGCGCTTCTGGGCCTGTAGCGTATCGGCGATTCCGCTTGCTAGGCGCAACTTGTCTTGCAGGTCGTGACGGCTAGGTTGTCGCGCTTTGGTAGCCCAATTCTCCAGTGCTACCAGGCAAGCTTCTAGCAACACCGGCAATCGCGCCTCGCGGGCCGAAGATTGGCGGAACACACGGGCCATCGCCGCCAACATCAGCGGCGTCTCGGCCAATTGGGTCAGGCTCGGGCTGCGCTCAAAAGCCGCCATGAGCTTGCCGACGCTCGCCGGTCGTTCGGCCAAATTATGGCGTAGCCAGGGGCCGATATCCTCATGAGAAATGCCGCATAGAAGCAGTGAGGCGCAGCCGGGCAATGCAAATGGGTTGCGAGTGGGCCGCGTGGTTGCGATCCAGATATTTTGGGGATAATCATTTATCGCTTGGGCGATTTGCGCCTGATCGGCGGCGTCGATGATACGTTCCAAGCCGTCGAGTAGGATGAAGCATTTCCCAGCTTGCAAACGACTCAGCAGAAACTCGCGCGCCCCCGGAAAGCCTGCATGAGCGAGACTGTCGAGCATGGCGTCGAGCAGTGTTATCTTGCGCTGGCTGATTACTTGCAGATCTACCAGCACTGGCATGAACTCGTCTACCGTTTGCCCAAAGAGCCTGAACGAAAGCGCGTTGGTAAAGTTGCGGAATGTCTCATCCGACCGGCTCGCCATTTCCCAAACCAATGAGCGCAATAGGATGCTTTTGCCCGAACCCACCGACCCCACGATCAGAATGCGCGCCAGGGCGTGGCCCGAGATAGCATCCCACATTTTGTGGCGTACGGCAGGGTTATTGGGATTGCTGAGATAGAGCGGGGCTAGACCTTCTTCTTCCGATGCTTCGGGCAATCCGTCGAGCACGGGAAGCGCGTGCAGCTTTTCTGCCAGCGCTGCACGATAACGCCGATAGTAGCGTTCTGGGAAAAAGGGAGCTACAATCTGGGCGACCTGGAATTCGAGCTGGCGTGCGACCTTGTCGCGCAAGCTTTTCCAGGCGGGCGACCCTTTGACCGATCCTTGCATGCCCCTTCCCTCTATTCGTGTATATTATGTGCCTACCATTATAACATTCCTGGAGGCTTTTGACAATGGCCCGCGTCAGATTTTTGTCAGAAAATCCTCAACTCGATTACAGGCAAGGCACGGCGTGATGTGATTAAATAGCATAGAGGATGATATTCGATTCTGTTGGAGCAAAACTTGAGGGCTTGCCTGGCTATTGACAAACCCTGCGTTAGGCTTTATGATATTTACGTCATGGCTCGGCTCTGCGCCAGCCTTTCGCCTGTCCCTTCGCCCCATTGCCAGGAAAGAGTAAAAGCCTTATGAATATCCTTGCGGCCACCAAGGAGCGCGCAGTTTTTGATGTACTTGGTAATCAACAAGGCTTAAAAATCACAGCTGCGCTCGACACAGGGCGTATCTATCAGGCTATACCTACAATACAATTGGCCATTATTGACTATGGTGAATTGGTTGCACAGCCTTTTGCAGTGGAGATGGTGCAAAAGCTCTTGACCGCAGCCTCAGTAGAACAATGCAGCGCAGCCGAGTTTATGGCGGCGTCCGATAACTATCTCAGCGGCAGAAAAGGGGCGCCGAGGGGATATGAACTCCCGCAAAAACGCACTATTGCTTTTACCTCGTATTCAGGGGGCACGGGTAAAACCTCGCTCTCATTGGATACAGCGTTATACTTTGTGCGGCAAACGCGCAAGCGTTTGCAACTCCCCGCCGCAGTTATGGAGTTCACCTATGGATGTTCGGCCCTTCAGACCTTAGCGGCCGGCGAGCAACCCTTTTTATCCGAGTTGATCGGTCAGCCCGAGCGAGAGCCTTATGATTTCCAGGGCGTCCATCTGTATCCGATGGCCTATGAAGCTCTGCGCCTC
>CAZYPJ010000240.1:3692-6403 GCA_964649365.1 uncultured Anaerolineales bacterium | reverse complement strand
CGACATCTTGTCGGCATCTTGCCGACAAGATGTCGGCGCTCCCTGACCACAACTTGGCCCATTATTTACTCAGCTTTCACGCAACTTGACGCACTCCTTACGCCGCGCGGTTGCAAATCAGGGCATAATACGAGCAGCACAGAGCAATATCGAAACGCTTGACGCGAGATCATAACCCAGCTAGATGTGGGATGAGGGGGAGCAGCTCTATGGTGACTTTAGACGCCGATATCATGCGGCAGTTGCGGGCCACGTTCAAGGTGGAGGCCGACGAGCACATCCAGGCCATGAACCGCATCCTGCTTGCCCTAGAAAAAGGGGTTGCCGACGACGAGCGCATCAACCTCATGCAAGAGATCTTTCGCGAGGCCCACAGCCTGAAAGGCGCGGCGGGCGCCGCCGATCTCGGCGAGGTCGAGACCACCGCCCACCGCTTGGAGAGCATCCTGGGCGCGGCGCGCAACGGCGACCTGGAACTGACGCCGCCCCTGTGCGATGTGCTTTACGAAGCGATTGACGCCGTCAGCGTGATTATGGACGCTGCGCTGGCCGACCAGGCTCACGGCCTCGACTTGGAAGATTTGTACGCGCGGCTCGACGCCGCCAAAGAGGGCCGGGTGATCGAACGGCCTCGCGCTGTCCCCGCCGCCAGCGTCCTGCCCGAGCCGCAGCCCGTGGTCGAGGCTCCCGCCCCGGCGGCGGCCCCTGCACCGCAAGCTGTGGCCCCGCAACCTGAACCTGTCGTTCAAGTTCCTGTTGCGCCCCCGGCGGCGGCTCCGCAGGCGCCCGTCGCCGCCGCTCCGACGGCGGCCCCGGCGGCCAAAGCGCCGGCCCCCAAGGCCGAGGCGGCCCCCGCCGATGACAAAAGCAAAAAGCCCGCCGCTCGCTCCGGCGCCGGCGCTAACGCCGTCACTGCCGAAGAGACCATCCGCGTAGCGACCAGCAAGCTCGACGCCCTAATGACTCAAGCTGGCGAACTGATGGTAGCCGGCTTGAAAATCAACCAACGCGGCAGCGAGCTAGAGGATATCAGCCGCTCTATCGAGGAGTGGCATCGCGATTGGATGAAGCTCCGTTCCTCTTTCAGCAACCTGATGCACGAAAACAGCGACGTCACCCATCAGGATATTCGCCCGCTCATCAAGTTCGTGGACCTCAACCAGCAACGCCTCAAGACGCTGCTGGCCGAGGTGTCCGATATGCGCCGAGGGTTCGTCTCGGACGCCATGAACCTCAGCCGCATCACCAGTGACGTGAGCGAGAGCGTCATGCGCGTGCGCATGTTGCCCGTCTCTACCCTGTTCGATACCTATCCGCGTATGATCCGCGACCTTTGCCGCGACACCGGCAAAGAGGCCGAACTGGAAGTAGTGGGCGGCGACACCGAGCTGGATCGCAAGGTGCTGGAAGAGATCAAAGACCCGCTGATGCACATTCTGCGCAACTCGGTGGATCACGGCATCGAGGCGCCCGACGTGCGCGCCCGCGCTGGCAAGAATCGCCAGGGCAAGATCGTGCTCAGCGCCTTCCAAAAGGGCAACAACATCGTCATCGAGGTTCAGGATGACGGCGGCGGCATTGATGTGGCCAAAGTGAAAAAGTCGGCGCTCAAATCGGGCGCGATGCGCGCCGAAGACCACGAATCCATGAGCGACGAAGAGGCCATGCGGCTGATCTTTATTTCAGGCCTTTCCACCAGCGCTATGATTACTGATATCTCGGGGCGCGGCGTGGGCATGGATGTGCTGCGCAATAATATCGAGGGCCTTCACGGTCTGGTCGAGGTGGATTCGGTATTGGGCCAGGGCACCACCATTACCCTGATCCTGCCGCTGACGTTGGCCACCACCCAGGAATTGCTGGTGCAGGTGAGCGGCCAATGCTTTGGCATCCCCATCTCGGCGGTGGAGCGCATTCAGCGCATTCCCATTCAAGAGATTTCCACCGTGGAGGGCAAAGAGGCCATCGTTGTGGATGGCGAGCCGATCTCGCTCATCCATCTGGCCAGCGTGCTCGAATTGGAGCAAACCGAACAAGAGATGCGCGCCGATAGCAAAGTGCCGGTGGTGATTTTGGTGATGGGCAAAAAGCGCATCGCCCTGCTGGTGGATGAAGTGACCGGCCAGCAAGAGAGCGTGGTCAAGAGCCTGGGCAAGCAACTGGCCCGCGTGCGCAACGTGGCCGGCGCCACGATCTTGGGCACGGGCCAGGTCATCATGGCGCTCAACCCCGCCGACCTGATCAACTCGGCTCGCCAGGTGACGGGCGCCCGCGCCATCGCCCGCCAGACGGAGAAAAAGCTCCAAGACGTACAGCGGCGCACCGTGTTGGTGGTGGACGATTCGCTCACCACCCGCAACCTGGAAAAGAACATCCTGGAAACGGCCGGCTACCAGGTCAAACTCGCCACCGACGGTATGGCGGCGCTCAACTTGCTCAAGGGGCAAGGCTGCGATGTAGTGGTGAGCGACGTGCTCATGCCGCAGATGGATGGTTTTGAGCTGACCGCCGCCATGCGCCAGGAACCCAAACTAAAGGACATTCCGGTGATCCTGGTCACCTCGTTGGAGAGCCGCGACGACAAAGAGCGCGGCATCGAGGTGGGGGCCAACGCCTACATCGTCAAGAGCAACTTTGACCAGGAGAGCTTGCTACAGACGATTGAGCAGTTGATCTAGCCTCCTCACCCCTCGGCCTGCTCTTGGCGCTGT
>CAZYPJ010000240.1:0-3682 GCA_964649365.1 uncultured Anaerolineales bacterium | reverse complement strand
CTCCTCCTCTCTGCGCCGCGCGGAGAGGGGCCGGGGGGTGAGGCGACGGCCTTGACTCGCCTCGCCGCTGAGCGGAGAGGGGGAGCGCCTTTGGCGCTTCAGGGGGTGGGGTAATGGCCAGGCGATTGTTCGTCAACATTGGGGGCAAACGTGATTCGAGTTTTGGTCGTAGATGATTCAGCGGTACTCCGACAGCAATTATGCTTTATCTTGCAGACCGATGCGGATCTGCACGTCGTCGGCCAGGCCAAAGATGGCAACGAGGCTCTGGCGATGGCCAAAGACTTGAAGCCCGACGTGATCACGATGGATTTGCGTATGCCGCGCATGGATGGGTTCGAGGCGATCCGCGAGATCATGGCCGTCAGCCCGGCGCCCATCGTGGTCATTTCAGGCGAAGACCTGGATAACGAGCGCGAATTGACCCGCCAGGCGTTGCGCATGGGCGCGGTGGCGGTGCTCAAAAAGCCCGGCTCGGTGCTCGACCCGGCGGGCCGCGCCCAGGCCGACAAGCTGATCCAACAGGTCAAGCTGATGAGCGGCGTCAAGGTGGTCACGCGGCTGCGCTCGATGAATAATGCGCCTTCGCCGTTGGCGGCGCCCACAGCAGCCTCGCGCGGCGAAGCGCCTCACGCGTCGGCTGCGGCGCCCATTACGCCCGTCGCGGCCCCGCCCATCGAGGCGGCGTTGCCAGGCCGCAAAGTGGAAATCCTTGCCATCGGCGCTTCGACGGGCGGCCCGGCGGCGCTCTACAAAGTGCTTTCGGGGCTGCCAGCCAATTTCCCCGTGCCGGTGGTGATTGTGCAGCATATCTCGTTTGGCTTTGTGGATGGTTTGGCAAGTTGGCTGGGCGGCGGGTGCAAGTTGCCCGTGCGCGTGCCCGCCCACGGCGAACACCTCGAAGCAGGGACGGTCTATATCGCCCCAGACGGGCATCATATGGAAGTCACGCCGTTTGCGCGGGTTCGTTTGACTGATGACGCCCCTGTGGGGGGGCATCGGCCCTCGGTGACGCGACTGTTCGAGTCGGTGGCGCGCGCGTTTGGCGCCTCGACGTTGGCGGTCATTCTGACCGGCATGGGGGCCGATGGCGCAGTGGGGATGAAAGTACTCAAGGATGCGGGGGCCAGGACTATCGCCCAGGACGAGGGGACTTGTGTGGTGTTCGGTATGCCGAAGGAGGCCATTGCGATGGGGGCCAGTGACTCGGTTCTGCCGCTGCCCCAAATCGCGCCCATGATCTCGGCGCTCTGCACCGTCGCTGCCGATACGCGATACGCCCTGGGGGAAAGGAAGGAAGCACTGTGATTCGTGTACTGATTGTGGATGATTCGCCAACGACGAGAGAACTAGTGCGCGCGGTGTTGGAGAGCGATCCCGATATCGTGGTGGTGGGCGAGGCCGCCGACGGCACCGAGGCGGTGGATATGACGGCGCAACTGCGCCCCGATGTCATCACCATGGACGTGAATATGCCCGTGATGAACGGCTACCAGGCCACGCAAATCATCATGGATAGCATGCCCACGCCCATTGTGGTGCTCACCACGGTGACGCACGAGGAGATGATCCATCGCGGCCTCGATATCCTGTTGGCCGGGGCGCTCGACATCGTCGAAAAGCCCAGCAGCCTCACGGCGCGCGATTACCAGATCGTGGGCGAGGAACTGATCGCCAAGATCAAAGCAGTGGCCGAAGTGCACCCATTTCGCATGTAACCGTGCGCCGGTCGGGGGGTCGGCGCATGAGAGACATGCAGTGAATTATTTGGATTAGGATTATCACGTTCATGGCATCTGGCAGGGGGCATCTATGACCAAGAAGGTTTTGATTATCGAGGGGAGCGCGACCGAAGCGCTGCGCACCAAGCTGATCTTGGAGCGCGAGGGCTATCAGGTTAGCCTGGCCGCCGACGGCAAAGAGGGGATAGCCAAGGCAGCCAGCGAGCAACCCGATCTGATCGTGCTGGCCACGATTATGCCGCGCGTCGGCGGCTATGAGGTTTGGGAAAAGCTCAAGGGCGACGAAGCGACCAGTTCCATCCCCGTCGTCTTGCTGACCAACGAGGGCGGCCCTGCCGAGATGTCGGCCAAGCAAGCCTTGGGGCCTGATAACTTTGTGGTCAAGCCCTACAAGCCCGCCTTGCTCGTCGAAAAGGTGAACAAGGTGATCGAGGCCGCCGAGGCCCCATCGAGTGGGGGCGATGGCGCCAGCCAACTCATGGGCGCGCTCGGCATCGGGCGCACGCTGGTCGAAGATGGGCGCATCATGTTTGTGGATAACGTCGCCGCCCAGTTGTTCGAACTGACCGCCCAGGACTTGCGCGGCAAACCATTGACCGACTATATGCCCGACGGCGGCTCGTTGCTCACTTCGCCCGGCTCGGCGGAGGTGCGCGTGCAAGTGAACGGCGCGAAAACGGAGCGCTGGTGGCGCGTCAGCTCTGGCCCGGCGCCCACTTTTAGCCCCACCGCCATGCAGATCGCCTGCCTCGATGTGACCGAGCAAAAGCGCGCTATGGAGCAGTTGCAGCGCACCCAAGCCGAGATCGAGCAGGCCAAGCGCGACCTGGAGGCCGCGCAGCAAGCCAAGAGCGATTTCCTGGCCAAGATGAGCCACGAGCTGCGCACGCCTTTGTACGAGATCATGGGCATGACCGACCTAGTGCTGGGCACCAACCTCGATGCGGAGCAGCTCGAGTTCCTGACCAAAGCCAAGAACGCATCCAACGGCCTGCTCGATTCCGTCACCGAGATGATCGAGTTCGTCGAGCTTTCGGCGGGCCAGCTGCCGCTGGATGAAAAGGATTTCGACCTGTGGGATGTGGTCACCAAAGTGGTCGAGACCAAGCGCTCGTTGGCCGAAGAAAAGGGCTTGCAGCTTGGCCTCGCCATCGCGCCGCAGACGCCGCACGATTTCTATGGCGACCCGCGCCGCTTGGGCCAAGCTCTCACCAAACTGGTGGACAACGCCATCAAGTTCACCGAACGCGGCCAGGTAGATGTGCGCGTCGAGGTTCAAGAACGCAAGGGCAAAGAGGCCGAGCTACACTTTGCCGTGCGCGACACCGGCTGCGGCGTCCCCGCCGACAAGCAAGAGATGATTTTCGGCGCCTTCTCGCAGGCCGACGATTCGACCACGCGCCGTCACGGCGGGTTCGGGTTGGGCTTGGCGCTGGCCAAGCAACTGGCCACGCTGTTAGGCGGACGCATCTGGCTGGAGAGCGTGGTAGATCAGGGCAGCACCTTCCACTTTACCGTCAGGATGATCTGCCGCCAGGAAGAGGCCGCTCAGGCCGCGCCGGTGGACGACGGCAAGCCGCTCTCGCTGCGCATCTTGCTGGCCGAGGATAGCCCCACCAACCAGCTCTTGGCCAAAGCCAACCTGAAAAAGGCCGGCCACACGGTGGAGGTAGCCAGCAACGGGCGCTTGGCCGTGCAGGCCTGGGCCAACAACCAGTTCGACCTGGTGCTGATGGACGTGGCCATGCCCGAAATGGACGGCATTGACGCCACCAAGGCTATCCGCGCTGAGGAGCAAAAGACGGGCGCGCATATCCCCATCCTGGCGATGACGGCCTTTGCTATGAACGAATATCGCGAAAAGTGCCTGGGCGCAGGGATGGATGGCTATGTCACCAAGCCCATCAGCGCCGATGAACTGAAAAAGGCCATCGAGCCGA
>CAZYPJ010000239.1:0-6408 GCA_964649365.1 uncultured Anaerolineales bacterium | reverse complement strand
CCGCCGGCCGCTCTTTTCTCGTAGGGAAATCGGCCTGATCCTGGGGAGTTGGGGGTGGGGCTTGAAGCTGGGTCAGCCTCTGTTCTGGTTGAGGCGATTGCAGACCGCTTGATCGCAGATATGTACAAAACATGCGAGGGCAGGCCATCTGACCTGCCCTCGTTTTGTTTCTACACCAACCGAGTCGTCAGGGCGCAGCGCGATCCAGATCGCGGCTGGCAATGATGTCCACACCAGTATCTAGCACATTACTCACCACCACCTGATGCTCAACAACGGGCGCTTCCAGCGTCAAGCGGCGCAGAAGTGCGGCCACCTGAAGCAACAGCCCTTTGGGCAGCGGCGCCGATGAGCGCACCGGCGCGAGCGGCAGCGCCCCCCCTCGCACGCGAACAGTAGAAGTAAACATCCGCTTGGGCGCGGTCAGTTCCTCGCGCACGAAAGCTTGGCCGCGTTTGCATGCTGCGCCTTCTGTCCGAACCAATTCGCCATTCTCCACAGTAGCCTCGATAGTACACCCTACCGGACAAGTGACACAGATAAACTGACGTTGTTCTTGCACAACACCCTCCAACAGGGCCAGATTACACCGGCGTAATATCCACGCGCACCGCTTGCGCTCCGATCAGGCGCGGGGCGAGGCGCTTTTCCACTTCCAGGGTAATCATCTCAGCGGGGCGCGCATAGCGCAGGCGCTCTGAAGCCAACACCTCGTCACCCAGACAGAGCTGCACGCGCACAGGCTGCTCCATCGGCTGGCGGGCGCGCAATTGTAGATGCAACGGTTCAACCGCCAACATATCGGGGTGAAATGCCTGCGGCACGATATGACGCACATTCTGGCCAGGCGTGGTCGCCACGGCGCCCGAAAACTCGCGCGGGCCGCAGCAGGCGTATTCCGCCGCATAACGCCCGGCACGCAGGGCGCTTTCAGTCACTTCATCCACCAGGTCATAAACATGCACCACATTGCCCGCTGCAAAAACGCCGGGAACGCTGGTTGCGTAACGTTCGTCCACTACAGGACCGCCTGTCAGTGGGTCGAGCGCTACACCCGCCATGCGCGACAGTTCGTTTTCGGGGATCAAACCTACCGAAAGGAGCAATGTGTCGCACTCGATAGTCTGCTCAGCGCCGGGGGTGGGCCGCCAGCGTTCATCCACCTGGCTAGCGACGACCGCTTCCACACGATCCTTGCCTAACACCTGCGTGACGGTGGTACACAAATGGAGCGGAATATCGAAATCGCGCACGCACTGCACCAAGTTACGACGCAGGCCGCTGATGTAGGGCAAGATCTCGAACATCGCCGCCACCTCGGCTCCTTCGAGCGTGAGGCGACGCGCCATAATCATGCCAATGTCGCCCGACCCCAGAATCACAAAACGCCGGCCGGGCATGTAGCCTTCCATGTTCACCAAGCGTTGAGCTGTCCCCGCCGTATAGACACCAGCAGGGCGCATCCCAGGGATAGCGAGCGCCCCGCGTGGGCGCTCGCGGCAGCCCATCGCCAGCACCAACGCTTTCGCATCCACGCGCACCAGGCCCATGTGTTCGCTGGTCGCCATTACATTTAGGTCACGCTTTATGTCCAACACCATCGCGCCAGTGAGGAATTCGACGCCTGCCTCGCGCGCCTGGCGCGCCCAACGACTGGCATACTCCGGCCCCGTCAAGTCGCTGTTAAAGATGCGCACGCCAAAGCCGTTATGGATACACTGCGGCAAGATGCCGCCCAGTTCGCGATTGCGCTCAATGACAAGCACGCGCTGCGCGCCGCTCTGCCGCGACTGATAGGCCGCTGCTAGACCAGCGGGACCGCCGCCGATGACCAAAACATCGCAAGTGAGGCGCTTCATTTTGCAACCCCCTTGGTCTCGCGCACCAAAAAGCGCGAGTCGCCGCCGCGCCGCGTGATTTCCAATGGCGAAAGGTTCAGTTCACGCGCCATGATGCCGATCACCCAAGGGGTATCGAAAGCGCCCTGACAGCGCCCTGTACCCACCCGCGTGCGTCGCTTGAGCGCATCGTAGGTGCGCGCCGGGATGGGAGCGTGGCAAGCTGCTACGATCTCGCCTTCAGTCACGGTCTCGCAGCGGCAAACAACTCGTCCCCAACGCGCATCCCGGGCGATAAGCGCCTCGCGCTCCTCATCGTTCAATTGGGAAAAACGTGGGATGGCCTTGCGGATGGGGTTATAATCGGGCTTTTCTTCAAGCGGCAAACCTACTTCGCGCAACATGTCCACCACATAGTCGCCGATGGCGGGCGAGGCGGTGAGGCCAGGCGACTCGATCCCCGCTAACACCAACAAACCGGCAGGATCACGCGGGATTTCGATGACGAAATCTCCTGTGCTGCCAGTGGCGCGCAAGCCAGCAAAAGTGCGGATCACCTGGCGGGAATTGAGCGAAGGAACTAGTTTGAGAGCGCCAGTCAGCACTTCGTTCAAACCTTCGGCGGTAGTACTCAAGTCATTTTTGTCTAGCGTGTTGTTGGCGTTGGGGCCAAGCATGACGTTGCCGTGAATGGTGCGCGTGACCAAAATGCCTTTGCTGACTGGCGTAGGGCAAGGGAAAAGCACGTTTCGCACATGTTCAGCGGCCATACGGTCGAGCACAAAATACTCGCCTTTGCGCGGGGTGATGTGGAATCCGTCGAGCCCCGCCTTGTGCATTAAATCATCGGCCCACAAGCCCGCCGAGATAATGACCCAACTACTACGATACGCCCCCCGATTGGTCAACACTCCTACGACGCGCCGACCATCCCAGATATAGTCCAACACCTCGGTTTCCAGCGCCAGATCAACGCCGTTCAACACAGCGTTCTCGGCGGCGCCGATGCACAGACCGAACGGATCCACAATCCCGCCCGTGGCGGCGTAGAGCGCCCCCACCGTCTCGGACGCAATGGCAGGCTCGCGGCGCTTCATCTCGTCGGATGAGATCAAGCTCAAGCTGCCGATGCCGTTGGCCAAGCCCCGACGCTGGAGATCCTCCAAGATACGCCAATCGTCGTCGCTTCGCCCCACCACATAGCTGCCGCAACGGTCGAAATCCACATCCAATTCGGCGCACACTTGGTCGAACAGAGCACTGCCGGCGGCGTTCAGCTTGGCCTTGAGCGTACCGGGTTTGGCGTCATAGCCGGCATGGACGATAGCGGTATTGGCCTTGGTGGTACCCTCACCTACATCGCTGGCCTTATCGAGCAGCAGGACGCGCAGGCGATAACGCGAGAGCGCGCGGGCGATGAAACTGCCCACAACACCCGCGCCTATGATGATGCAATCATAAGGCTGATTTGTCATACCGATATGATCCGAACCTTTCTGCAAGGCGTTCAATCTTCGACCCAACACTTGGCGCGCTCCACGGCCTTCTTCCAGCCGCGATAGCCCTGAGCGCGTTGGGATTCATCCCACTGCGGCTCGAAAGTGCGATCTACCTGCCAATGACGGCGTAACGATTCCAGATCGGGCCACACACCCACAGCCAGGCCCGCCATATAAGCCGCGCCCAACGCCGTGGTCTCAGTCACGCGCGGGCGGATAACCGTCACACCTAAGATATCGGCCTGCAATTGCATCAGCAGGTTATTGACCACTGCGCCGCCATCCACCTTGAGCGTGCGCAATTCGATGCCCGCATCGGCCTGCATGGCGTCGAGCACCTCGCGCGTCTGATAGCAGATCGCTTCCAAGGTAGCGCGCACCAAGTGCGCTTTGGTAATATAGCGCGTCAGGCCTACGATGGCGCCGCGCGCGTCCATATCCCAATGAGGAGCAAACAACCCCGAAAAGGCGGGCACGAAGTAGGCGCCGCCGGCGTCGGGTACAGCGCTGGCAATGGTCTCAGTTTCGGAAGCATTGTGGATCAGACCCAGATTATCGCGTAACCATTGCACTGCTGCGCCGGTGATGGCAATAGAACCTTCCAACGCATAGCAGCAGCGCCCCGGTTGTAGCCCATAGGCCACAGTAGTCAGCAATCCACTGGGCGAAGGCACTGGATGCTCGCCGGTATGCATCAGCATGAACGAGCCGGTGCCATAGGTGTTTTTGGCCTCGCCCACCGCAAAACAGGTTTGCCCCACCAAAGCAGCCTGTTGATCCCCCACTGCGCCGCATACTGGAATGTGAGCGCCCGCCAGACAATCGGCAGTTACGGCGCCATAGGTAGCTGCATCGCTCGATGGGCGAATGGCGGGCAACATTTGGCGAGGGATGCCCAGCGCATCCAACAAGTCTTGGTCCCAATCGAGCGTCTCTAGATTCATGAGTAACGTGCGCGAGGCATTGGTGATGTCGGTGATATGCGCGCCGCCGTTTGGGCCGCCCGTCAGGTTCCAGATTAGCCAGCTATCTATCGTACCAGCCAACGCCTCGCCGCGCTCAGCGTCGGCGCGCAGGCCGGGGATATTGTCTAGTAGCCACCTGATCTTGGGGCCGGCAAAGTAGGTCGCCACCACCAATCCGGTGCGCTGGCGCAAAAGCGGCTCTAGCCCATCGTTGATGAGGCGCTGGCAGAGATCGCGAGTGCGCGTGCATTGCCAGACAATGGCATTGCCGTAGGGCCGACCCGTGCGCTTGTTCCACACCACCGCTGTCTCGCGCTGGTTGGCCACGCCCAACGCCAACAACTCTCTCGAATGGATATTGCCCTTGTCGAGCGCGCCGCGCACCGTGCTCTGCGTTTTTTGCCAAATTTCCAGTGGATCGTGTTCCACCCAGCCAGGCTGCGGGTAGATTTGATGGTGCTCTTCATAGTGCATGGCTACAGCACGACCTGTCGAATCGAACACTATGCAACGTGTGCCAGTAGTGCCCTGGTCAATCGCAGCGATGTATTGAGTCATATTGCCATCCCCCCACCGTCGCGCGGCGCGATATGGGGCATACTACCCAGTATCGGCCAAGCCGTCAAACAGAGGGCGCCAGGCAATTGACATATCAAGGATGCGCTTTGACGTTGATCGCTGCCCCGGCTATAATGCCTTTCCTAATGACTGATCACCCATGAGGGGGCAGTGTGCGTAACAAAGGTCTGATCCAGGACCTGGCTATCATCCTCGCGCTGTTGATCCTGGCAATCCTCTTTTTCTGGCCCGTCACTATAGGGGGCAAGACCATGCTCCCCGCCGATAACGTCTTTGTCTGGGAGCCGTGGGCCAGCTATGCGGCGCAAGCGGGGGTGAGCGCACCCCACAACGACCTGCTCAGCGATCTCTATCTGGAAAATTACGCCTGGAAACGCTTTATTGTGAATTCGCTGCGCGACAGGCAATTGCCACTGTGGAACCCTTACATTCTGGCCGGGCAACCCTTTTTGGCGGCTGGGCAGCATTCGGCTATGTATCCACTCAGCATCCTCTTTTACATCTTGCCGCTGACGGCGGCCTATGGTTGGTTCGCGGCGCTGCACCTTTTTCTAGCCGGGGCGTTCACCTACATCCTGGCGCGCACGCTGCGCTTGAGCCGCTCGGGCGGGGCATTGGCGGCGGTTACGTTCGAGTTCTGCGGATTCACGGTGACTCACAACGTCTTCCCCATGATCGTGGCTGCGATGGTGTGGCTGCCGTTGATCCTGGCTGTCATCGAGCGCATCGTGAACCGCGCCGAAGCGGGTGACGCGCGTCCGTTGGCTTACATGCTCGACCTGGCCTTGGGCGCGGCAGCGTTTGGCATGGTCTTTTTGGCAGGCCACCCCGAGATGTATTACTATGCCGCGCTCGCCTCGGCAGCTTTTACCTTGTGGAGACTCGTCGGATTGTTCCGACGGCAACGTCGCGCGCTGCCCGTGTTGGCGATAGCGGGCGCGCTATCGGCGATGGCTTGCCTGGGCGCAGGATTGGGGGCAGCGCAATCGCTGCCGCTATTCACATTGGTGCGCAACAACTTCCGTGAAGGCTCAGCCAGCTTTCGCGATGTGTTGGGTTGGGCCTATCCGCAGCGACGACTGATCTCGTTGCTCATCCCCGACTTTTTCGGCAATCCCTCGCATCATGCCTATTTCGATTTATGGAGCTGGCGACGCACACCCGTCACCGTCAACGCTTTGGGGCAGCCACTTGCCGCGATCTCGGCCATCGAGTTTAGCATCAAGAATTATGTCGAGGGAGCGAGCTACCTCGGTGTGTTGCCCAGTCTGTTGGCGAGCATTGGCGCCCTGCGTTGGAAGGGCCGGCACGTCGGTTTTTTTGTGACATTGGCCATTCTCTCAATCTTGTTCGTGTTCGGGTCGCCGCTTTATTGGATCATCTACCACCTGCCGGGCCTAAACCAGGTGCATTCTCCCTTTCGTTGGATTTTGCCCTATAGTCTGAGCATGGCGCTGTTGGCAGGGATGGGCTATGACGCCCTCTGGCAGCGGCGGGGTGTCGCCGGTCACTGGCTGCGGCGAGTCG
>CAZYPJ010000238.1:0-6463 GCA_964649365.1 uncultured Anaerolineales bacterium | reverse complement strand
ATGTTGTGGCATAAAAGCTGATCCCACTCACCCAACAGGCAGGGAGTGTTGTTTTCGAGGGTGTGCGACAGGCGCACAGTGGGTCGCCCGGCGTAGAACCAGTAGCGGCTGGTGTAATCGAGCAGGCGCGCGCCGTTGCGCCGATAAGCCCCGCGCACCTCCACCGAGGCGCGCATGGGGCCATCGAGCTTGACCGTCACCGTGACGGGGCCGGTGGTGGTATAGACGTTGCCTCCCAGTATCCGGGCGCGCCCGTAGAGCGGGGATGACAGGCCCGCAGCGGACAAGTTGCCATCCGTCTTGCTGATGGTGAACGCGGCAACGCCAGTGTGGATAGTCACTGCTCCGGCGCCATTCGTTATTTGGAGCGTTGGGTAGCTCGGCGCCGGTCCTCCATCGGCGCGCAGGCGATAAAGCGCCGTGCTGTTGGCCGCCACATCGGCCTGAAAATCGAGCAGCAGCCAGCGGATCGGTTTGGCGGCATCGCCGGGCGCGCCACCCCAGCGCGCCATGGGCGTGAATTGGCAAGGAACGAGCGCTCCCGATCCATCCACCAGTCGCAGCGCCGTTGTATTGATGATGTTCAGGGCGCGAGGTAGGGGCAACCCCAGTGTGACCGGCGCATCGGCGCGCGCCAGACCCGCGCTCTCAGTCACGCTCAGCGTTACCAACTCGCCCTGCGAGGGCGGGATAAGCAAGGTTGTGTTCTCGCTGGCCTTGATCCAATAGCCGCGACCGGCTTCCATCTGGGTGAGCGTGTTCGACCCCGCCGGCGCGCTGGGGTCGAATACCTGCCAGGGATCGGCGGGATGGGCGGCGTCGTAAGCATAGACCAGCGTGTATAGCCCGGCGATGGATGATAGCGCCTCTGAGATGGGCTGCGTGACGCTGGAAGGGTAGCCCACTAGGTTCCAGCCGGCGTAGAGCGAGATAGCCGTGCTGACGGGGGTCTCGCCGCTTACGCTGAGGGTGGAGGCGCGCGTCGTGTGTACCCAGATTCCCATCGTCTCATCTACATGGGTGAGGCTGTTAGCGTAGGGCGGCGCGGCGGGCGCATGGACGCGCCAGGGGTCGCTTGCGCGGGAGGCATTGTAGGCAAAGGCCAGATCGTAATCGCCGCTGATGGAGCGCAGCGCCTCGGCGACGGCGGTATTATCCGGCGACAGAGGCAGTGAGATCAGATTCCAGCCGCTGACGAGGGTAATGGAGCTATCGGCGTGGTCAGCGGCAGCCGGGCCGACGTGCAGCGTCGCGACCAAGATAACAGCCATAGTCAGGCGCGACACTCGTAGAGCCATGAATGCGCTCCTCTCTTTTTGCGCTGGGTCGGAACGCCTCGAGATGCACAATGTATGTTCAACGGCGGCAATCTCATTGTAACTTCCAGCGAGGCGCAGGTCAACCGCGATTCATCCTGCTTGAAGCCCTGCGCGTTCCTTGCTACAATGCGGCCAATGCTCGACCGAGGTGAAGCATGGATCTGATCGAACTTTTGCGCGCCGTCAAGCTCTTTTCGCATCTGGACGAAGACTATCTCTGGATGCTCGCCGATATCTGCGAAGAGCGCGTCTATCCCGCCGGGGCGCAATTGACCCGCCAGGCCGACCTCGGAGCCAGCTTTTTTGTGATCGCCAGCGGCGAGGCGGTTATTCACCATGTGGATCAACAGGGCTTGCAACGGCCGGTAGGCATGTTTCACGCCGGCGATTCCTTTGGCGTCACGGCGCTGTTTCTGAGCGAGCCGCGCGACGTCTCGGTGATGGCCGTCAGCGAGATGAGAATCTGGCGCATTCATCGCCCCGATTTCCTGGCGCTCTTGGAGCAACACCCTCGGCTCGAACGCCAATTGTTAATCCCCGACGCCATTCGCGCCAAGCTGCGCGCCCCGCGCCTCACCTGGATAGAGCCAGGCGAAACGCTCGTCTATATCAGTCGCCGCCATTGGTTGGTGTTTGTGCGCATCATGGCCTTTCTGACCGTGGCGATTGGCCTCTATGTGTTTTTCATCGTTGCTCTGGCCAACTACAAA
Organism: uncultured Anaerolineales bacterium; assembly: GCA_964649365.1. Lineage (GTDB taxonomy): Bacteria > Chloroflexota > Anaerolineae > UBA1429 > UBA1429 > CAZYPJ01. Next base: position 4,434 of record CAZYPJ010000238.1, on the reverse strand, counting down.
CATATGCCACGGTTATTGTTGATGATCGTTCCGGGCCTGTTGCTCTACGGCATGGCTTTTGGCTGGCGCCTGCTCGACTGGCGCAACGATTATTTCGCGCTCACCACGCGGCGGGTGGTGCATCGCGAACAGGTCGCCTTTGTGTACGAATCGCGCGACGAGGCGCCGATTGATCGCGTGCAAAATACCAACATCACACGCGACTTTATGGGCCAGATGTTGGATTATGGCAATTTGACGATCCAGACGGCGGCCAAAGATCACACCGTCGTCTTTGACCATGTGCCCCATCCCGACCGGATGGCGCAGGCGATTTTCGCCCAGATCGAACGCGCCCGCACGACCCGACGGGCCATGCAACGGCAACGCATCCGCGAGGCGATTGCTTCGCACCTGAATTTGGAGCTTCCCGCTACACCCCCGGAAGGCAAATCGGAAGAACGAACGAGCGACGACGCGCTCCCCACCGCGCCGAGAGTGCGCGCCAACCCCATCGCGCGCGCCGCTAATTGGATGGTGCGGGCAGGGCTGCTGCCGGCGGTGCGCGTCGAGACGCCCGAAGCGGTGATGTGGCGCAAACATTGGTTGTTCCTGATCGAGGATGTTCTCATGCCGATGGGGTGGAGCCTGATCCTCGGGTTTGTCACAGTGCTAGGCTTTTTCGGTATCCCAGCCTCGTGGGTCAATCGGCTGCCGGTCTATCCCTATATCACTTTTGTAGCAACGCTGGTGTGCATGGGCTGGTTTTGGTGGCAGTTCAACGACTGGGGCAACGATCTCTACATCGTCAGCAACGACCGCATCGTGGATATCGAAAAGCGCCCGCTGTTCTCCTCCGAGCAGCGGCGCGAGGCCAGCCTGGCGATGGTGCAAAACGTCTCGCTCAAGATACCGGGATTCTGGGCCACGATGTTCGATTACGGCAACGTCGTCGTGCAGACGGCTGGCGCCGGCGAGTTCACCTTTGATAGCGTGCCCAACCCCCGCGACGTGCAGCGCGAGATCTTTCGCCGCATGGAAGCGTTCCGCATCTCTCAGGAAGAACGGGAAGCCGCCCGCCGCCGCGCCGAGAGCGCCGAGTGGTTCAGCGTGTACGATGAGCTGCACCACGATCAGGAAGAGGGGAAGATTCAGCCTCTGCATCGGGCGACGCCGACCGCCGATCAGCGATAGCGGAACACGATTTCGTGCTCGCCCGGCGCCAACGCTACTGCCCGCAAGAAGCTGCCGGCGCAGAGAATAGGCGCACTGGCGCCGTCCACCGTAGCTTGCCAACCAGGATAATACAGGTCAGCCAGAATCAGATAGCTTGGCTCGTTTACTGTGGCCCGTATCACCACGCGCATCGGCTCATAGCTGTCTATTTGCGCCGCGCCCACCTCATCTGCCCGCAGCTCGGCGGGTAACGCCAAACCCTCGTCGGTCTGTCCGACTATTCCCGCGGGCAACGTAAAGGCCCGGGGAAGCGCATCCTCGTTGCGATAAATCATCACATCTTCGCTACGATAGACGATGGTATGGTCGCCTAGCCCCAGCAGATGACTCAGAAGGCGCTCTTCTCCCGCCGCGTCATATAGTCGAACCCGCTCGACCCGCGCGAACGCTTCAGATAGTGCGGGTTGCAGCAGCACTGCACGCAGGCGGATCGGCCCTGGCAGCGCGATCTGCGCCCGATAAGTATGCCCCGCGTGCTCGCCCGCTGGAAAGCCTGATCGCGCCGGCCAGGTCGTGGCGATAGCGGGCAATGAGTGGGCGATGGTGGCAGCCACATCCTCGCGCTCGTAGGCCCATTCCGCCGTCTCTATCCCCGCCCGCAGCGGGATGGCGATCTCACGGCCCTCCACATCGCGCAGCCAAAGCTCGGCGGCCAACGCGCCGTCGGGCAGGTCGGCGGCGTGGCTCAGATAGGATTCGATCTCTAGGCTGGCTACCTCGGTTGGCTCGATCTCTAGCCAGCGACGGGGGGGCAGCGCCGACCAGGGGTTCTGCACGTCGTACAGCTCGCTGGCTTCGTCCACCGGCAGCAACTGCGGGATGAGATAGTATTTGACGTTGAGCAGGTTGAGCCGCTGAGGCGTCAGGTTCGCCATATACTCTTGATAGGCGCGAGGGATGAGCGGCATGTAAAGATTGGCGCTGCTCAAGCCGTGTTGCAACGCGATATTGGGGTACATCGCCTCGCGCATCACCGAAAGCGCCGGCAAGATCTCCTCTTTGGTATAAATGCGGTACAACCCATGGTCTTGGGCTAAGAAATCGAGAGCGAGGGGTTGGCGCTCAGCTTCTTGGCGGGGCATAGCGGCGTTATAGGTGCGGTCGAGCACCGCGCCGTAGGCGTACAGGTCGGCGATGAGCAGGCTCAATGCTGCTATCGTCCACCAACGCGGCGAGATGCGGCGGGCGGCGGCGACTACCCAGAACGTCGCGCCCGCCAGGAGGGCGGGCAGCCAGCGCCAGTAGCTCACGAGGGTATTGGCGTCGGGCGCGCGCGCCGCGAGCGCGCCCCCAGCAGTCAGCGCCAGGCCCAACGCCGCGCCCGCGCCCCAGAACCAGCGCGCCGCGCGAGGCGAAAAGGGGTGGCGCGGCGCGGCGCGCAGCGCGTCGAACCCGTGCGCTGAGAGCATCGCCAAGGCCAGGCTCGTCCAATAGAGGTAGCGCGCAGGCACGCGAAACAGATTGAGCAGCGGAATGCGCTGGATATAGTCGTAGAGCGGGTTCCATTTCCCGAACGCCAGAAACACTCCCACTAGGCCCAGGGTCGCAAAGAACCAGATGGCTGCTTCCCGGCGGCGCCATAGGGCTATTGCGGCCAAAGCCAGCGGCAACAACCCGACATAGCCCATCAGCTCCACCGATCCCTGCGGGTAGGGATTGCCCCTCAGAAAGGGGCTGACGTAGGTGGCCAACAACAGTGGATGAAACGAATAGCTGGTGAAAAAGGCGTTATCCAGCCCACCGGCTCGTTGCGAAAGCGTGGTCAGCTCCAGCGATGGGATGATCTGGGGCGCAGCGAGCGCTGTTCCCGCCAAGATCCCTCCCAGCCACCATGCCCAACCTCGCCAACGGCGCTCGGAGTCAAACCCTAGGGCCAATGCGTATAGCCCTGCGACGATCATTCCCAGCAAGGCGATCTGGGCGTGGCCTGCCAGGAATTGCAGCGCCGTTACGAGAGCCAGCCCTGCGCTTTGCCAGGCGGCGCGCCCACGAATGCTCGGCGGGCGCAATAGGCCGTGGGTGAACAACAACAACCAGGGCAACCAGGCCGCCGCCGCCAATACGCTGCTGTGGCTTTGATGGGCGGCGTAGAACCCTCCCAGCGCCAACACTATGCTGGCGCAGCATGCCGCCGCCCGCGAGCGCCCCGTCTTTCGGCTGCAAAGATAAGCGCCGGCAGCGGCGATGAGATAATGCAACACGATTGAGACCGTCAACGCCGTCGCGGGGGATAGCCAGCTATCGAGCGCCCAATTCAAGGGGTAGAGCGCGCCGGTTTCGCCTTCCGCCAGCAGCGGATAGCCACCGCCCAATTCGGGCGCCCACCAGGGCAACGATCCGCGCGCTAGGGCGCGTTTGAGCGCGGCGTGCTGCGGGATATATTGCCGGGCGGCGTCGCCTGCGTAATACACCTGGCCGCCGAAAAGCGCCTCGCCATAGAACAGGGCAAGGAGCGCCGCCGTCAGGCCGAGCAGCCGGGCGGCGGCGATATAGCGCGCAAGTTTGCGAATTGTGAGCTTGGGCGATGCGGGCATCTTCACGGTTTCGGCATGTATTGCTCGTTAGGATAGATCATAACTTTGTCTGCCGCCATTCCAGTGTCGCGCTGCTTTCATGGCAGCTTCCTCGCCGCTAGATCGGGATGGCAGGTTCACGACAAAAAAAGCCTCAACCCATCTTGACAAACCTGAAGGGATATGCTATTATTTTAGCACTCGCAGGCGGTGAGTGCTAATGCTTCACTAGCAGGCGGCGGCGAGTTCGGCTGAATGAGCGAGATGCGCCGATAGTCTCGACTCTTCGCATATTTGTACCAGATTAAGGAGGTCTTGTCAATGGAGAAGGTCAATCTCAAACCCCTAGCGGACCGCGTGGTCGTCGAGCCGATCGAGGAAGAAGAAGTGACGGCTCTCGGCATCGTTTTGCCCGAGACGGCCAAGGAAAAGCCCCAGAAGGGCACGATCTTGGCGGTTGGCCCCGGTCGTCGCGATGATTCGGGCAAAGTGATCCCGATGGATGTCAAGGCCGGCGATGTGGTCCTCTATGGCAAGTACTCGGGCACCGAAGTCAAGCTGAGCAGCGATAAAACAGTGCTCGTGTTGCGCGAGGCCGACATTCTGGCGATTATCCAGTAACCACTGATTCCGAAAGGGAGGAACTATAAGTATGGCGAAGCAGCTACAATTTTCGGTAGACGCGCGGGCGTCGCTGAAAAAGGGA
>CAZYPJ010000237.1:0-6471 GCA_964649365.1 uncultured Anaerolineales bacterium | reverse complement strand
CGTGTTCCTGCTCAACCCGAGTGGACTGCCGACGCGCCCCAAACATTGGAAGGCGCGACGCTCTATCGGTACATTTCTAGCGATTGGGAGATTGCCATCACTGCGCCCGCCCTCGCGCCCGACAAAGCGGTCTATAACGCCCAGGTTAAAGGGCCGCAACAATTTGCATGGGAGGCGCGTGTGGATAGCGGTGGCGCTGTCGAGGCTGCTGAGCCGGTATTGTTGCCGCCTCTCGAACCTATCGAAGCGTGGCGGGGCACGATCCGCAGCCTACCCCAGGGTAGCGAGTTCGATGACTATTTCCGTCGTGCAGGTACTCAAGAGGAGTACGGCATCACATCCCTCGACCCTGAGCTGACCGAACGCCTGGCGGCGCTGCGAGACAAGGGGCGCATCGTGCAGGTGTGGGGCGCGCTGCAAAAAGACGCAGCCGCCCAGCCAAGTACACAAATTATCGTTGAGCGATTGGTCGAGGAACAGCCTGCTGCGCCGCCGGCGCCGACCAAGCCGGCTAGTCAATTGGTAGAAGGATGGCTGGGCGTCGTCCACAACGCCCCCGCGGGCGCGTCATACGATGACTATTTCGAGTCTCGATCTCCGGTTGGGCAATTTGGCGTCGCCGCGACGATCCCTCAGCTTCAGGTTGAGCTGGCGGCCCATCGCGCCAGCGGCGTGGTCATCCGCATCTGGGGAGTGCTGGATTTCGGTGTGGCCGACCATGAGGGCAAACGCATCACCGTCACCCGTATCGAAGTTATCGGCCAGTAGTGGCTGGTCAAGTGCAAAAAAGGCCCTGGGCGGCGCTGCCCAGGGCCTTTTTCTTCCATGCACGCTTATTGTCCCACAGTATGCAGACTATCCATCAACAGTGCGATGTCATCCGCCAACATGTGAGGATTGTCCTGTGTATAGACGCCCACGCACACAGCGTCGGTGGGGCGCATATGGCGCGCCGCATAGGCAAAGGCCTCACGCGGGTCAGTGCGCCCGGCGGCCAGGATCTTGTAGTGGATCACCGGCTTGCCCAAGCGCTGGATGACTGCCACGCGATCCTCGCGATCTTGGGGCAGATATTGCTCGGCGGCGGCGGGATCGTGATGGGGCACATCCTGGCGCGGCGAGGGGTTATAGTAGCAACCCATATAGAAATCGAGCGCCAGACGCTCTTCGGCCCAGAGAAAATCCTCGGGCATATGGCCCGCCACACCCACGGGCAACCCCGCCGAGCGCACAACCTCGACGAACGATGTGATTTCTTCGTATTTGCTCTGAGCCACCAGGTGATCCATCACCCCACCATGAAGGTAGCAAGCCGAGGCTCCATGTTCGATGCAATAACGCGCTCCGGCGGCCTGGGTCTCGGCGCGCGAGTTGGTCTGCGCGATCCAACGCATAGCGCCGCCCTGATTCCAATAATGTTGAAGTACACGCACGATATGTTCATCGCCGCGACAGATACAAGCGTTAATCCCCAGATTCTCCGCCTCAAAAAGTGTCTCGACAATGCGCTCATCGGTGTACCAGGCGAGCATAGCGGCGCTGCGCTCTTGCGATTGGTGCGAAAAACCGCTGAATGGATTTCCACCGATAATTAGCCGCGTGACGGACAGATTGCCCAATTGGATCGTTGGCAGCATCGCTGTATCCCTCCCGAACACGATAGAGACAATTATATGATACCCGACTTGGGCGTCAATTAGCGTTTGACGTTGACGCTAGATCGTCCCACAATTGACCCGTCACAGCGATCCGTAGAGGAGGCATCATATGGCTCTAGTCACAACAGGTTTCAGCGCCCAGAAATATGGCTATAGGTTCCCTAACTATTTCGAGCTATCGCTCGAATTTGATCTACCCTTAATTGGCAAGATTGATCTAGAGGATCTAGTATATGGATTATGCGGCGGCATGTGTTACAGCGCGCTCGACTATTTTTATGCTGGGCTGACCACTCCTCAACAAAGAACCATCCCACAACCCGATTCCAGCTTGCACAACTATTTGTGGAAGCGGCAGCTCGACAGCTTGCGCCCGACGGTGCTGGTCAAAATCATGGAGTGGATGGTGCGCGGCGACGCCGATATCGCCCAACTCACTGCCGGGCGCGAATTTCTCAAGCTACGACGGCGCCTGGAAAAAGGTCAACCTGCGGTGCTGTTGCTGATTCGCGCAGGGGGGCTTGCAAACCCCACGCGAAATCACCAGGTGGTAGCCGCAGGCTACGAACTAGACGACCTTACCCGGCGGGCTGCTATCCACCTCTATGACCCCAATTATCCAGGAGAAACTCCAGAAATTACATTCAGCTTAGCAAACCCCGCTCAAGGAATTGATATTCACGAATCTACTAATGACCCGCTACGCGGATTTTTCGTGCTCGAGTATTCGCCGCTCAAACGCGCCCTGCCTCGCGATATGGATTGATCGTCCGTCCCCCAATTGACGCGCCTTGCCGACCGGGCTAATATGATGCGCTTGAATGGCCCGAACGGGTGGCCCATCACTATCAGGAGTATTGTCTATTCATGCCCATCTATCGTCGTGTTAGTGAAGCCGAGTTATTGCGATTTTCCGACCAAGCACTGAGGGCGGCCGGCGTACCCGCCGAGAACGCCGCCATTGTGGCCGATAACCTGGTGCAGGGCGAATTGCACGGCCATGGCAGCCACGGCCCCTCGCGACTGTTGCCCATCTATATCAAACGATTTCAGGCTGGCGGCGTCAACCCCGACCCCAAGATCACCATTGTGCAACAAAGCAAGAGCGCCGCCGTAGTGGATGGCGATAACGGCCCCGGCGCGGTCGTCGGGCGTTATGCCATGCGCCTGGCGATTGATCTTGCGCGCGAACACGGCTCAGGCTGGGTGACGGCCCGACGCAGCACGCACTATGGCGCAGCATTCCTCTTTGCTCGCGAGGCGCTGACTGAGGGGATGATCGGTTTCAGCACGACAGCTGCTGTAGCTCAAGTAGCCCCATTTGGTGGGCGCGAGCGCGCTTTGGGTACTAACCCATTGTGCATCGCCGTGCCCGGCGGCGAGCGCGGTCCGATCATCCTCGATATGGCCACCTCAGTGGTGGCTCGCGGCAAGGTGCAACTGGCCGCGCTGGAGGGCAAACCCATCCCGCAAGGCTGGGCGCTCGACGCGGAGGGCCACCCCACCACCAATCCGGTCGCCGCCAGCAAGGGCAGCATGTTGCCGCTGGGCGGCTACAAAGGCTACGGGCTGGCGTTGATGGTCGAGATATTGTCTTCGGTGCTTTCGGGCGCGCTCGTAGGCAAACAGATCGGCGAGATGTTCTCCGGGCTGGAGACGCCGCAAGGTCTGGGGCACTTTTTCGGCGCGCTGGATGTCTCGCTCTTTATGCCGCTGGACGAGTTCCGGGCGCGCATGGATGCGTTGATCGCCGCCATGAAAACCGTCGCGTTGGCCGATGGCGCTGAGGAGATCCTCGTTCCCGGCGAGCCGGAGGCGCGCAAGGCGGCGCTCTATCGCGCCGAAGGCATTCCCCTCGCCGAGGATGTAATCGAAACGCTAAACGCTACGGGACGCGCTTTGGGCATCGCGCCGTTAACCATCAAAGGGTAAACGCAGAGTTGACCGCTCGAAGAGGAGAATTGCCATGAAAATCACCGAGATCAGAACTTTTTTAGTCAACGGTAACAGTAGTTTGCATGCCGACCGGCCTCGAGGGCGCAATTGGATCTTTTGCAAAGTTGTCACCGATGCCGGCATTCACGGCGTGGGCGAGGGCGGCGGCTGGCCTGAAGTAGTACAGCATGGCATCCATGAGGTGGCCCCTCTTTTAATTGGCGAGAATCCTTGTGATATCGAGCGCCTATGGCTCAAGGTGTACGACATCTTGCATGGCCACGGTTTAACGGGCGCAGTGCGCGGCGGCGTGATCGCTGCGATTGATACCGCTCTATGGGATATCAAAGGCAAAGCGCTCGGCGTGCCCGTGTACGAGTTGCTGGGCGGCAAGGTACATGACAGGATTCGCGTCTATGCCCACGCCAATACTGTAGAACAGGCTCGCGTACTGGTGGATCGGGGTTATACCGCTTTCAAATGCGGCCCCTCGGCCAAGTCTTTGGCGGCGCTGCGCCAGGCGTTGGGTTACGAGATCGAGATCGGCGTGCACTGCCACGGCGAGTTTTCGCCCGGCGGCGCGCTGCAATTGGCGCAGGCCATCGCGCCTTATCGCCCCGCTTTCTTGGAAGAGCCAACCAACCCCGATGATGTGGATGCGTTGGAATGGCTGGCGAGCAAGGTTCAAGTTCCGTTGGCCTCGGGTGAGCGGCTTTATTCCAAATGGGCTTTTCGCGACCTATTGCAACGCCGCTGTATCGAGATCGCCCAGCCCGAAATCACCCGTTTGGGCATCACCGAAGAGAAAAAGATCGCCATACTGGCCGAATCGTTCCTTGTCAAGGTGGCGCCGCACGATGGCTCGGCAGGCCCCATCGCCGAAATGGCCAACCTGCACATCCTGGCCTCATCGCCCAATTGCATCTACTTGGAGCATCGCGCCAGCGATGTGCCCTGGCGCACCGAGGTAGCGACAGGCGTCATCCCCGACCAAGATGGCTATATCGCCACGCCCAACCTGCCCGGCTTGGGGATTGATCTAGACGAAGCAGCTTGCGCCGCACACCCCGTGTATCGCGTCGAGGAAATGGATTATCATTTTCGCACCGCCGAAGAGATGGCGCAGCACCGAGCGGATTAAGTTCGACGCCCCTCTCTATGCTACATGCATGGAGAGGGGCGTCGAATGTGAGGTTAAGCTACTGGTTACGCACCGTTTCGATGAACGCGACGATGTTCTCCGCCGAGACGTCGCGCGGGATGGCATGGGTAGGCGCAACGATATAGCCACCGTTGACGCCGATTCGGGCGATCATCTCACGAATGTGGCGCTTTAGTTCTTCTGGCCCCACGCGCGGCAGCACTTGCTGTGTACTGATACCCCCATAGAACGTCAAGTGGTTGCCATATTCCCGCTTGACGAAATCTACGTCCATGACCTCGGGTTGGAAAGTGTTAAAGATGTCCAACCCCATCTCCACCAGGTCGGGGAATAGCTCTTGAATTGCGCCACACGAGTGCTGCATCACGAACTTGCCCGCCGCTTTGACGCGCGCGTACATCGCCTGTACGCGCGGTTTGATAAAGCGCCGCCAGAGTTTCGGCCCCATAATCAATCCGCGTTGCTGGCCCCAGTCATCGCCAAAGCGGATGCAATCAATGTCGAATTGCACCATGTGGTCAATGACTTTCAGGTTATACTCCAAGATGCTATCCATCAAGCCATCCACAAACTCGGGCCTGAGGATCATGTCCTCCAATAGGTTTTCCATGCCGCGCAGCGTCCAGGCGCGTTCGAACATCGAAAAGCCTACCCCCGCCACGCGGAATTGATCGGCGTGCTCAGCGATGAAGCGCTCGATGGCGTGAGCGTTACGCTCCAGATCGGGTTCTGGGAAACGATATTTGCCCAGATCGCCCTCGGCCAGCAGGTATTCGTCCACATTGCCGATATCCTTGTCAATGGTGCGGTTCCACACGATGCCAAACTGATCCTGCCAGAAATTTGGGCGCACCTCGGTGAAATAGCCGTCCTCATAGATCACCATATGGTTGCCAATCTTGGCTTCGAAACCGGGATCGCCCAGATAATCCGCTACCTTGGCGTGGGCGTCAATGGTTAGGTCAATCTGCCAGGGACAGATATCGGGTTGGCGGTGCGCCAAAGCGGTATAGACACGTTCGCGCGGGGTAATCGTCATTATGGCCTCCTCAACACAGGATTGTACGCCCCCTTCAACGTAAATATACCCGTTCCGGGCGCGCACGCCAAGATTCCAGATCTGTTTTAGCTATTTTCTCGCCTCATCGCAGTTATGGTATAATCCCGCCCATGCTATTTCACGACGAACCCTATCCGCAATCTGACGCCGGCTCGCCAGAGCCGGTCTTTTCCTATAGCTTGCTTTTGCAAGATCAAGAAACGCGCGGGCGCGTGGGCGTGATGCACACCGCGCACGGCGATGTGCCCACGCCCGTGTTCTGCCCTGTCGGCACGCAAGCCACTGTCAAAACCCTCTCGCCGCGCGATCTGATCGAGCTAGATAGTCGCATGATCCTGGGCAATACCTACCATCTTTATCTACGCCCGGGAGCTGAGTTGATCGCCCGAATGGGTGGATTGCACCGCTTTATGGGCTGGGAGCGCGCCATCCTCACCGATAGCGGGGGCTTTCAAGTATTCAGTCTAAAGACGCTGCGCCAACTCGACGATCAGGGCGTCACTTTTCGCTCGCACATTGACGGTTCGGAACATCGCTTTACTCCCGAACGCGTAGTCGAGATTCAGGAACTACTTGGCTCAGATATCGCGATGGCGCTGGACGAGTGCGCTGAGCCGTTCGACCGCGCTTATAATATCGAAGCAATGCGCCGCCCC
>CAZYPJ010000236.1:0-6473 GCA_964649365.1 uncultured Anaerolineales bacterium | reverse complement strand
GGCGCGCTGCTGCTGATATTGCGCCTCGGACATGAGCAACTGCGCGTTGCGCGCCACTTGCGCCTGCTCCATCGCCAACGCCGCCTGTTGCTCTTGTTGCAACTGTTGCTGTTGGAATTGCATGACGGTGTTCTGGAACGCCGCCATGCTCGATTGCACGGCTTCGCTCGAAAACGCCGTCGCCATGATCTGGCTTTGCTGTTGCGCCGACGCCGCCAACGTTTGCACCGCCGCCGCGTTTGCCGCAATGCCCGTATTGAACGATTCGGCGGCGGCCCGCGCGTTGGTCATATTCATGGCCAGCACTTGCACGTTATCCGCGCCGTACTTGGCTTCATTGGCCAGCGCCCGCGCCACAATCGAGGAATCCGAGACGGTGTAGCTGTAGGCGGAGGTAGCAGCTTGCGCGCTCTGTGTGGCCGTGGTGATCTTTTGCATGGCGTTCGCGCTGGCGTCGACTACGCCGAACATCACTGCCAACGCCGCGCCCATGCCCTGGCCCATTCTCACCGGGCCGGAATCCACGCCCGCCATGATCGTCTTGAGGTTTTCGAGGCCCGACGATACGCCGCCGATGCCTTCCACCATCCGCTGCGGCGCAGTGGCCGCACCGCCCATGTTGGTGAAAATCTCTCCCATGCTGGCGTCGCCCTTGAGATTGGCGACCCCCTCGTGGATGGCGTTGAACGCTTTGGCAATTTCCATCAAGCCGCGCGCGGTCTCGGGGTTGGTGATCTTGGCCAGCGCGCCCTCGATGTCGCCCTTGAGCAACAGCAAGCTCACTTCGCTGACGCGCTTCGCTACATCGGCCAGCGCCGCCGCGATGTTCTTGATTCCCTCTTGCGCCGCCGGACTATTCAGCACTACCAGAAGCTGGCCCAGGTTCTCTTTCAGCGCGTCAAAGATCGGCTCCGCGATAATGCGTTTGGTTTGCCCCATCCAGTCAGCAAGGTTGGATTGCATCCCCTCGAAGGTCTGGCTCTGCTTATCCATCATGCCGCCGAACTTGTCTTGCATGACCTGAAGCAGAACCGTGGTCGCCTCTTCGACTGGCGTCATCAATTGGCCCGCCTTGCTGAACTCTAGCCCCATGCTGGCCAGCTCTTGGCGGGTCCGGACGCCTAGCTCCTGGCACCGCTGAATGGCCGCGCCGGTGGAGCCGGAGGCAAATCGGCCCACGTAGCCCGCGATCTGCTCGAATTGCACGCCAGTGCCCGACGCCACGTCGCCAATCATGGTACGAATCTGAGCGGCGCTCTTGCCAAACTTCTTCATGGCGTCTTCGCCGGTCAACCCAAACGAAGTCAACACCTTTTCAGCGCGCACGATCTCGGGCAACTCGAACGGGGTCTTTTGGCCGAACACGGCTAATTCTGCCAGCCGCTCTTTGGCCAGGTCGGTGGATTTGAGGAGCACGCCAAGCTGCGTCTCGTAACGCTCGAACTCAGCGCCGCCTGAAACGCCCTCGCGGAACACGTTGACGATGGAGGTGAACCCGGCCTTAAGTTGGTTGATCGCGCCCATGATGAGGTTGCCGGAAAGCATTCCCATAGCAACCTGCTTGACGCCATCAAACTGGTTTTTGACATAAGCCGCAAAGCCGCCAACATCGCTCTTGGTCTGTTGTAGCTCCTGGCGCACCTTGCTAAGATTGGCCGATGCTTTGGATTCTTGCTCCAAAGCATCGCCAAACTTTTTCATGGCCTCGGTGGTATCGCCGCCCGCCTTGCGCACCGCCTCTAATTCATCGCGCACCTTGCGAACCGTCGCGCTGGCCGCTTCCTGCGCCGTAATCGCCTTAGCGAGGTCGGCAAAACTAGCCTTGCTCTGTTCAGCAGACTTGTTCAACGATCCCAAGAAGTCTCGGACGCCCTTGACCTTTTGCTCGACATTCCCTTCCATATCGAGCAAAATCTTGAGGGCTGCTTCACGTCCTGCTGCCATGTCGCCTCGGCTTCGCTGCGGACTTTTGCGCCGCCGCTTGTTTTTCGAGAAGGATCATGTATTCATCCCACAAATCGAGCGGCGCTTCCTCGTACATCTCGCGGCATTCGGCATACGACCAACCCGTCAGCGTCATCATCCCCAAGATCGGCCCGTAACGGCTGGCCGGAACGGTGTGGCGCTGGCCGTCGAACAGCATTTCGTATTGCTCACGCAAATCTGCCTGCCGCTGCTCCCATTCGGCGCGCGCGGCGCACTCTTGCCGCATTGCGCAATCCTCGCACGCGCGCGTTTCACGGCACTCGGATTGCGCTACAACCGATTTGCCCCCAACGTAGGGTTTAGTTCGATGATCTTTTCCAACACGCGATCAACTAGCTCGGATTCGACCGGCAACTGGCGAATGCGCCCGGTGTTGAACTTCCAGTCGTTGCCATCCTCATCAAGCAAATGCCAGCCGACAATCGCGCGTTCCAGCAGCATGGTGATACGCCGCATGGAGCGCATTTTCGCTTGCGTAGTCCCCTCGCCCGACACGATCAATTCCATCAGCGAGTCGTTGATGTCGTCAATGTCGCTGCGCGTGAATTGCGCCTTGATCTCGATCCATTCCCCAGTCTCATCGTCGGTGATGCGTACCGGCTTGGCCCCTAAGCCTTTCATCGTTCGATCCTCCTTTTATCTGTGCTAGATGCCCGCTACTTCGTTGACCACAATCGCCTGGAACTGAACACCGTCGCTATCCACAATGCGGAAGGGCAGCGTGATGGTGTCGTTGCCGTCCTGTTCATCAATGCTGGGAACCTCGGTATACTGGATCGCCATTTTGATCTTGAGCGTTTTGTGGGTGTAGGCATCGCCCGCCGTTTCCAGAGCAGAGCCGGCAAAGGTCAGCTGGATCAACCGCGCCGCTTCAGCCCGCGCCTTGTTGACCTCTGCCTCACCCGTCGCGTTGTGCTTGAGCACCAATTCGCCCTCTAACTCTGCGCCCACCGCTTCGAGCGCCGAGAAATACACCTGGCCATCGGCAGCGTCATAGGCCACAATGCCCGTCGGCCCGCCCACGCTAAAGCCGAGCAGGGTGTTGCTCTTGGTGGTAGAGCCGATGGTGCCGCCCGCATCGTCAATGGTCAGCACGCCCTTGTTGAACAGGATTTCCTCGACCGTCGCCGCGCTGACGCTGGTGGTAAACGTTCCATCCGACGCCTGGCGCCCACGCAACGTCGCCGACATCATCACTGCTTCGCCCGCCGCGCCGCTGATTTGGAACTCGGTCGCGTGGCAATAGGTGACAACATCCTCGCGCTGGTTATCGCCGCACTCGCACGTAAACGTGGCCGGGATTTGCTGCGACGCATTGGCAAGGTCGAATTGATAGATTTTGCCCGATCCCTCAGTGCCGTCCGCCGCTCCCTGGGTCGTGGCTTCTAACGCCATTGCCAGAATCACCGGCAAATGCTCGAAGGTCGCGGGCGTCTCGCTCAGTTCAATCGTCGGCTCGTAGTGAGGGATGTACGAGCGCACTTTCGGCACAAGCTGCCCCAGGTCTTCTTCGACCAACTCAATCTGATCGCCGGGCGTCAGCGTCGCCTGCCCACGCCAAAGGGTATCGGCGTCGGCTTCTGTCCCGGCGGTCGTCTCCAGACCGATTTGCAATTTTCGTAGCCGTCTTACACCTGCCATTGTCGTAACTCCTATCGCTTTACATTTTTGATCGCCACGATATTACTAGCCGGGTCGTTCTGCGTTCCCAGCGTCGTCACCTCATAGCCCAGGGCCTCGAAGTCTTCCGGCTGCAACGTCGCCACATGCTCCTCGTAAGGGTTGCCGCCATATGCGCCTTGCACATACTCGCCCCACGGGCAGCCCAGGATCACGCGATCAGCAACCGCCTCCAGGCCCGCCAATGCTCCCGCCAATTCGCTGCGCTGGATGTGTTCCGGCCCGTGCCACCACACCGCCGTGTCATAATGTTCATCGGCTTGCCAGGTGCGCACATCGCCCAAGATCACGCGCTCGAAGCGGGAGTCATCCTGGTAGTACGCGGCGTTGACGGGCCATACTTCTAACAGCGTTAGTTTGTGCACTCGCGCCAACTCATTGCCCAGCGCGCACCTGTCCGGGCGCGCGCCCACGTAGAGCACTTTCCCCGGCTGTGCCTCGGCGCCGAACACCGCCGGCGCACGGTCGCAAAGCGTCTTGAATAATTGGAAGGCGGGCGTCTCTTTCATGTGCTCAACGAACGTATCCCGCGTAACCCAGCGGCGCGCTGCGTGTGCGCTCTGAACCGTCGTGTCTATCCATAACTTGATGCCCGCGTTGCGGCATAGTTCGCAAAAGTACAAATCCTCTGAGCGCAGGCCGATGTTGTCTATGCTCTCCAGCGCACAATCTGGCCAGGCCAGGCTGGCCGCCGCGCGATAGTCATACTGAAACCACGGATAGGGCAGTCGCTCGAATACCGAACGGGCAATCATCATCGCGCCTGTGCTCATAGCGTCGCAGTCGTATAGGCCGGGGGCGGAGGCTGCCTCGATCATCGCTTCGAGTTGATCTTTGCCCGCTAATCTGTAGGCCATTGGCTCGTAAGGCTCGCCCCGGCGATAGGCCAGCGCCGCAATCACCTCGATCTCTGGGTTATCGCGCACACGCTGCGCCAACCGCGAGACGGTTTGCGGCGGGTGTACTTCGTCGGCATCCAGCATCAGGACATGCGTGTAATCCTTGCTCTTGAGAAGCTGTATTCCGAACTTGTTGCGCTGAACGTCCGTGCGGTTGTAATCCGACTCGATCCACGGGCATTCCGGGTATTGCCGCGCGATGCTGATGAATGAGAAAAACAGTCTAGGATTGTCCATCGGGTGCCGTTCCATCGGCACCGCTATGGCAATCCTCGGATCGTTCGCCGCCCGTTGCGCTTCCCGTCTCGCCTCGCCCATTAATCGTATCCTCCTCTTTTTGTTGCGCCCGCGCGCGCCCCCGCGCGCGCGTAACGGTCACAGTGGCGCTCTCCTCGACCGCGACCACATCCGAAACCGCATCCACAAGCACCGCCGCTCTTGCGGCGACCAGGCGCGCGGCCATTTCGGGCTGAATGTCGAGCACACAACCCGGCTCGATATTGCCGAAATGATCCGTCGCCAAATGGTCAATCAACCGTACTTTCATCGTTCCCCCTTACCCGCTCACCGTGACAACGGGCTTTTGTTCTACTTCCAGGTTGTAAATCAGCGTCGCGTGGCCCGCGCGGATTTCCAGGCTGCCGCCAGTTAGCCCGCACTGCTCGCACGTGCCGCTCAACGTAATCGCCGCCGCATAAGCCGTGCGCACGCGCTCGACGAACGGCTCCAACTCGGCCAGCCGCGCGTCTTGATCTAGCCCCTGGCCCACGGGGGCGCCCACGATCAGCCGCTCGAAACGATAGAGCATCCCGCAGACGTCCATAGTGACATAGGCCGAGTCGTATGACCGCAAGAACAGGATAATGGCCGCGAGGTGAGCCGGAACTATTTTGGGCGGCGGGTTGTCAAAGGCCCGCACAATGCCCGTGATCCCTTTGTTGACCGTGAGCATGGCCGCTTTCAGGTCTGCCAACGTCTTAGCCATCAGCGCACCTCGCGGCGGCGATATTGGTCAATGCCCATTGTCACGTCCTTTGGAATGCCCGCAGGCACTTGCACCACGCCCGCCTCTGGGTAGGCGATGGTGTCATATTGGCTGGCGTCCTTTTGATCGTAGAGAAACATTACCCAGCGGGTGATGTGCTTGGCCACATCTTGCGGCGGCTTGAACACATAGATCGGCGTCGTCTTGGCGTGCGTGGCCGCCGTCGAGCCGTTCACGCCCCGCACCACGGTCAACATGTTTGTAGCCGTGCTCTGCGCCGTCAGCCAGAGATATTCATCTTCGATCTTGAGCAGGGTGTCGGCGTCAAAGCGCGGCGTCACGCCCCAAGCGTCAACGCCGTCCGCGTCGCTCACGGTGATGCTGGTCGCCGCCGGCGTGCCGCCGCCGGTGTCTTGCACCGTGTCGCCGCTGGCCTCGAAAGCGTTGGCCCAGTCGTCATGCCAGCCCCAAATGCCCGCTAACGTGAGCGCCTTTTGCGTCGTACCCGAATAGTTCAGGCTATCGCCCGAATCGAGCTTGATCTCGATGCGGCTGTAGGGCGGCCCCGATAACGGATAGGCCAGCACATCGGTTCCTTCCACCAACGTGTTGCCCGATGAATCGGTCAGGCTGGTGATGGCCAATAGATCGGCGTCCAGCGTCAACAAGCGGCTGTCCACCAGGTCGTAGTAGCGCGTCTTTTTCTCCGGCCAACATGGGCGGCGCGTCATGCGATCCCATTGCGCCGAGGCGTAGCGGCACATCAAGCGGATTCGCGTGTCGTCTGCCGTCTCGGTGACGGCGATGCCCCTGTATCGCTTGAACGCCGCATAGCTCAGGTACATGCCATAGTTCATGCTTTGCTCCGCAGGGCGGGCTATTCACCCGCCCTCTCGTTGCTACTTGCCCGCGAACCAGCCCAT
>CAZYPJ010000235.1:0-6483 GCA_964649365.1 uncultured Anaerolineales bacterium | reverse complement strand
TTGCGACATCCTATTGCCCGGCGAACTGCTCGAATTGCCCGTCACCGTGCTGTTCCCCGCCGCGCTAGAGAACGTCATCACCCAAGAGAACGCCCCTCGGATCAAAGCCAAGATTGTGGCCGAGCTGGCCAACGGCCCGACTACCCCCGAGGCCGACGAAATCCTCTATCGCAACGGCGTGACGGTGTTGCCAGACTTTTTGTGCAACGCCGGCGGCGTGACAGTGAGCTATTTCGAGCAGGTGCAGGACGCCAGCAACTATTATTGGACCGAAGACGAGGTCTATGCCCGCCTGGACGCCAAAATGACCCAGGCATTCCACGCTGTACACGATATGGCCCAAAAGCACAAGGTTCACAACCGCCTGGCCGCCTATTTGGTGGCTGTGCAGCGCGTGGCCGAAGCTACTGCCCTGCGTGGGTGGGTGCAATAAGGATCGCTCGCATCGAATGACCTGCCGCGCAAGCGCCGGTTGACGCTTGCGCGGTTGCGTTTTGTATGACAACATTGCGGTGCGAGGGTATAATCGGAATCGCGCCGAGTTGCAAGGCGGCGACCACGTATTGTTTTGCTACAGGTGCAGAATGGACAAACTGATTGCTTTTGGATGGTACGGCGGCAAGTACACCCACTTGGATTGGCTGTTGCCTTTGTTGCCCGCGACAACGCATTACTGCGAGCCCTTTGGAGGTTCTGCCGCCGTTTTGCTCAACCGGGCGCCATCCCCGATTGAAACTTATAACGACCTGGACGGCGAAATCGTGAACTTTTTCCGCGTCCTGAGAGATAATCCTGATGAATTGATTCGTGCCATTGGGCTAACCCCCTTTGCGCGTGAAGAGCTGCGCATTGCGTGTCAAGAACCTGTGGAGAGTCTGACGGCCATCGAGCGGGCGCGCCGCTTCTTTGTCCGAGCGCGGCAGGTGCGCACGGGGCTGGCCCAGACGGCGAGCGAAGGTCGCTGGGCCCACTGCAAATTGACTAGCCGAGCAGGGATGGCTGGCGCGGTTTCGCGCTGGCTGGGCAGCGTTGAGGGATTAGCCGAGATCACCCAGCGGCTGCTGCGTGTGCAAATCGAGAATGCCCCCGCTTTAGAGGTCATTCGGCGTTACGATAGCCCCGAGACCCTCTTCTATTGCGATCCTCCTTATCCCCATGATGCGCGCTCCGATGTCAACGCCTATGGATATGAAATGACCAACGACGAACATCGCGAATTAGCGCGTGTGCTGCACGGCGCGCAAGGCAAAGTGGCGCTGTCGGGCTATCACTGCGATCTGATGGATACACTCTACCACGACTGGGATTATGTCGAAGCGCCCCCGAAAATGGCGCACTCGACCAATACCCGCCCCGACAAGACTAAACAGGAGCGCACCGAGGTGTTGTGGATCAACTACTCGCTTCACCCAAAGGATACCGAATGCCAGAGCCAACACAAATCCTTGCTGCCGCTTTTCAACGCGCTGTAGCCAGTCTCAGCGAATCGTTGGTTCGCAACGAACGTATTGAGCAACTCGTGCATAATGTAGCCCATAATCTCTCCAATCGGGCAGGAGTCAGATTATTGATGGCCTGCTTGCTCGCCAAAGCGCATCGTCCCCAGGTGGATGTTCGCAAGCCCTATACCGAAATCGGCGGCGACGATAGCTATTCGGGGCGTTCCTATGATGAGCGGTATATCACGCCGTTCATTATGCAGCACGATCTGCCATGCAACAACACCACCGCTTTTCTGACCCCTGCGCTGCGTAATCGCGACGTCACGCTCACGCCCGACCTCGATCTGGTAGGCCGCCCACCACAGTTGTACCAGGCGGTGTTGGAGTTGTTAGATGACGTGCATCGAGGCCGAGTGGAGGCGGACGATTTGCTAGCCGAGACCGTTCGGCATCTTTTGACGCTCAGGAATGAACGACAACAGCGGATTCACTCCTTGCTCGCAGAGCTAAAAAGCGCCGCCGGCGCCACGCCCCTTGCCGCGGAGGACATCATCACGCTTATCCACCAGCACATGAGTCTCAAAGGCACGAGTCGCCTACCCGTGCTCATTGTTGCAGCAGCGTATCGCGTCGCGGAGCAGCGGTTGGGAGAGCGAGCGATAGGCCTGCACTCACACAACGCCGCTGACCTCCAAACAGGGGCATTAGGCGATGTCGAAATCACTTTGGTGGGCGACGACGAGATCGTTACCAGCTACGAGATGAAGGACAAGCCGGTGACCATCGAGGACTTGGACCATGCGCTGCAGAAGATTCTCGGCGTCCAGGCCAAAATACAGAATTATCTCTTTATCACCACTTTTCCCATCGCCCGGCAAGTACAAGACTATGCCCATTCCTTGTACGCCGAAACAGGCGGCATCGAATTCGCTATCCTCGATTGCGAGGGCTTTTTGAGGCATTTCTTGCATCTATTCTATCGGCTACGCGCCGAGTTCTTGGAGCAGTATCAGGCATTGATGCTCGCTGAACCCGCCAGCGCGGTCAGTCAACCTGTGAAAGAAGCGTTTCTGGCAATGCGGCAAGCGGCGGAGGCAGGGGCCAACGCCGTCTGAAAGTACGTCGGACGATCATGCAGAGAAACACATGCGATGACATCTGAAATTATCAACGAAGACCATCTTTCCCCCATCGGCCTCGCCCGGGGCGTCGTCCAGCTCGCCCCCTACGACGAGCGTTGGGCGGCCCTCTACGAGGAGGAGAGGGCGCGCTTGCTGGCCGCCGTGGGCGATCACATCCTTGACATCCAGCACATCGGCAGCACCGCCATCCCCGGCTGCGTCGCCAAGCCGATCCTCGACATTGCTATCGCCGTGGCCAACTATGAGGCAGCGTTCGTCTGCGTCGCGCCCATCGCGCGATTGGGCTACGAATACGCCGGCGAGAACGGCATCCCCCGGCGACATTATTTCGTCAAGCGCAACCCCGTCGCTGAGACCACTCATCACGTCCATATCAACGAATTGGGCAGCCCCGCCTGGGAGAACCCCATCCTCTTTCGCGATTACCTTCGCGCCCACCCCGATGCTGTGGCCGAATACACGGCGCTCAAGCGCCTTCTGGCCGAACGTCACCCGGCGGACCGCGCCGCCTACACCGACGCCAAAGGCGAATTCGTCGCTAAAATCCTGCTTTTGGCGCGCAAACCGTAAACTTTTTCCCCGCGAACAGGGTCTTGATTACAGAAAAGGACGCCACCTATGACCATCGCCATTATCGAACAACTCCCCACTCCCGACGACTATAACCGCCTGCGCGCCGCCGTGGGCTGGGGCGTCTATGATCGCGAGCTGGTCGAGCGGGCGTTGCCGACCTCGCTCTATGGCGTGTGCGCCTACGAGAGTGACGAACTGGTGGGTATGGCGCGGGTCATCGGCGATGGCGGCATGGTCTATTACATCCAGGATGTGATCGTGCTGCCCGGCCATCAGCGCCAGGGGATCGGTACGACGCTGATGGACAAGATCATGACTTGGGTGCGCGCCCACGCCAGCCGCAACACCGTCGTCGGCCTGATGGCGGCGGCAGGCAAAGAGCCGTTCTATGAAAAATACGGCTTTACCCGGCGCCCCACCGAACGCCTGGGCGCGGGCATGACCCAGTTCTGGCGGGTGTAGTTGCGGCGTTGCGCCGCGTTATCAGTAGGAGGAACGATGAGCATCCCTTCCCGCATCGTGCTCGACGGCGCGCCCCGTGTGGGCTATGACGTGCGCCTGTGTCCTTTCCCCGGCTCGCTCCACTCGGTGCTGAGCTATCTGGGCGACCTCTGCGACTATGATTATATCATGGGCGTGACGGGCGCGGCCTTTCGGCGGCTATGGAACCGCGACGACGGCGGCAACATAGATCTCTCGTACCTGGGCGACCGGCCCTTTGCCCAGATCTTTTGGGCGCTGGGCTACGAGTGGCGCAAAATCCCCGCCGAAAAGGACGCTATGTTCGCTGCCATCCAAGAGAGCCTGGCGCGCGGCGTCCCGGCCATTTCGTTCGGCATCATCGGCCCGCCCGAGGCGGGCGTGGTGACGGGTTACGATGCTGTGACCGGCGCGCTCTACGGCTGGAGCTATTTCCAAGAGAGCCGCGACCAGTATTACGAGATCGAGAACTGGTTCGAGACCATGGACAAGAACGCTGGCAAGGGGCTGATTGTGCTGGGCCAGAAGCAGGCGACGCGCCCCGCCCCGCGCGAGGTGTTGATCGCCGCGCTGGAATGGGCCGTTGACCTGGAGCGCAGCGCGCAACGCCCGGGCCTGCCCGATCATGTGGGCGGCCTAGCCGCCTACGAAGCCTGGGCTGCCGCGTTGGAAGTGGACGCCGACTATCCTCGCGCCGAGCCTCAGCCAGCGTCGCAATCGGAGGTGCAGGGCGATGAATCTCAAGCCGCGTTCTGGCATAGCTCCGAGCACGCCTGGCAGGTGATGGACACCCGCGCTATGGTGCATGGCGACCAGTGCACCATGCTCGAAGAACGGCGCTCGGCGGCGATGTTCTGCCAGCAGATGGCGGCGGTCGCGCCTGATGCGGCGGCGTCGCTCAATGAAGCGGCGTCGCTCTATCTCGCAGCAGCCGCCCAGATGCACATGGCATGGCCGTGGGGCCTTACCCACGCCGAGGCGGCCAAGGGCCTGCTCGAACGATCTACCCGCGAAGGGATTGCGGCGGCTGTTCGCGTGGCTGCCGCCAAAGAGGCGCGGGCGGTGGAACATTTGGAGCGGGCGCTGGCGCTGCTGCGATAGGCGTAACCCCTACTCAATTGACAACGCTGCTTGCCTTGCCGATAATGCTGACGGTGAGCGTGGCCAACGCCACGTTCACCGTCAGTATTCTATTGCAAAGGAGCAACGGCATGGCAACTTATGTGATCGTCCCCGGCGCCTACAGCGGGGCCTGGTATCTGAAAGAGGTGGGCCAGTTTTTGCAAGCCGCCGGGCACACGGTCTATCGCTGTACCCTTACCGGCCTGGGCGAGCGCGTCCACCTGGCCAGCCCCGAGGTGGGCCTCGATACCCATATCCTGGATGTGGCCAATGTGATCGCCTACGAGGAGTTGCAGAACGTAATCCTGGTGGGGCATAGCTATGCCGGCATGGTCATCACCGGCGTAGCCGAGCGTATGCCCGAAAAGTTGGCTCACCTGGTGTATGTGGACGCCATCGTCCCGCGCGACGGCGAGTCGGTGGTGGGCGCGCCCGGTACGCCGCAGCGCGTCGAACGCGAGGCGCTCGTCAACGCCGAAGGCCAGGGCTGGCTGTTGCCGGTGGATTGGCAACATGGTTCCAAGGACTGGCGTCGTTGCCCGCACCCCTTCAAAAGCTTTACACAACCGATCTCGGTTAAGAACCCGGCGGCGACGGCCATCCCGCGCACTTATATCTATTGCACCGCCGACAAAGTCGGCCCCGATGCGCCTTACAAAGGGATCACCGAATCGGCGGCGCGCGCCCGCGCGGCGGGCTGGCGCTACTTTGAGTTCGACGCGGCCCACGGCATCTTTCGCAGCCACCCGCGCGAGCTGGCCGATTTGCTCTTGGGCGTGCCCCAAGCGAACTCATAGGGACGGGATTGCCCCGCCCCAAACCTTGCAATTTATTGAAAGGAGCCTTCTCATGTCCGACTGGCAACAGGGCGATGTGATCGCCAATGGCATTCGCGTCCACTATTACCGCACCGGCGCCGGCGACAAGCCGCCGGTGGTGTTGTGCCACGGCTTTTCCGACAACGGCCTCTGCTGGCTCCGTGTGGCTCAGGCGCTCGAGGCCAAGTACGATGTCATCATGATAGACGCCCGCGGCCACGGTCTCTCTGAAAAGCCCGAGACGGGCCACGACGCCAAAAGCCGCGCCGCCGCCCTGGCCGGGCTGATCCAGGCCCTTGGCCTCAAAC
The DNA here is from genome assembly GCA_964649365.1 of uncultured Anaerolineales bacterium. Classification (GTDB taxonomy): domain Bacteria; phylum Chloroflexota; class Anaerolineae; order UBA1429; family UBA1429; genus CAZYPJ01. The sequence goes on along the minus strand of CAZYPJ010000235.1, from coordinate 598 downwards.
AGCCGGCGGTGATCGGCCATTCGATGGGCGGCTCGACCACGCTCCAGGCCGCCGCCGATTTCCCCGAGCTGATCGGGCGCGCCGTCTTGGAGGATGGCGGCTTGTTCGAGTTCGGGCCGGCGCGCCCCAAGCAGGCGCTCCGCGAGATGTTTGGCTGGATCTATGACTTGAAGGCCAAGACCCGCGACGAAATCATTGCCTTTGGCCACGCGCAGTCGCCCACTTGGGATCAGGCCGAGCTAGGCCCTTGGGCCGATTCCAAGCTGCAGTTGAGCCTTTACACTTTTGAGTCGTCCAGCGGCCCCGGCGACCAAGAGCCGTGGCGTCAGAGCATCCTACGGGTGCGCTGCCCCATGCTCGTCATTTTCTCCGATAACGACACGGGTGGGATGCTCACCGCCGCGACGGTGGCCGAAGCCGAGCGCCTCAACCCGCGCGTCAAGGGCGTCCATATCGGCGGCGCGGGCCACAACATCCGCCGCGAGCAGTTCGACGCCTATATCAAGGCCGTCACTGCATTCCTGGCCGAGCGCTAGCCTCGCCGCAGCATCGTCTTGCATAAGCGAAGGGGTTGATCAGCAGGGGAGGGCAAGATAGC
>CAZYPJ010000234.1:0-6507 GCA_964649365.1 uncultured Anaerolineales bacterium | reverse complement strand
AGGGTTGGTGATCAGTAGGCGCTTGGTGGAGATGCATGGCGGACGGATCTGGATTGAGAGCGAGTTGGGCAAGGGAACCAGGGTATGCTTTACGCTTCCTCTCACCAAAGAACCCGAACACGATCCGGCCAAACGATGGTTCGGCCCCTACCAGGAATACACGCCGCGCGAGCGACGAGGTGAAGTGCATCACCTTCATCCCAAGCCACGTGTAGTGGTCATGGAAGGAGGCGAGGGCGTGTTTCAGATTCTGGCGAGGTATTCGGACGTTATCGAGCCAGTCAGTGTTCGAGACTTGTACGAAGCGCGCCGATCCGTAGAGACCAGATCGGCTCAGGCAGTCGTGATCGGCCAGAGGTGCAACGGGGAGCCAGCCGAAGCGAGTCTGCAGGCGCTGCAAACCTGCTTTCGCGTCCCTGTGCTCTGCTGTTCGCTGCCCGCCGAGGACGACGCGTTAGGGCAACTGGGGGCAGCCGCGTATCTGGTCAAACCCATTCGACGTGAGGAACTGCTCAGCAGTTTGAAACGTGTGACCCCGAACGCACGCTCGATCCTGATCGCTGACGACGATCCGGAAGCGCGCCGTCTCTTTGCCCGGATGTTGGCAGCGGCGGGAGACTATATTCCCCTGCACGCCCGCAATGGGCATGATACCCTTTCGATGCTTCGTACACGACGCCCCGATCTGCTGTTGTTGGACTTGGTGATGCCTGGCATGGATGGCTTTGAGGTGCTCAAAACCAAGGCGCAAGACCCGACCATCGCTGGAATACCAGTGATCATCATGTCGGCGGTAGACCCCAAACGCGGACCAATCTCGGGTCGCACGGTGATGATTGGACGGCCCGGGGGCATTTCCGACGACGATCTAGTCCGCGTGGTCGAGGCCATGGTCAGCGCCCTAAAGCCTCAGTTTGGCGACGAAGCGCTTCCAGAAATGACTGACGTGTCGTCGGCTTGCTGATAAAGTCACTGGCGCCCAGCGAAAGGGCCAAGTCGCGCTGGGGCAGAACCGTGCAGATGATCATGGGGGTCCGTTTGAGCGCCGGGTGACGTTGCATCTGAGCGAGAATGTCCCATCCGTCCAGCCCGGGCATCATCACATCTAGCACGATGAGATCCGGCCTCTGCTCAATGGCAGTCTCAAGCGCCCGATGGGGATCGTTGGCGATGACTAGGGAGAAACGAGTATGCTCCACGTAACGGCTCCACAAGTGAAGCGTATCCTCGTTGTCCTCAATCGCCAGGACGCGGACGCACTCAGTGGATGGAAGGTCTATATAGAATGTGAGCAAGCGATCATCCTGCGATACGCCCACGTCTCCCAGGAATACTCTGGCCATTTCGGTGGATGCGGCCACTTTGGCCTCATCCCAGGTGAGCGACTTTCTGGCGGTTGAATCAGGGATCCCGTAGAGGTACACGATGACACGATCCCGCTGCGTGCGGGCTGTCATGGACACTGTCCCGCCGGGGATTGCCCCCATAAGCGCTGTCAGCAGGTTAAGCACGATCTGTTTGAGCACGGTGGCGTCAATCGCGGCCAGGGGCAGCGCCGCGTTCGCTCCCACGCCTACTTGCACTCGGTGCATCTCAGCCAGCAACCGAGCAGTTGATAGCGCTCCGCGCAGAACGCGATCCACATCAGCCACACCGTCGGGCCGCGAATCCTCTAGCCAAACGTTCTCCTTGCCGATCGGTTCATCAGAGTCCCACCGTGGTCTGAGGGCATCTTCGGCGTCGGCTGGGGTGACTTCGGTTATCTTTAGGCCATACTGCTTGCGGAGATGCTCTGCCAAAGCTCGGACAGCCTGGGTCTGTTGTCGTCGCAAGTGCCTCGCACTGACGCCGAGTTGGTGGGCCACCTCCTCTTGGGTGAACTGTTGTAGATAGCGATGAAAGAGCACCTCATAGTGCCGACGACTTGCTTCTGCAGTTGCAGGGTGACGGTCTTGACCGAGTTCCTCAATAGCGCGCTCGACGACGCTGTGTAGCGCTGTGGGCGCATTGTCACGACCTAGGTGCAAAAGGGAGATAAGGGGGCTGTCGCGCAGAAAAGTAGGGTCGTATAGATGATTCAGAACGCGACGCAGAGCCGTCTCAAGATAGTCTATGCTAACCATGTCCTAATCCTGACCGGTCTATAGTCCTGATCCTGGCCGCCGAGGGCACGCGCTAAACCGATTATACACTAATATAGAGATTGATGTGGAATCACGCAACGCGTTGGCGGACACATTTTACCCGAATCCGATCGGCAAAGCCAGGAAGGGAGGAAACAGTAGGCAATCGCTCCACTGCAAGAGCTGTTCTAGATCAGTATTTTGGAGGAGACTACGATGCAGAACGTCAAGCTGTCGCGAAGAAGCCTTTTGCGCGGCGCCGCGCTGTGCGCCGTAAGCGCCATAGTGACGGCATGTGCCCCCAAAGTCATCAAAGAGACTGTGTTGGTTGAGAAGCAGGTAGAGAAAGTCGTCAAAGAGACAGTCGTCGTGAAGGAAGCCGTGGAAGTCGCCAAAGAGGTGACCCGCGTCGTCGAAAAAGTGGTAGAGAAAGAGGCGGCTGCCAAAAAGATCATTCTCCGCCTAGGCAAGTTCGCCGGCGATGCGTGGGACTTTGACACCAAGTGGTCCAAGATCTTTATGGAGGAACACCCCAACATCACCGTCCAAATCGAGGATGTACCTTACAATGACATGTTTCCCAAGTGTCTGGCATTGGGCGCCACGGGCCTGATGTGGGATGTGTTTACGGGTCACAACATTTGGAAACCGTATCTGGCGTGGAAGGGCATCACCATGCAGCTAGATGACTTTCTCGCCGTTCACGACGACATCGTTGACTTTGCCGACTTTTTCCCCTCCGTGATTGCGGACTCGAAGCTATGGACGGGCAACAAGCTATGCTGGCTGCCGACCGTCGTCCACCCGGGCGGCAACGCAGTCGTCGGGTTCAATATGAACATGCTCAGAGAGGCTGGCGTCTCCTTGCCCGAGAAGGCCATCGAGGGAGATTGGACGGTCATGGATTGGGAAGAGATTATTCGCAAAGTGGCCAAGCCTCGCGAGCGATGGGGTGTACAGTTGGACGGCATGAAGCATCCTTTGTACATTCAGCAATTCACGCGCACGTGGGGCTTGCCCACGGGCGGCCCCGGCGCGGCGGGAAGCTCCGAGGATTCCTGGCTGCTCAGCTACGATGGCCGCAAGCACCAGTTGGGCGAGGACTTTCCGCGCGTCAAAGCCGGACTAGAGTGGTATGCCCAATGGTCCAAAGAGGGCTATCGGCCCACCGATGCGGATATGCAGCAGCTCGCCGGTGTAGACCTATTCACCGCGGGCAACATGGTGAGCCGCGCAGGGACCGTCGGCCAGCCGGAGAACTGGCGCAAACGCATCGGCGACAAGTTCGAGCCGCTCTATGTGCCTTGGCCCAAAGGCCCTGATGGCAATCGCGGCTCATGCCTCTCCTACAATACCATGTCGATCTTTACCAAAACATCCTATCCAGAAGAATCTTTTCTGCTCTGCGCGCGGCTCACAAGCAAGGAGCCAGCTCTGTATGCTGGCACCGAGGGCACTTTGCACTGCATGGCGCGTCGGTCGGCCTGGTTCAGCGAGAAACTCTGGTCACGCCCAGCCAGCGGCAAGGCCATGGAGTTCGCGGCCCACTGGTTCGAATCGGGCATCGATCCCTTCCCGCAGCCCTATAATCTGCGCTTCGTGGAATGGCAGGATGCTTGGGGCCAGCACAGCACCCCATACAGGAACAGCCAGGAAGATTGGGCCGCCATGCTGAGCCATACGCAAGAAGCGTGCCAGAAAATCATCAATCAGGGTCGTCCTTAATCGCCGCAAGAGTGGCCGGGCAGCATAGCCATGTTGCCGCCAAGTACGCTACGCAGCAGGGGTCATCGCAAGATGGCCCTGCTGCGCCGTTACCGTGTCGCCCGCAACGCGAGCATAGCACGAGGAGGAGTAAGATTTGACAGCCCAAGCACCCAATGCCGCGAGGCAGGTCCCTCTACCGGAAAGCAAGCGGAGCCTGCTGGCACTCCTCGTTGGAGCGCATAGCCCACTCGAGACCCGTCAGGCGCTGTGGGGGTATTTATTCCTCTCCCCATGGTTATTTGGACTCATTATCTTTGTATCTGGGCCGATGATCGCTTGCCTAGTTCTCAGCTTTTCCGAGTACGATATCCTGTCTCCCCCCAAGTGGATCGGCTTGGGCAACTATGAGCGCGCCTTTTTTCAGGATGAGCTTTTCTGGCCATCGCTGGGGCGAACGGCCTACTATGCCATCCTAACAGTCCCGCTAGAGATCATTGGCGCCCTACTGCTCGCGCTGTTGCTCAATCAAGGCATCCGTGGGACCAGTTTTTTCCGAACGATGTTCTTCCTGCCGCACTTGACCCCTGCTGTGGCTATGGCCACCTTATGGGTCTGGTTGATGAACCCAGAGATAGGCCCGCTGAACTACTTTCTTTCCCGGTTCGGATGGCCGCGCGACTTTCCATGGTTGACCAGCAACACGACTGTTATTCCGTCGCTCGTGTTGATCAGCTTGTGGTCGGGGGTGGGTGGCAACAACATGCTGATCTTTTTAGCCAGCCTTCAAGGCGTGCCCCAGGAACTCTATGAGGCGGCAGAGATCGATGGCGCAGGCTCCACTAGCAAGTTCCGATGGGTGACCCTCCCCATGATTAGCCCGGCGATGTTCTTTAATCTTGTGCTGGGCCTGATCGGGGCGCTACAGGTGTTTACTCTGTCGTTTGTAGCGACAAACGGAGGCCCGTTCTACGGAAGCTGGTTCTTGGCGCTTCACATCTACCAACAATCGTTCGCCTACTTTCGCATGGGCTACGGCTCGGCCTTGGCGTGGATTTTTGCGGTGATCGTGATGACCCTCACGCTGGTCAATGTGCGGCTGTCCGATCGCTGGGTTTACTACGGAGGGACGGTGTAGATGGTAGCCCAAACAGATATCCCAGCTCAGACTAGGAAATCCGGTCGGCGCAGGATCGTAAGAACGATCATCTTGTACACCTTGTCCATCACGCTCGGCGTCGTCTTCTTTTTTCCATATTTCTACACAGTCATGAGTTCCTTCAAGTCGCCGTGGGAGGTGTACAATTGGCCGCCGACGCTCCTCCCCTCAGCATTGCGGTGGGAAAACTACATCAGAACCGTGACCATGGTGCCCTTTGGTCTGTGGGTTTACAACACCATCGTGATCACTACGCTAGCGACTATCGGGGGGGTGTTGACCAGCTCCGTAGCTGCTTTTAGCTTTGCGCGCTTTCGCTACCGTTTTCGTGAGCTGCTCTTCATGATCACCCTGGGCACAATGATGATGCCAGCTCAAGTGACGCTCATCCCCAGGTACATCATGTTCTTTTTGTTTGGAAACTGGACCGGGATCCAGTTTCTGAACACGTATCGGCCGCTATGGCTTCCGGCCTGGTTCGGTGGGAGCGCTTTTTCTATCTTTCTCATGCGCCAGTTTATACAGACCATCCCAAGAGACTTTGACGAGGCGGCGCTTATTGACGGATCGGGCTACGGGCGCATCTTCTGGACCATCGTCTTGCCGCTCTGCAAACCAGCGATCGCTACCCTGACGATTATCTCAGTAATGGGCCAATGGAATGCTTTCATCGAGCCAATGATCTACCTCAACGAAGCGCACAAGTTTCCCATCTCTGTGGGATTGCAATACTTCCGCGTTACCGCTGGAGGTATGACGGAAGAGCCAAAAGAGCACCTGCTCATGTGCGCCAGCGTCTTGACCACCTTACCGCCCATCATCCTGTTCTTCTTGTTCCAAGAGTACTTTGTCCAGGGCGTCGTCATGAGCGGCATCAAAGGATAGACGCACATGCTATCGCGCCCGGGCTGGGCCATGGGCAATCCGCAATTGCTCGGCGCAGGGCCTTATTGCCGAGTGCATGCAACGTACACTCGGGCCGGCGCATGAGAGGAACTCTATCGCGCGCAGTCAGAAGATTGCCGCCTTAGCAGCATTGCTGAAGAGAAGCTTAGTGGCAAGGCATAGGCATGGAGGAGGTGGTATAGCTACTCATCGTTCCATCGATTGTCCAGGTTGAAAAGTTGCCGTCCGACATCTTGACATCGCAGGGAGTAAAGAACATGTCTGAGAAGCTAAGAGCTGGCGTCATTGGGGTTGGGCTTTTGGGTAGCCGTCATAGTGATGAATTGAGCCATGATGCGCGCGTCGAGCTCGTAGCCGTGGCGGATGCCAACGCCACTAGGGCGGAGAACGTCGCCTGCCAGTACGGTTGTAGGGCCTACTCTGACTATGAGCAAATGCTCGCCAAAGAACACCTGGATGTAGTAGTGGTAGCCACGCCAGATCCGTATCATCGAGATCCTGTGGTGGCTTGCGCCCAAGCGAAGATACCTCACATCCTCCTGCAAAAGCCGATGGCCACAACGGTAGAGGATGCCTGGAAAATGCTCAAAGCCTCCAAAGAAGCGGGCAGCCAGA
>CAZYPJ010000233.1:0-6507 GCA_964649365.1 uncultured Anaerolineales bacterium | reverse complement strand
ACCGCTGGGTGAAATAGCGTCGAGACGCCTGTCGAGGAGCGCCGATAGCGCCCCTCGACAGGAGCTTTTTTTACTTGAGCCGGTTGACCGTATATTTGGGCGCGCGCCCTTGCAGCACAGCCACCAGATCCTCAGTGACCAATGCCATATTCACCAGCGCCTCTTCGGTGGCGGTGGCGATATGGGGCGTCAGCACCACGTTATCCAGCCCAAACAGAGGATTGTCGGGCGGCGTCGGCTCCTGGGCGAACACGTCCAATCCTGCCCCAGCGATCTGCTTGTTTACCAGCGCCTGATAGAGCGCTGCCTCATCCACCACCGCGCCGCGTGAGGCGTTAAAGAACATGGCGTCGGGCCGCATTTGGGCGAATTCTTTGGCGCCGAACAATCCCTTCGTCTCCGGCAAGAGCGGCACGTGTACGGTGACGTACTCTGCCTGCGCCAGCAGTTCCGCCAGCGGTACGCGCTTGGCCCCTAGGGCTTGCTCCAACTCGGGCGCGGCCATCACGTCGGTATAGAGGATCTTCATGCCGAACGCGGCATGGCACGCCTGGGCTACGCGCCGGCCGATGCGCCCGAATCCCACTACTCCCAACGTCCTACCTCGCAATTCGCGGCCCTCGATTTGGTAGCGGATGTTAAAATTGCCGGTGCGCATCACCTTGTCGGTGTAAGTGATACGTTTGGTCAAATCGAGGATCAGCCCAAGCGTATGCTCGACTACGCCCTCGGTTACGGCTTCGGGCGTATTGACCACCTGCACGCCGTGGTCGGTGCAGGCGTCGAGATCAATGTTATCTACTCCCACGCCGTGGCGGCCCACTACCTTGACGCGCGGGGCGTGTTCCAGAATGCGCCGGGTCATAGCCCCTTTGGCGCGGACCACCACGCCGTCTATATCGCCAATCTCGGCAATGATCGTATCCTCATCAGTGGCCGACGCCTGGCGCACTGTCCCCACTGCTTCCAGTACCTTGCGCCCCGCCTCGTGGATCGGCTCGTATAACAGAAAATTGAACATCGCATTTCTCCAGTTTCTATAAATCGAATTCTGGACAGGATCAACAAGATGTACAGGATTGGTGAAAACAAAAGATGATAATCCTGTTAATCTTGCGAATCTTGTCAAACATGTCTAGCGCTAAATTTTGCCCATCGCCTTGAGGATGGCGATCAGCTTTTCTTTGGGTTCGCCGCTCAGCGAGCGGATCGGCGCGCGGCAAGGCCCAGCCGGCAAGCCCATCAGTTCCAACGCATCCTTGACCACTACCGGGAAGGTGCCCAGCGTAAAGGCGCGGCGCAAGGGAGCCAGTTGGCGTTGCTTTTCTTGCGCCAGCTTGTGATCGCCCGCCATAAAGGCGTTATAGATGCCCACCACCAGATCGGGCGCGACATTAGCCGTAGCCGCTACCGCCCCGGCGCAGCCGCAGCACAACGCAGCATAGATCAACGTATCGCGCCCCATAAAAGTGCGGAAAGTGGATGGGCAAGCTTCCATGTAAGCCAGCGCGTTGGAAAGGTCGCCGCTGGAATCCTTGATGCCGATGAAGTTGGGCGCGGCTTGGGCCACCGCCGCCGCTACCGCCGGCGGAATGGGCACGTGGGTACGGTCGGGGTTGTTGTAGGCCAACACCGGGATGCTAACCGATTCCGAGATGCGAATATAGTGATCGCGCAGTTCGTCCGCCGAGGGCGAGATGAAATAGGGCGTGATGACCGAGACGGCATCGGCGCCCGATTTTTCGGCATGCTTGGTCAGCTCGATGCTTTCGCGCGTGGTCACAGCGCCGGTGCTGGGCATGACGAATGCGCGCCCGTTGTTCTCTTCGATGACGACATCCATCACGCGTTTCTTCTCGTCGGTCGAAAGGGCGAACAGCTCGCCCTGGCTGCCCGAAGGGAATAAGCCGTGTACGCCGTTATCCACCAAATAGTTCACGATCTTGCGTAAAGCGCTCTCATTGACGGTTTCATCGGCGTGAAACGGCGTCACCACGGGCACGACGATGCCTTTGATCTCTTTGGCCATCGGACATACCTCCACACATAAGGATCGAACAGGGTCAGGCTAAGTCGCATTCTAGCACAGAGGCGGCCTGGCCACAAGCTGAACGATGTAATCGCCTTGACAGACGTTTGGCCGGAGGATACAACATGACCTCATCGTCCCCATATCGCAGCGGGCGCATCCACGCAAAGGAGCTACGATGCAGACAGTAGCGATCCCCTGGTCAATATGGTACGAAAATACTACCTTCAACCTGACCTTTCCTGATTCCTGGGAGATCACGGTCTCTCATATGAAAGGCGGGCCAGACATCGGCGATGAGGGCATCCGGCGGGCGCTGGCCGAGCCGATTGGCGCACCGCCCTTACGCGAGGCGGCGCGCGGACGACGCGATGCTGTCATCCTGGTGGATGACATCTCGCGCCCCACGCCGGCCAGTCGCTTGCTGCCCTATATCCTGGAGGAACTGGCCGCCGGCGGCTTGGGCGAGGATCGCGTGTGCGTTATTGCCGCTACCGGCACGCATCGCCCGTTTCGCCGCCAAGAATGGATCAAAAAGATCGGTCTAGAGTTAACCGACCGGTTGGATATTCGCAGTCACAATCCTTGCGAAAACCTCGAGTTCTATGGCACATCCTCGCAAGGCGCGCCCATCTGGATCAACCGCGATTTCGCGCGCGCCGACCTCAAAATCGGCGCGGGGATGATTATGCCTCGCGGTACGTTGTTTGGCGGCGGCTCCAAGATTGTGCTGCCTGGCGTGTGTGGGCGCGAGACGATCTTTTTCCATCATAATTACTGCCCCAACGCACACTTTTTGGCGCACACCCAAGAAGTAGGGCGGATCGCGGGGCTGGAGTATATCATCAATCCTTTGCTCAACGCCGAGTTAGGGATTATGGCGCTGGTCGCAGGCGAGCCGATCCAGGCGTTCGCGCGCGGCGTGGAACTGGCTCGCGAGATGTACGCTACTGAGGCGCCCGAGCAGATGGATATTATCGTCTGCAACGCCTGGCCCAAGGATAACGACGCCCACCAAATCTCGTTGGCGCGGGTGCCGCTGTTCGGGACGCGAAAAAAGGCATTGAAACCAGGCGGCTCGGGGGTGACGGTCTCGGCTTGCCCGGAAGGGGCAGGGTATCATTTGGTGATGGGGCCGGGCACGATCTTTCGCCAGCGCACCAGCGCGCAGGTAGGCGTCGCGCTGACGGGCAGCGCCGCACGTGAGCTACAGGCGCGCAACATCCTTTTTGCGCCGGGAATCAATGCCCGCGAGGCGCGGCTGCTGTATGAGGACCAATACTTGTTTTGCAAAACGTGGGACGCAGTGCTGGCCACGTTAGAAGAGCGCCACGGCGCGACAGCTAGGGTGTGCGTATTCCCGTATGGGGCGCTGCAACATGCGGCAGGATAAAGTTGACCTGCTTTCTAAAGTAGGCGTTGGGCGAGCTTGAGGAGGCGTATGAGATCCAAGTGGCTCAGTAGGAATGAGCGAAATTACTAGGTGTGCGAGTTTTCACGTTGCGGGTCCAATCGGCAGGCTTAGCAGAAGAGATTGTGGCAGCCCAAGCAGTGATTCGTCGGCAACCCGTCAACTCGCTGCTGGTAGCGATGGATCTCTACGGCGCGCCCATGACGCCCGAGTTGGTTGCTTTCCTAAAAGCTAGCGGCGACCGCAAGGAAAACCCAATCCGCAAAATAGCGATCATCGGCGTTTGGGGTCTTCGCAAGGTTTGGTACGAGAGGTTTCGCCGCGTATCTTGGCCCAAGAACGCTGCATTTTTCAGCGATTGGGAAAGGGCCAAAGATTGGCTGGTGGCCGAGACGTTCTAATCTTGACTAAAATTATCAAGTAATGATATAATGGAGGGTGCTTCAGACCGAGTTTGACACGGGGGCCTTCCAATGACACAGAAAACCATCAATGTGAACGTTTTAGGCATGACGTGCGCTAGTTGCTCGCGCACGGTAGAGCGCACCTTGCAGCGCGCCGAGGGCGTCGCCAGCGCCGCTGTCAATTTAGCCACTGAAAAGGCTGTGGTGACGTTTGATCCCATGGTAATCAACACGTCGCAGCTTATTCAGCGTATCCGTGACGTAGGTTACGATGCCAGCGTACAACGCGTGATGCTGCCCATCGGCGGCATGACGTGCGCCGCTTGCGTGCGCCATGTCGAGCGGGCGCTGAACAAGGTGGATGGCGTTATTTCGGTCAATGTGAATCTGGCCACCGAGCGCGCCGCCGTTGAGTACCTTTCTGGGCCGGGGATGTTGGATGCGCTCAAGGCCGCCGTGCGCGACGCGGGTTATGAGGTGCTCGAAGAGGCAGCGGTTGACGCCGATCAAGCGGTGGATCTGGAAGCGCAAAAGATGCAAATTGCCCGCCGCCGCATGTGGATCGCCTGGGCGTTCACTGCGCCTATCATGATTCTGATGTTGCTGCACATGGTTTGGCATATCGCTTGGCCCAACATGATGGCGGTCGAGGTCATGGTGATGGCGCTGGCCCTGCCCGCGTTGATTTGGCCTGGCTGGCCGACCTATCGCTCGGCGTGGAAATCGGTGACGCACGGCAGCGCCAATATGGACGTACTCATCTCACTGGGCACGGCGGCTTCGTGGATCAGCGGGCCGCTCTCGCTGGCGCTGCCCCTTTCCAGCTACGCTGGGGTCTCGGCCATGATTATGGCCATCCACCTGACGGGGCGCACCATCGAAGCCAGCGCCAAAGGGCGCGCGTCGCAGGCCATCCGCAAGTTGCTAGAATTGGGGGCCAAGACAGCCAATGTCCTGGTAGATGGGCAGGAATACACCGTGCCGCTGGCGCAGGTCAAAGCAGGCGATGTGATGATCGTCCGTCCGGGCGAAAAAATCCCCACCGACGGCGTGGTGGTGAGCGGCGAAAGCGCTGTAGATGAAGCGATGGCCACCGGCGAATCCATGCCCGTGGCCAAAAGCGAGGGCAGCGAGGTCATCGGCGCGACCATCAATCAGATGGGCCTGCTGCACGTGCGCGCCACGCGCGTGGGCGCCGAGACGTTCCTGGCCCAAGTTGTTCGCATGGTCGAACAGGCGCAGGGCACCAAAGTGCCTATCCAAGAGTTCGCCGACCGCGTCACATCCATCTTTGTGCCGGTGGTCATTGGTATCGCGGTAGCGACGGCGCTGTTGTGGGCCATCGGCGGTTCAGCGCTGCGCGATAGCGTATTGCAGGCGGCGCACAGCCTGTTGCCGTGGGTAGATCCCTCGCTCTCGGCGGCGACGTTGGCGCTGGTGGCCACCATCTCGGTGTTGGTTATCGCTTGCCCGTGCGCGTTGGGGCTGGCCACGCCCACTGCGCTGATGGTGGGCAGCGGCATGGGGGCCGAAAACGGCATTCTCATTCGCCAGGGCGCGGCCATCCAGACCATGCGCGAGGTCAAGACTATTGTGTTCGACAAGACCGGCACGCTCACCCTGGGCAGGCCCCAAGTAACTGATGTTGTGGTCCTAGAAGGTGACGAGCGCGAGCTGCTGCGTTTGGCTGGATCGGCGGAGCAGGGGAGCGAGCACCCCGTCGGTAAGGCGGTGGTGGAAAGCGCCAAGTTGCGCGGCGTGGCGCTCAGCGCGCCCGATGAATTCGAGACCGTGCGGGGCAAGGGCGTCGCGGCGCGGGTGGGTGGACGCAAAGTGCTGGTGGGCAACGCTCGGCTGCTTCAAGAGCGCGGCGTCGAGATCGCTGTCGCTGAAGCCGACTTGGTTCGTCTGGAAGGCGAAGCCAAGACCACTATGCTAGTCGCTGTGGATGGGCAACTGATCGGCCTGCTGGCCGTAGCCGATCCGATCAAGCCCGAAAGCGCCGAAGCCATTGGCGCGCTGCACGGCTTGGGCATCCGCACGGTAATGCTGACGGGCGACAACCAGCGCGTGGCCGAGGCTATCGCCCGGCGCGCGGGGATAGACCACGTGGTGGCGGGTGTGTTACCCGATGGCAAAGTGGCCGAGATCCAACGGCTGCAAGCCGAATATGGCGCAGTGGCGATGGTGGGCGATGGCATCAATGACGCGCCCGCGCTTACCCAAGCCAACGTCGGCGTTGCTATCGGCACCGGCACGGATATTGCCATCGAGGCCGCCGATATTACGTTAGTGCGCGGCGACCTATGGGGCGTGGTCAGCGCCATCAAGCTTTCGCATGCTACCTTTCGCAAGATCAGGCAAAACCTGTTTTGGGCATTTTTCTACAACGTGATCCTGATCCCGGTGGCTGCCTTTGGCTTGTTGATACCGATGCTGGCCGCAGGCGCCATGGCATTCAGCAGTGTTTTTGTGGTCAGCAATAGTTTGAGGCTAAATCGCAAAAACATCGGCTGAAAAGCTTAAAAATTGTTTGTCTAGACAAAATGGTTCGCTCATTTTTGATCTTTGTAACCTGCGAGTGGTAAAATAACGCATAGTTTTAACGGAGGATAGGATGAGCGATACTATTGAAAACAAAGCAATCACTACACTAAGATTTT
>CAZYPJ010000232.1:0-6532 GCA_964649365.1 uncultured Anaerolineales bacterium | reverse complement strand
AGCAACTGCCTTCTAAGCAGTGGGCCGAGTGTTCGAGTCACTCCTGGGGCGCTGTTTCTTTTCTCCTTATGCCCCCAAAAGCAATAGCTTGGGGGCCAAAGCGCCATTTACCTCGATCTGTACATCCCTCCGATTCTCCTGCCGCATCCACGCGATCTACCCACCTGCCCACGCAGGCCGATTTTCTCATATAGTTCCATTTTCATACTTGACTCTGACGTTGTGTCATAGCGTATCATATCCCCTAGGAGGTTGGCATGAAAGCCTACACGGTGCGACAACTGGCCAAATTGGCGGGGGTGAGTGTGCGCGCGCTGCACCACTATGATCACATCGGCCTGCTGACGCCCTCAACCCGAACCGCGGCGGGCTATCGGCTGTATCAGGACGACGATCTCTTACGGCTGCAACAAATCCTGTTCTTCAAAGAACTAGATGTGCCGCTGTGCGAGATTCGCAACATCCTCGATGACCCTGCCTTTGACCAGATTGAGGCGCTGGCCAAACACCGCCGCTTGCTACAGGCTCGCGCCGAGAGGTTGACGCACCTCCTGACGACCATTGATCGCACGATCAACAAACTCAAGGGGGAAGACATGGACAAACCAATGACCGATGAAGAGCTATACGAGGGTTTCAGCAAAGAGCAAAGAGAACGCTACCAACGCGAAGCGCGGGAACGCTACGACCCCGCCCTGGTGGAGGAATCCGAAAGGCGCATCCGCAAAATGACCAAAGCGCAATGGGGCGACGTCAAGGGCGAGGGTGACGATATCACACGGTCGCTGGCCGCGCTGATAGATCGCGACCCCGGCGACGCCGAGGTGCAGCAGCTTATTGCCCGGCACCATGCCTGGATCGAGCGCTTTTACCCGGCCAACGCCGAGGTCTATAGTGGCTTGGGCCAGCTCTATGCCGAGAACGCCGAGTTTCGCGCGTTCTACGACAAGTATCGCGTGGGTCTGGCCGACTTTATGAAGGCCGCGATGGCCTACTATGCCGAACATACCCTGGCCCAATAGCGCGAGGGTGAACCGTGGAGGCGGCGCAGATTCCGGCGGGGTCTGCGCCGCTCTGCTTTGGAGCGTAGCTTGGGGCGTGGTATCATCGCCCCATGACCAGTTTTTACCTCGCTACGTTGGGCTGCAAGCTGAATCAGGCTGAAGCGGAAGCTTGGGGGCGCGAGATCGAGGCCGCCGGGCATAGATTGACGGATGACCCCGCCCAGGCTGATTGGGCCATCCTCAACACCTGCGCCGTGACGCACGTCGCCGCGCGCAAGTCGCGTCAGGCCATCCGTCAGTTACATCGGGCCAACCCGGCCCTGCGACTGGCCGTTACAGGCTGTTACGCGGCGATCTCGGCGACGGATCTCGTCGCGATGGAAGGCGTGGCGCTGGTGGTTGGCAACGCCGATAAGGATGCCATCTTGCAGCGTATTCTCGTCTCCGAACCGATGGACGCAGCAGGCTCTTTCCAGGTCGTTGCGCTAGGACCGCATCATCTATCCATCGGGCGCACACGAGCGTTCGTCAAGATTCAGGATGGCTGCGATAATCGTTGCACCTATTGCATTGTTTGGGTGGCGCGGGGGCCGCAACGCAGCCGCCCGCCCGATGCAGTGTTGGATGAAATCCGCACACGACTGTCCGAGGGCTACCGCGAGGTGGTATTAACGGGCGTACACATCGGGGCCTATGGCCGCGATACGGCCCCTGGCGCGCCGTTCGCTGCGGGCGGGGGGTGGTCGCTAGCGCGGCTGGTACGCCTCATCCTCGATGAGACCGATGTCCCCCGGCTGCGCCTTTCCTCCATCGAGCCATGGGATTTGACGTCCGAGCTTCTCGAATTGTGGGCCGACGCGCGACTGTGCCGCCACCTGCATCTGCCCTTGCAGAGCGGCTGCGACGCCACCTTGCGCCGTATGAACCGGCGCTACACTGTCGCCGAGTTCGAGGCGCTGGTGAAGCAAGCGCGCCGCCTCATTCCCCAGGTAGCCATCACTACCGATGTCATCGTCGGGTTTCCCGGCGAGACCGACGCCGAGTTCGAACAGACGCGCTGCCTGATCGAGCGCATGGCCTTTTCACGGCTGCATGTGTTCCGATACTCGCCCCGCCCGGGTACGCCCGCCGCCGCCATGCCCGACCAGATAAGCGCCCCCATCGCTCAGGCGCGCAGCGAGGCGCTCATCGCCCTTGGCCATCGGCTGGCGTTGGCTTATCACCGTGAATTCGTCGGCGGTGAGATCGAGGTGTTGTTCGAGCACTCGCCCCATCGCGAGGGGACATCGCTCATCTGGGAAGGACTGACCGACAACTATGTGCGCGTCACGGTCGCATCCACCGCTGACCTGGCCAACACATTGGCCCGCGTGCGCTGCACCCGAGCGAGCAAAGAAAGCGTAGAGGGTGTGCTCGTCGCTCCGTCCAGCGATTGACTCTCTCTGCCCGCGCCGCTATAATCAGGCAATTGAGTCGCCCAGACATACTCAGCGGATCGAAAGCCATGTTCACTCCGGATCATCACTCCCAAGACCGCCTCGGCCAGTTGCTGCGCCAAGCCTGGCGTGTCGCCATCTGGCCCGAGACGGCAATGATTGTGCTTGCCCTGTTGTTGGCGGCCACGTTGGTGGGGGGACTATTACCGCAAATGGCGGCAAGGGCTGCGGCTGGTTCGCCCGCCCAGACGCGTTGGCTCGAAGCCCATGTTCACTGGGGCGCGTGGGCCGACCGATTCGCCAAGGTGGGCTTGGCGCAGATCTACACCGGGCGGGTGTTTCGCGTTTTGCTGGCGCTCGTCGCCGCGCTGGCTGCGTTGTGGGCGCTGCGTCTGTGGATCCCGGTGTGGGCGGCTTTACCCCGACGTGCGGCAGCGCGGCCTTTGACATTGTGTGGCGAAGCCGGTCAAGCCAGGGCCAAACTCGACATCGCATTGCGAGGGGCTGGGCTGCGCATCATCCATCGCGCGGAGCGCGACGGCGTGTACTATGCCTTGGCCGGGCGCTGGGGGTTGGGCCGTTGGCTGCCCAGCCTGTTTTTTATTGGGGTGATTCTGCTGCTAGCCACAGCTCCGCTGGGCGAGCGATTTGGTTGGGCTGGCCCTGACCTCGACCTGGCGTTGGGCGAAACGCAAACGCTCGACCACGGCGCCAACCTGACCGCCCGACTGGAACAGATCGAGCTTTATCCTCGCGACGATGGCTCTTTGCGACGATTCACCAGCCAATTATCGCTTTCACATCAATCCCAGCCCACCAAGACGCTCACCGTATCGCCGGGGCGCCGCGCCAGCTACGACGGCTATTCGCTCTACCAGACGGGCTATGGCCCGGCGGCGCGAGTTAGTGCGCGCGATTTACAAGGGCGCGCGCTCATCTTGAACGACCTGACGACCGACGCCCCGGCGGGTCGGGTATTGCGCGTGCGCTTTGATGAACAACAGCAAGAGCGCCTGTTGCGCCTGGCCGACCGCGACCTCATTATCCGATTGGTATATTACCCAGCGCTTCCCGCCCAGGGCATCGCCAACAGGGCGTTACACGCACAGTTACTGCGCGGACGCGATGGCCAGCTTGTCGCTGAGCAGTTCTTGGCCGCCGATGGCGCACTGGTCGCCGGCGACGTGCGCGTAGAGATCGGGTTCGAGTATTACATCACGTTGCGCGCCGAGCGCGAGCCGGAATTACCTTTGGCAGGTATGGGGGCGGCGCTGATGCTCATCGGTCTGGCGGCGTTAACGATCTGGCCCCCGCGCACGGTGTGGACCGCCTTCGCTTGGGGCGACGAGGGGGCCAGCGGTCAGATCATGGCGGCTCGGAGCGAAGTTGACTCGGGCTGGTTCCGACGACTAGCAGCGCAATGTAGCGCAGAATATACGAATGAGGAGGCGCATGGTTAGGTTGCCGGGTGGATACACGGCGCTATTCCTCACGGCGGCGATGGCGCTGGCTGGTGCGGCGGCGCTGCTATGGGCTTGGGGGCGCGAACCTCGTGCGGCGAGGACGCTCATTATCGCCGCGGTGATCACTGGCAGCGCGACGCTGATCCACCTGGCGGCGCGCACGGGCCAACGCCCTTTTGCCAGCATATCGTTGGCCCTGGGCGCAGTAGGTTTGACGTTGGGAGGATGGAGCGCTGTCCTTTCCCCAACATCCCAGCGCCGCGCCCGGATCATCGCAGCGCTACTCGCTGCTATTGGCCTGGCCGCTTGTCGGTGGTTGCCAGCAGCGAGGGGTGTGGGAGCCAGCGACGAGGGGTTGTATTTCGCCCTGGCCGAGGCGAGCTACGTATTGAGCATTGGGGCTTTGCTGTGGGGCGTGCTGGCCGGTGTTGCTGACCGCGCCCTCCAGTTCGCCTGGGCGCTGCAGGGTTCGGGTTTGATTCTACAAGGAGTTGGGGCGCAAATGGCCTGGGGAGCCTATTGGAGTTGGGATCCAGTGGAGTGCTGGCGGCTGGCGGCGTGGCTGGTTCTCGTCTTAGCAGACCTGGGTTTGGCCATCGGGCGGCGCACACTCTTTCGGACAAGACTGGCCCTGTGGGTGAGCATAGGGATGAGCCTCGGCGTTCTTCTCAGCTCGTACGCGCTCGTGCGTTGGTTGGGTCTGGCAAGCCTTTACATTGCACAATAGAGCAACCTTATGCTTGCCAGCCCGAGGCGAATCTGCATGAATCCCCCACACGCTCCGTCTCGCAAACCGCTGATCATCGGCGTAGCCGGGGGAACCGGATCGGGCAAAACTACCATTTCGCACGCAATTTTGAGCGCCATCGGCGCCGAACGCATCGCTCACCTGCAACATGACGCCTATTACCGCGATCTGAGCCATCTACCCCTAGAAGAGCGTCGCCGGCAGAACTTTGACCATCCCGATGCCCTAGAAGATACTCTGCTGCTGGCTCACTTGCAAGCACTAGTTCGCGGCGAGGCTGTGGCTGCGCCGGTGTACGATTTCACCACCTACCGCCGACGAGCCGAGACTCGCCTCGTCGCACCTTGTCCGATAATCCTAGTCGAAGGAATCCTGATTTTTGCCAATGCCGCGCTGCGCGCCATGATGGACATCAAAATCTTTGTGGATACCGACGCTGACCTGCGCTTTATCCGCCGCGTGGAACGCGACGTGCGCGAGCGCGGGCGCACGCTCGAATCAGTCATTGCCCAGTACCTAGGGACGGTGCGCCCCATGCATCTGGAGTTCGTCGAGCCGAGCAAACGCTACGCCGACATCATCGTACCCGAAGGCGGGCAGAATGCTGTAGCGCTCGAAATGATCTGTGCGCGCATCGAACGACTGCTAGAATAGATTGCGAGGGTGCTGACCATGGCAAACCCGAGAGTGCTCTATAGCATCGCTGCACGACTGGGAGCCAGCGGCATCGGCCATATTGCCCACCAAGCGGCGCTAGGCATTTATCGCGAAGGGTGGCTGGAGCGGCTATTCGTCAGCTCTAACGCACAGAGCATCATCCCCGGCGAGCTGATCCGTCAATGGGGCTTGCCGGGGCGCGCCGCCCGCTACCTAGCCGCTCATGACGCTACCGGCTTACTCTATTATGCCGAAGGCATTCTGTTCGATGAGTGGGTGGCCGCGAGTATGCCGCCGGGTGATCTGTTCCACGGATGGAATGGCTCGTGCTTGCGCTCGTTGCATTTGGCCCGACAGCGAGGCATGGTCGCGGTGGTCGAACGAGCCTCTTCGCATCCAACCACCCAGACCCGCCTGTTGGAAGAGGAATACCGTCGCTGGAACGTGCCGCTGACCCTGCCCAAATGGAATCTCTCGCGCTTGATGGCCGAGTTCGCTGAGGCGGACTATATCACCATCCCCAGCGACTTTGTGCGCGACAGCATGCTCACCGAGGGCGTACCCGAGAACAAGCTGATTGAACTCCCCTTCGGATTGGATCCGGCCCGTTTTGCGGCCGCTGCGCAGGCACCCGCTGCGGATCATCCCCTGCGCTTGATCTTTGCCGGGCAGGTATCGGTGCGCAAAGGCGTGCCCTACCTCTTGGACGCCTGGTGCGCCCTGGGTTGGCGCGACGCTGAATTGTGGCTGATCGGCGGCGTCACATCCGATATGGCGGCAATTCGCAGCCGTTGGTCTGGCCTTGAGGGGGTGAGCTTTTTAGGGCATTCCACGGCGCTGGGGGAATTGATGGCCCAAGGTGACCTGTTCGTTTTTCCCTCTATCGAAGAAGGCAGCGCCCTGGTAACTTACGAGGCGATGGCCTGCGGCTTGCCCGTTGTCACCACGCCTAACGCCGGGTCGGTGGCGCGCGATGGCGCAGAAGGGTATATCGTCCCCATCCGTGATGTGGATGCGCTCTGTGACCGCTTGCAGCACCTACGAGCCAACCCCGCCCTGCGCGCCGAGATGGCTCATTCCGCCCGTCTGCGCGCCGCCGAATTCACCTGGGACGCCTACCGGCGCAACCTTCTGGCGGCCTATCAGCGGATATTGGGCAGCAAAGCCGCATAAAGCGCCAGACGCCGAGATCGGCAACCGATCTCGGCGTCTGGTACATCTCAG
>CAZYPJ010000231.1:0-6542 GCA_964649365.1 uncultured Anaerolineales bacterium | reverse complement strand
TACTGGCTCGCAGAGTCTTACCCCGTGCTACGCCCACCTTACTTTCATCACTGAGCGCCATTTCACCCCAAGCGTTTTAGCGGCTGGCGCTATAGGCGTACCGCGTTATTCTTTGGGCTTCATTATCACGCCCCTACGATGCCATGTCCGCGCCGTCGCTCTCGTGGGGTGGCGGCTCTTCCGCTCCCTTCGCCAACGCCACAATCAACCCGCCCAACGCGCCCCGGCTTGTGTTGAGGGCCAGAGTAACCAACGCTGCAAACCACGTCGAGCTGGCGATGGGGTTTAAGCGCAGAATCGGCCACCGATAGATGGCGCGCCATATATCGGTCAGCTGGCGCTCCAGAGGAATTAGCCAAAGCATACTCCTGATCCCCGTCGCCGCGGTCACGATGTCGGTGAGCCAATCCCACGCCAGGGCGATGGCCGCGGCGGTGAGGCCTACTTGGGCGCCCGCTCGCGCGCCGTTGCGGGGCGCATTGCGTCGCCCCGCCGATCAACCCTGCCCTGAGCCAACTGCGCATGGCGCATCTCTTTCAGCAGTCCAACCAGAACCCCTGCTCGGCACATGCGGGCGACGCGCCAGGGGTTATGCCTGAACCGGCGGCTCCTCCACGCCCTTGGGCGAGGCCATAATCAGCCCGCCCAGCGCGCCCAGCCCGGCGCCCATGCCCACCAGCAGCAGGCCGCTGCACAGCGTGGTGACGATGGCAAAGGCGGGGGTGAGGATGAATTCCATCTCGGCGGCGCGCAATACTTCGAGTCCCTCCGGCGAGATCGCCCGGGCCATGGTCGAATCGTACAATCCTGTGGCTATAGCGATGCCAGAGAGAATCCAACCCCACATCGTGGCGATGGCCCCGGCCACCAGGCCCGCCTTGACGCCTTCCCGCGCGCCGTCCTTGCGAACGCGCGGCGCCGGAACCCAATAGCCCGCCAGACCGCCTGTCGCGGCCAGGAACAGATAGACGGGGGCGCACAGCGCGCACGAAATCGTGGAAGCGAGTTCCGAGGGCACGAAATAGATCGCCATGCTGAGGAGCGAGAGGACGCATTCGATAGCCGCGCCGATCAATCCTGCTTTGAGCCATTTGCGCATTTTGGACCTCCGTTGAACGCCCAAATCCGGGGGCGCCCACAAGGGGCGCGACTACGGTAGTATAGCGCCTTGTGTATGCTGGCACAAGGGATACAACCACAGTCACAGGGCGCTTGTGCGACCGGCAACGACTGGCCCCTAGCGCCCGAAACAGAGCCCCGCCAGGCCTCGCGGGGCCGGGCGGGTCTGCGTCAACCGTTACGGTTTGATCACCGTGCCGTCGAACCGGCGCACTTCGGGCCAGGCGCCGTTGTACTTGTGCTCGGGGAAGGGGAACTTGGCCGCTTTGGCCTCGTCAATATCCACCCCGATGCCCGGGTTGTCGTTGGCCCACAGGTGGCCGTCCTTCAACTCGGGGATGCCGCTGAACACCTCTTGGATCTCGGGCCAGTAGAGCGACATGGCCAGCTCCTGGATGCCAAAGTTCGGCACGGCCAGGTCGAGGTGCATGTTGACGGCGTGGCCCACCGGCGATACATCGCCAGGCCCGTGCCAGGCCGTGCGCACGCCCATGAACTCGCAGAAGGCGGCCAGCTTGCGCGCCATGCTCAACCCGCCGATATCCGAGATGTGCACGCGGATGAAATCAATCAGCCGCTCGCGGATGAGGGGCACGTACTCTGCCTGGTTGACATAAAGCTCGCCCATCGCGATGGGCGTGGCGCACTGCTGCCGCACCATGCGGAAATAATCGTTGTCCTCGGGCGAGAACAGGTCTTCCAGGAAAAACAAGCGATACGGCTCTACCGCTTTGGCCAGCCACACGCCCTGGATGGCCGGGATGCGCTCGTGTACGTCGTGGAGCAGTTCCACATCCTCGCCCAGGGTCACGCGCAGATGCTCCAACAGCTTGGGCACGGTGCGGACGTAGGGCGAAGGCTCCCAGGTGCGCTCTTGCTTGGGGTCGAGCGCGGGCACGGCCTTGCCGCCCCGGCTGCCATAGGTGGACATGCCGGGGATATCTACCTGCACGCGGACGTACTTGAAGCCTTGCTCCATGTATTTGCGCGCCGCGTCCTCAACCTCTTTGAAATCGCGGCCCGAGGCGTGGGTGTAGCAGGGCACGGCCTCGCGGCACTTGCCGCCAAGCAGTTGGTAGAGCGGCATCCCAGCGCGCTTGCCTTTAATATCCCACAGGGCTTGATCTACGCCGCTGAGGGCGTTGTTGAGCACCGGGCCGCTGCGCCAGTACGAGCTGACGTAGGCCGCTTGGTAAGCGTCCTCGATGCGATCCACGTCGCGCCCGATCATAAAGGGCCGCAGGTAGTCGTTGATGGCCGAGGCCACCGCCAGCGGTCGCTGGGTGAACGTGGCGCAGCCCAAGCCGTACAGGCCGGGTTGGCTAGTCTCGATCTTGACCACCACCAGCCGGATGCCTCCCGGCGCCGTCAAGATGGTCTTGACATCGGTGATGGTGATGGGGGGAACTCCTCGTTCGGACATGCGAACCTCCTTCGAAAGTGGATAACAACGAATTGTTACGCGCCTAGACAAGAATAGAAAGGCCAAGCGATCAGTCCGTCAGTTCGACCTTGCTGATCGCTACAAGCCAGGGCCTTGATGTCTCGGCGGCTTAACTTGATACGGGCCGCTTGGCCAGCGTCAACACCTGGCGCACGCCCATCGCCAGGTTGAGCGCGATGGATACCCACAGCCAGGCGGTGGCGTCGGGCAACTGGGCGAACATCTCGCCCCAACTGGTCGGCCCGGCCAACACAGTACCCAGCAACGCGGGCAGGCCCGCCAACACCGCAATCGGGATGGCCAAGCCCATCAGCGCCGAGAGCCAACGCCGCCAGCTCGGCAGCCAGGCGACTTTATCGGCCCATTTCTTGAACTGCGCTAACCGTCGCACGGCGTTAAGCAAATCCAGGGTCGCAACCAGGCCCAGCCCCAGATAGACCCAGAACATCGGCGTCGGCTCGGGCGGGTCGTCGCCCACCAACACGCTGGCTAGTCCCACGGCTATGGTCTGGTGGGCCGCCATCTTGAGCGGCAAGCTGTTCTCGTTGGTCAGGATGACGAACCCCAGATCGAGCTCGGGAAAGAGCATCGCCATGGCGTGAAAGCTCTCCAGGTCGCCGCTGTGATAGATCACTGGCGTCTGTGGGAAGCCCCGGTACGAGCCGAACGCCCGGGACGACACCCACCCCATGCCGTAGCTGCTCCTGACGTCGGCGGGTGGGGTGTGGAGCAAGGCAAAGGTCTCGGGTTTGAGCAATTGTTGATCGCTGGCGCGGCCCTGGTTGAGCATGGCGAGTAGATAGTGCGCCATGTCCTCAGCGGTCGAGATGACATAATCCGATGGCAGGGCGCTGGCGTGGTAGGCTTGCCCGCGCGGGAAGGCGAACCCGAACGCCTGACCATAGCCCAGCGCCAGGTCGGGCGCGGCGGCGGGGTCGGCGACGGTGTGGGCCATGCCCAAAGGCTGTGTGATATGCTCGGCCAGGTACTGCGCGTAGGGCTGGCCGCTGGCCTGCTCGATCAACAACCCCACCACGCGATAGTTCTGGTTATAGTATCGGAAGCGGCTGCCCACCGGCGAGGTGGGGCGCACCTCGGCCAGGTCGCGCACTTCGCTTTCCAGCGATTCGGCGTAATCGCCCGGCGCGGGGTCGCCGGAGGCGCTGAGGCCGCTGGTCTGGTTGAGCAGATGGCGCACGGTGATCTGCGCCGAGGCCGTTTCATCGGCCACGCGGAACCAGGGGAGGTATTGTTGCACCGGCGCGTCGAGGTCGAGCTTGCCTTGCTCGACGAGCTGCAGCGCCGCCAGCGCGGTGAACGAGTTGGTCAGGCTGCCGAGGTAGAGCTGCGTCTGCGGCGTCATCGCCCGGCCAGGCGCCGCTGAGCCATAGCCCTGGCTATAGACCACCTGGCCATCGCGCACGACGGCCACCGCCATGCCCGAAAGGCGGCTGTTGTCCATCTGCGAACGAAGGTAGGCGTCTACGGCTTGCGCGTCGAACGGGGGGACGGCGACCGGCTCTTGGGCCAGCGCCGCGCGCGCCCCTAGCGCGCCCACGAGCAACGCGGCGCATATGAGAAGGATGAGAGAACGGTAGCGAGTGCGAATCACAGCGGGATGCTCCTTATCATATTGGGTTCATCACATGGCGTCGGCGCCATCCAGATGACGGCGCGGTTGCCGACCCAGGGATAATTCTCCAGACGCCCCGGCGCCCACGAGGGGCGCGACTACGGCAGCCTTGCGCCTTGTACTCGAATCAACCGAATCGCGCCGCTAGACCGCCGCCTTGCTCGAATCCATCGAGCTGGCCGAATTGCGGCGATGCTCGGCCACGACGCTCTCGTTCAGCCGATGCCCCAGCCCCGGCCCTGCGGGCAGCAACAGATAGCCGTTTTCGATGCGCTCGGCGGGTTCCAGCAATTCGGCGCGCCAGGGGACCTCGCCCCAGGCGTATTCCAGGATGACGAAATTGCTCAGCGTGCAGCTCACCTGGGCGGTGGCGGCGCAGGCCGCCGGCCCCGACGGGTTGTGCGGCGCGATCAGCAGCCCCGCCGCGCGCGCCGCCCCGGCGATGGCTACCGTCTCCATCAGGCCGCCGTCGTGCTTGACGTCGGGCATGAGGATATCCACCAATCGCCGCTGGAAAAAGGGCGCGAACCCCTCCACCGCATAGACGCTCTCCGCCGAGGCGGTGGGCATGGGCGCGGCGGCGCTGACGCGCGCCAGGTCGTCGGTGTGGGTGTGGGCGACAGGCTCCTCGAACCAGTACAGCCGCGCCTCGGCCAGCGCCTGGGCTACCATCATCGCCTCGGGCGCGTCCATGCGTTCGTGGCAATCCACCAGCAGTTCCACCTCGTCGCCGATGGCGGCGCGCACGGCATAGACGCGCTCCACCCCTTTGCGCCAGGCGGCCTTGGGGCCGGTGCGGATGTGGTCGGGTGAGCGCAACTCGTCGAATGGCGCCAGCTTGACGGCGGTGAACCCCTCGGCCACGGCCTGTTGCGCCGCGCGAGCGAACCCTTCGGGCGTGCGGTCGGTAACGTGGCGGTTGATGTTGGCGTACAGCCGCAGCTTGTCGCGCAGGGGGCCGCCGAACAGGTCGCGGATCGGCGCGCCCAGCTTTTGGCCCAATACATCCCACAGCGCCTGCTCAACGCCGCTGAGCGCGGTGTGCTCCACCCGCCCGGCGTTCTTGTTGTGCAATTGCCGCCAGATGGCCTGGATGCGCGTCGGGTCTTGGCCGACAAGCCGCTCGCGATAGTGCGCCAACACCGCCAGCAAAAGCGCATCATTGCCCGAATGGCTGGCCTCGCCCAGGCCCACGATCCCCTCGTCGGTGTGGACGCGCACAAACACCCAATCGCCGCGCTGGTTCACGCGGACGATGATCGGTTCGAGGTCGGTGATCTTCATGCTGATCCTTCTGCGCTTGCCCTAGTTCTCGATTGCCCCACCAAGCCAAAAGAGAGTATAATCCGCTCGTCGCAAGACGCAAGTCTGTGGTTCCATCATAAGGAGGATCGGTATGACCCGTTACGCCTATCGGTACGACAAACACCCCGTGGGGGGCTGGCAGACGTATTTCCTGAGCGCCTACGAAGACGACCCCGCCAAGCCCGTATCATCTATGGCTTTTTCGCCCGAGATGGGCTGCAACTGGCTCAGTTTCGAGTCGGAGGGCGTCGAATATATGATGGGCGCCGGCAAGATGAACGACAAGGCGTTCCTGCTGGGGTCGCCGGTGCTCTACCCCACGCCCAACCGCGTGCGCAACGCCGTGATGACCTTTGAGGGGCGCGAGTTCCGCTTCCCCGCCAACAACAACGGCAACTTTTTGCACGGCATCGTCAAAGATCACGCTTGGGTGAGCGATGCGCCCGTCACCTCGGCCTATGGCATCTCGGTCACGTCGCGCATCACCTTTGAGCCGGGTCAGAGCTTTTGGGAGCTGTTCCCCATCCGCAACACGCTGGAGCTGACCTACACGCTCAAGCCGGGCGTGGTGCGAATTGATTTCACCGTGGTCAACCAGGATAACAAAGCGCGTTTGCCCTTTGGCCTGGCCATCCACCCCTTCTTTTCCATCATCGGCCCGCGCGAGAGCGTGCGGATTCAGGTTCCGGCGCAAAAGTGGATGGAAGCCACCGATCTGCTGCCCAGCGGCCGGCTGATTGACCTGGACAAGGGGCCTGCCGACCTGCGCCAGCCGGTGTCGCTGAGCAAGCTCAACCTGGATGATGTCTATTGGGGTCTGCGTTCCGAGGCGCTTCAAGTGATCTATTACGACCACATCGGCAAAAAGGTGACGTTGAAGGCGTGCGACCTGGGCAGGTATCGCGTGGTGCTCCCCCCGCCCGAGCGCCCCTTCTTCTGCGTCGAGAACCAATCCTGCTCCACCGACGCGCACAACCTGTGGGCTAAGGGCCTGAAGGACGAGTCGCGCCTTTCGATCCTCAACCCCGGCGAGTCGCTGAC
>CAZYPJ010000230.1:0-6594 GCA_964649365.1 uncultured Anaerolineales bacterium | reverse complement strand
CCAACCGTGTGCTGCGCGATCACAAGCGCACGCTGTACGTCTCTGCCGAGACGTTCGCCAACGAGATGATCAACGCCATCCGCGTGCGCAGCACCGAAGAGTTCCGCGCCAAGTATCGTACCATAGACGTACTGTTGCTCGACGATGTACAGTTCATCATTAATAAAGAGCGCACCCAAGAAGAGTTCTTTCATACCTTTAACGATCTGTATCAGGATAACCGCCAGATTGTGCTCTCCAGCGACCGCCCGCCCAGAGCGTTCGTAGGGCTGGAGGAGCGACTGCGCTCGCGCTTTGAGTGGGGTCTCACCGCTGATATTCAGCCGCCCGACCTGGAGACGCGCATGGCCATCTTGGCCGCCAAAGCCGAGACGCACGGCATCCGTTTGCCTAGCGAGGTGATCGAGTTTGTGGCGCAACAGGCGCCCTCGAACATCCGCGAGTTGGAAGGCGCGCTCAACCGCGTGCTGGCGTTGGCGCGTATGATGGGCTATCCGCTGACGGTCAAGACGGCGCAGCAGGCGTTGAACGATCTCTCGCAGCCGCCCGTCAAGCTGACGCTGGACGAGATCATCAATGCGGTAGCGGCTTATTATAGCCTGCGGGCCGAGGACTTGACCGGCCCACGCCGCAATCGCGCGGTGGCCGGGGCCCGCCAAGTCGCGATGTACCTGGAGCGCGAATAAACCGACGCCTCGTTGCCACAGATCGGCGAGTCGGTGGGCGGGCGCGACCACACCACCGTGATGTATGGCTATGACAAAATCGCCGCACTGTTCGAGAAAGACGACGCCATCCGTAGGCAGGTGCTCGAGATCAAGACGCGGCTCTCTGGCGGCGGGGTGCGCACGCCTGCGCCGGCGTTGCGCGAAGTGGAAAGAGCTTGATATTCAAAAGCCCGCCGCCACGGAACCGTGGCTGACGGGCTTGATTCAGGGAAATGTCCCTAGGCTCCTCGGGATGGGCTCGAACCACCAACCAACCGGTTAACAGCCGGTCGCTCTACCATTGAGCTACCGAGGAATGGATTCAATTTCACCATCGAACGGAGCATATTGTAGAACAATTCGGTGATGGCGTCAAATCGGACGCAGAAATGCGAGCGCCCGTGATGCGTTGAATGCAAGATCGCGCCGCAATCGATCCAGAATGCTTTGACGGGTCGTATCGCTCCCCAAAGTAACTCGATTTCTGAGGCCACCATTACCCCTTCCGGTCACAAAAATCCCAAGCCAGAACGCAGTTGTTTGCCCTTTTGTAACCTGATATAATAGGCCAGGAATATTTGTCTCATCAACACGCCGTTCATCATCTTGAGGTACGAGTGGTTACACTTCCATAATCTGGAGCGAGGTGCAAGATGGCCCAAGATCAATATGGAATGCCGCGCCCGGTGCGCTGGCCGCTGATCGTCCTGGCTTTGGTGCTGGGCGTGGTCATCGGTTTGATCGTAGGGTGGCAGGTGTTGCCCGTCAAGTGGTACGACACTGACCCTTCCGATTTGCGTGTGCAACATCAGATGAACTATTGCATGATGGTGGCCGATTCGCTGGTGGTGACGGGCGATGTGGAACTGGCCAAACAGCGCTTGATGGAATTGACTGATGATGACACCACCTGGGAGCAGGTGGCAGACCTAGTACAGCGCGCCGCGCTGGAACGCAAAAACGCCGGCGACGATGCATCGGCTTTGCGCCTACAGCGGATGGCCCAGGCGCTGGGTATGCCCGCCGTCCAAGCCGCTCCCTTTGAGGCGCCGCAGAAGCAAGTGCTGCTGCCTTCGCGCACAGTGCTCTACCTGGTGGCGATTGCTGTTTTCCTGGCGGCGATGGCGCTGGTCGTGATCGTAGTGGTGCGGCTGCTCAACCAGGGGCGGCGCCGTGAGGAAGAAGAGCCGCTAACCCGCGAGGAACTGTGGGAGCCTGCCGAAGAGGCAAGCGCGCCTGCTTTTGAGACCGGGTCTGCCGGGCCGCCCTGGCAGCCCGAGCGTGACCGACAGTCGGCAGAGCAGGCTCTATCTCGTCGCGCTGCGCCCGCCGCGCCTATAGAGATAGATCTGCAGGGCGAGCAAGAGGAAGAAAAGAGGCTATACGAGCCTGAGATAGAGGATGTTGATCTGGGAGAGCTGGAAGACCTGGACGAATCGGCTATTGACGAGGCCGAGCCAGAACCGCCCCGCCCCGCCCCGCCGGCCTACATTACGCCGCCTCGTCGCGTTGAGATTATCGAGGAACGCGAGCCGGAAGAAGAGGAGAGCCTGGAAGATCTGATCGAACAGATCGGTGAGGAAGAGCAAGAAGAGACTGAAGAAGAGCAATACGAGGAAACTATCGGGCCTGAACCCACGCCCGCCGCGCGACAAGCCGTTGAGGAACCGCCCGAAGCTCCGCTTGACGCACTAGGCGTGTTCAAAGCCGAATATCGCCACGGTGACGATGCGTTCGATTGTTCATACTCTATCGAGTCTGACGGCGAATTTCTGGGCGAATGCGGCGTGGGCATCAGCGACGTGTTGAGCAGCGCCAGCGATGAACCGCTGGTGGATGCCTTTGAGCTGTGGCTGTTCGACAAGGGCGACATCCGCACTGTGTCGCGGGTGATCGTGAGCGAATACGCCTATCGCGACGAGGCGTTGCGCAACCGTCTGATGGCCAAGGGCGAGTTGGTGGTGGCCCAGCCCGGCGCGACGGTGCAATTGGAGACCAAGTCGCTGCAATTGACGGCCACCGTCATCCGCTGCGACTATGCGCCCGATGACGATATGCCCAACGGCTATTTCGCGCGCTTGGATCTCGAGCTGGTGGCCGAACGCGCCGACGAGTTCTGAGAGAAACCGCAGAGGCGCAGAGAACGCAGAGAAATCGTCCAGCACTAATCTCTGCCCTCTCCGCGCCTCTGCGGTTTTGGTATTTAGCTACTTGAGCAACTCGTTCAGCGCCGATGGCTCAAAGGGGCCGCCGTGGGCGGTGTAGATTTTGCGCGGCTGCAATGCGGCAATCTTGGCAATGCTACGCTTGACCTCGGCCAGATCGTAGGTAAGATACGGCATCTTGGGCCGATCTTTGCCCACCCAGCCGCCGCGTAGCAAGTCGCCCACGAGCACATCGCCGCTATCAAGCGTTACCGAGACCGAACCATACGTGTGCCCCGGCGTGGGGATCGCTCGCCCCGCCACGCCATAAGCGGCCAGGTCTAGCTCGCCGTCGAACACGATGTCTGCCGGTATCGGCTCGGATCGTTGGGGCATCAGCGAGATGATCCCCGCCATCAATTTGCCGGCCAAGCCCACCCCCTGCAACGCCGGCCCATCGCCGGCTTTTAGATAGGCTGCATCGGCGGCGTGGATGGCGATGGGCGCTCCTGTGAGCGCCTTGAGCGTTGCGGCGCTGCCGACGTGGTCGGCGTGGGCATGGGTGATGAGGATCAGCGCCAGGTCGCTGGGGGCCAAACCCTGATCGGCCAGCGCCTGCACGATGCGTGGCGCGTTGCCTGGCGTCAACGTATCCACTAGCACAGCACGCTCTCCCCGGATGAGAAACGCCTGCACCATACCTATTGAGATCGGAATGATGAGTGGGTCAGCCATTAGGCGGCTCCTTTCAAGCGACTCGGCGTTTACACGCGCCACTATAACGCTGCGCGCAGCGCAAGTCAAGCGGGTAGAACCAAACACAATCCAGAGGAAGCCAGATCATGAACAATCCTTTTTCTGCTGAGCAACTGACCGAGCGTCGCGCCTTTTTACAGGCGCTGTGGGATCTGCAAGATTTACCCCGCCCTGGTTTTCAGGTCAACATCGCGGCGCAGAGCCCGCACACGGTGTTGCAGCAGTTCCAAGACAAGGCCGCTATGCTCTCGGCGCAGCTCGGCAACGTCAAGGCCAAAGCCGAGGCGGGCATCCGCGATGATTATCTACCTGCCCTGTTTCCCTACTTGGGCGTGTCGGTGTTCCCGTCGGCGTTCGGTTGCCCAGTGCGCTGGTTCGAGGATGAGCAACCCTGGGCCGACCCGATCTTGTTCGACGATCCGTCCCAGGTCTATGCCCTGGAAAAGCCCGCCGTCAACGCCGGGCAACTGGGCGATGTGCTCGATTACACTCGCTATTTCATCGAGCAGACCGACGGCGCTTTCCCCATCCGCATGACCGATGTGCAGGGGCCGCTCGACGTAGCCTACCTCATCTGGCACAACGAGGATTTCATCGTGGCGATGTACGAGCATCCCGCCGAGGTACACCGCTTGATGCGCCTCGTCACCGAGTTGATTATCGAATTCGTCGCCTCCCAGCGCGACCTGACGCGCCAACTCGGCGCCGAATTCACGCCCTGCCATTTTCCCTTTATCTGGATGCCCGACGGCCAGGGCATCGCCATCTCGGACGACGTGATCGCGCTGATGTCGCCGCCGCTGTACCGCGAATTTGCCTTGCCTTACGTAAACCAGCTCTCCGAGGCGTTCAATGGTGTATTCATCCACACTTGCGGGCAGTTCGAGCACAACTTTGCTAACCTGCGCCAGGTACACAAACTGCGCGGCTTGAATTTCGGCGCGTCGGAGCAGCCCTTTGGTCCGGTGTGGGAGCAGTTCGGCGGCCAGATGGTGCTCATCACGCATTTAGGGCTGAACAAGGAAGTGCATTTCGAAAGCGGCTTGGAATACGTGGCGCACATTCTCAACACCAAGACCAGCAATCGCGGCTTGTTCTTGATGGTGGATACCGGCGTGACGCGGCCCGATGACTCGTTGTGTCCTTTCGACCCTGCCGAAGCTGAGACGCTCTATCGGATGATGGGGAGGTCTTGGTGAAACGCGTGGCTGTGGTGGGCGTCACAGGGTCGGGCAAATCTACCCTGGCGGCAGAATTGGCGCGGCGGATGGGAGCGCCGTATATCGAGCTAGATGCGCTTCAGTGGGGACCAGGCTGGGCGCCCTGCCCCCGCGACCAGTTCCGCCAGCGCGTGGCCGAGGTCCCGGCAGGCGAAACTTGGGTCACTGGCGGCAATTATGGCGAGGCGCGCTCGAGTCTATGGACGCGGGCCGACACGCTGGTGTGGCTCGATTATCCTCTAGGGTTAGCATTGTGGCGGCTGCTGGGGCGCACGCTGCGACGCGTGTTCACCCGCGAGGAATTGTGGAACGGCAACCGCGAGACGTTCTACGGCGTGTTTCTTGCGCCCGATAACCTGTTCGCCTATGCGTTCGTCAGCCAGCGTCGGCATCGTCGCGAATACCCCAAGCTGTTGGCCCAGCCCGAATATGCCCATCTGCGCCTGGTGCACTTGCGCCGCCCTCGCGATGCGGAGCGGTGGCTGGCGACGCTGTAAAGCTCCCGTGTATTGAATTTACCTGGTAACACAATAGGACGCGCCGATCATCGGCGCGTCCTATTTGTTTGGCTTTATGGATAAGTTAGCGCGTAACCACCGCTTGTTTGTAGATCAGCACCAACCGCATAGTACGCCCCGTGGGGGTGAGCGTGGGCGTCTCGGTGGCGCCGGGCGTATCGGTGACAGTCGGCGTCAATGTGATCGGCGTCGGCGTGTCGGTGGGCAGCAGCACGGCGATGGGCCAATGGTCGCGGGCGCGGCCCGAGCAATCGTCGCACACGGCCTGCACCAGGTTGATGATGATGCCGTCTTTGACATAAGTCTCTAGCTCGGCAATGATCTCAAAGGTAAGCGATGTGCTTACTTCCATCGAAGCGATCTTCCACGTTACCGTGCGCGTATCCGCGTCGTATTCGCCGCCGCCAGTGCAGCTAACGAACTGCGTGCCCAAGGGCAATACATCTTTCACTTCGACGTTGTTGATTGCCCCCGACCAGGGGTTGGTTACCACGACTGTGTAGGTGATCTGCGTCGGCACGCCCGAGACCAACGGGCCGGCCGGGCCGCGCTTTTCTACCTGCACAAAAGGCAACGGCGTGGGCGAGGGCGTCCACGTGGGTGAGGGCGTGGTCGGCTGTGGCGTGGCCTCTTCTCCCCAGACTACCTTGAGCACCGGCCGGTAGGCGACGTCGCTATCGTTGGAGCTGGCCATCGTATAGCCGACCGCTGACCCTTCCATGCTCTTGAGGATGACGCCATAGTTGCTGCTGGGGTTGCTCAACCAATCGCGCGCCATTTCGGTCACGTCGAAATCTACCCAACCGGCGACGGGCAATTCGATTGCCGCTGTGGAGTCGTGAGCGTCGCGGTCATCGGGCACACTGTTGCAGCCCGCCGCGGCCCAGTTAGTGGCTGAATCGGCCTTGATCCAAGTGGCCTGCGAAGCCGTCCAGGGACGATTCACCTTAGCCGGGGCCGCGGTTAGCGATTGCGCGTTGGTGCGCGATTTGACGTACAGCCGCAGCGTAGCCGCCGCAATCGTCACTTGGTTCCCCGAGATAGGCGACAGATCGAACTGCAAAATTGGCGCCGCCACATCTCCCGACCGTAACACCAGGCTCCATTGCGAATCATAGTTCGTAGTGGGGAACCACGAGTTGAGCGTCGTATCGGCGCCCGGCGAGAGCAGCGTCGGCTGGAATGAACCGCTTAGGACATCCGGTTCCTCGGCGCGCGGCCCGGGCCCCCCCCCCCCCCGGCCGCGCGG
>CAZYPJ010000229.1:0-6621 GCA_964649365.1 uncultured Anaerolineales bacterium | reverse complement strand
GCGTTGGCCCGATCACGCAAGTCGTCTCCGACAATTGTCTGACGCCGGGGTCCCCGATAGAGATAGATGTCGCCTGGGGAACGACAGAACCCCTGGATAGGGATTACGATATATCGCTTTCATTAGTGGATGAAAAGAACGTCGTTGTGCAGAACGAGCGATTTCCTCTCTGCAGCAATTGGCCTTCCCACTTGTGGCCAAATAACTCGGTCGCCTGGGGCTATTATGCTCTGACAACGAACCCCGACTTGGCGCCGGGGCGCTATTCGGTGCAGCTCGATATTGTGGATTCGCAGAGTGGAAAGCCACTCGGATCACCGTATATCGCCGCAGCGATTGAGGCGCAAAATACCCGCTGCGATGACAAGTTGTCCGATGACCAAGCCTCGTCTCTCCAGGCTTCCTATGGCAACCAGCTCTTGCTCCGCGCCGTTTCCATTCAGCAGCAAAGCAATGCGACGGTAGATGTGGGCTTGTATTGGCGCTCTCTACAACGAATGAGCACAGATTACAAAATTTTTGTCCATATCTTTGATCAGACGACCGGTGTGCCTGTAGCGCAAGATGACGCCATGCCGCATCGCTGGGCCTACCCGACCAGCCTTTGGTGGCCGGGCGAAGAGGTAAATGACAAATTCGCGATCTCGCTGCAGGGCGTAGCGCCCGGCCAGTACGGCGTAGCTATCGGCGTGTACGATCCGACGACCGGGGCGCGCTTGCCTGTGAACATATTAGAATCCAGGCAGCAGATCTCGGATGGACGGCTGGTGCTCAGCCAGACCGTGAATATTCAATGAGCGAACGCCCGTCAATCTGAGCTTGGGAATACACTTTCCGTTTTGCTCCGAATTGTGCTATAATCGAAACATGGTGGACAAAATCGCACTGAGCCACGTCGAGCTGGATCAAAGCGACGTGGCTTTGTTGAAAAAGATCGCCGCTGATCTGCCGATATTGGCCGATATCTGTCGCGCCGACCTGGCGTTAGTATGCCGCGCCGGCCCCAAGCAGGTGATGGCTGTCGTGCAGGTGACGCCGCATTCCTTCACGCCTGTCTATGAGGAAAGCCGTGTAGGGCTGCTAGTCAGCAGCTCCAATGAGGCCGAGATTTGGCGCGCACTGATGGGCAAAGCCGATGCTCGCCAGGTGCATACTGTGGATGTGCGAGGCACATCGGTGGCGCGACGGTTGTTCCCAGTATACAATCCAAATAGTAAGATCATTGCCGTTATGGTGATGGATTCCTATTGGTTTGCGCACGAACGCCACCGCCGCCGCAGTAAGGTCTTTCAGGATGCGCTGATCGAGTTCATAGGCACAGTGCTGCGCGGCGAGTTGCACGGCGCCGAGAACCTAACGCCTTTCGGAGAGCACGATGGGATTGTGTATGTCGGCCCAGATCGCCGCATTCAGTACATCAGTGGTATCGCTTCCGAGTTGTATCGCCAGTTAGGCTATCGCGATAGCTTGGTAGGTCGGCGAGTGACCGACCTAGAAACTATAGATTTTCAACTGGTGGCTCAAGCCGCTAATGAACGGCGTTGCTTGGAGCGCCAAGTTGAGCAGCACGGCCTGACTTGGACGCGCCGTGTACTGCCCATTACATCGCCAGAGCGGCCCGGACGTCTGGCAAGATTGCTGGGAGCGCACGCGCTCCATCGCGGTCCATTGTTCCCCCGCGGTGTGTTCATTCTGATCCATGATGAGACAGAGGCTCTCCATACTCAGCGCGAGTTGGAAGCTAAGATGGCCCTGGTGCGCGAGGTGCACCATCGTGTCAAGAACAATCTCCAGGTCATCGCTTCGATCCTGCGAATGCAAGCCCGCCGAACCAAAACAGATGAGGCTAAGGCGGTGCTGGAAGAGAGCGTCAACCGCATCTTGAGCGTGGCGGTGGTTCATGAGTTCCTTTCGCAGAATGCGCAGGGCAGCATCAACCTACAAGAAGTAGCGCGACGCATCTTGGGGCAGATTCAAGATGGGCTGATCGATCCTAACAAACGTATCAGACTTCAGATCAAAGGGCCAGACGTCTGGCTGCCCGCTGAGCGAGCGACTCAATGCGCTCTGGTCATCAACGAGCTGGTGCAAAACGCCATCGAGCATGGCATGGCGGACCGCACCGAGGGCCAAATCGAAGTCGAGCTTGTGGATCACGGCGAGGCAGTCACCATCATGATTACCGATGACGGCCAGGGGCTTCCCCAAGGCTTTGATCTATCGGCTCACGCTAACCTAGGGCTGAATATCGTTCGCAGCATGGTGGAGCGAGACCTGCGCGGCCAGTTTGAGTTGCTGAGCAGCCCCTATGGCGCGAGAGCGAACATTCACTTTGATAAGTTGCTAACGGGAGGTGACAAAGTTGGAACGCGTACGCGTGATTATCGCTGATGACGAATCTATCATCTGTATGGATCTGCGCGAAATGCTCAACAATTTGGGGTATCTGGTGGTGGGCGAGGCCGGCGATGGTCGCAGCGCCGTCAATCTGGCCCGTGAATTGCGCCCCGATGTGGTGCTGATGGATATCAAGATGCCCGATATGGATGGCATCGAGGCCGCCAAAGTTCTCACGCAAGAGCGGATCGCCCCGGTTGTGTTGCTCACGGCGTTCAGCCAGCGCGATCTTGTGGAACGTGCGAGAGAGGCGGGTGTGGTCGGTTATCTCGTCAAGCCGATCCAAGAGGCCGATTTGGCCCCGGCGGTCGAGATCGCGCTAGCCCGCTTCCAAGAGTTCCGCGAGCTGGAGAAGGAAGTAGATAACCTCCAGGATCAACTCGAAACCCGCAAGCTAGTAGATCGCGCCAAGGGAATCTTGATGGACGCTCAAGGACTCACGGAAGCAGCGGCCTTTCGGCGCATCCAAAAGATGTCCATGAATACCCGCAAGTCTATGCGAGAGATCGCTCAAGCGATCATTCTCACTCATGAAGCGGGGGGATAAGTTGTTGGTCACCAGAATAGACTCTCGCGTCTAGTCGCATAGCGTTCTGCCAAATCACAGTTGCCGCCACGCGCCCAAAAGGAGGATGGTCGTGCCTGCACAGGTGCTGATAGTAGATGATGAAATCTCGCTGCGAGAGTTGGTGAAACGAATCCTCACAGCGGAGGGCATCTCAGCGATAGCGTGTAGCAGCGGCCATGCCTGCCTCGATGCGCTGTGTGGCGGTTTTCGCGGTGTGATTTTGATGGATGTACGCATGCCCGGCTTTAGCGGATGGGAGACTATTCAAGCAATTGTGGACAAGGATCTTCTAGCCGGGAATGTTATTATCATGTTGACTGCTTTGGAACCCGAAGACCCGGCATTGGATCATCTTAAGCAATATGTTCTCGACTATATCACTAAACCCTTTGACCCCCAAGAGTTGATCGCTGTCGTAAGAACGTATCTGGCCTATCTTTGATCTACGAAAGGATCGGGCATGACTGCCAGATTCTCCAAGTGCATCGTAATGATAGGCGCTTCAACGGGCGGCGTTCGGACTCTGGAGCGACTTCTCACTGGCTTGCCGTTGCTCCCAGCCAGTATCGTGCTCATTCAGCACATCCCCAGCTATATCAATGATTCACTGCAACAAGTATTTAGCCGAAGCACTGCGATGGAAGTCAAGGTGGCGCAAGACGGCGAGGCGTTGCGTGACGGCTGCATTTATATTGCGCCTGGAGATGTGCATCTACGTTTGATAGCCAATCGCAGAATTCAGCTCTTCGATGGCGAAAAAGTGCACTTTGTGCGGCCCGCAATTGATGTCGCTATGAAATCGCTGGAAAAACGTCGCGGCGACTATATCATCGGGGTTGTGCTCACGGGCATGGGCGTTGATGGCGCAGAAGGGCTTGCTCACATCAAAGCCATTGATGGCCTCACCATCGCCCAAGATGAAGCCAGTTGCGTGGTCTATGGCATGCCCAAAGCAGCTTTCGAGACCGGCTGCGTGGACCTGGTTCTCAGCCCCGAAGCGATTCGCGATAAACTCATCCAGTTGCTGCTGCCAGTGGAGACTAGTCCAAGCTGATCCTACTACGACCCGTTGTGAAACATCGGCGCATACCCCACCAGCAAACCACAGGAGGCAATGATGAACAACCGTGAGCGCCTGTTGGCCATCCTCAATCATCAACCGCCCGACCGCATTCCGTGGATTCCTCGTTTACTGCTTTGGTATAGTGCCCGATTGCTCACTCATACGATGCCGGCTCAGTATCAGGGGCTATCGCTACGCGAAGTCGAACGCGCTCTAGATCTGGGCACGCCCGCCCGCGATGGGCGCGTCTTTCGCACCGAATACGAGGGCGTCGAGGTAGTCACCCGGGAAGAGGGCAACAAGCGCATCACGGAATATCACACTCCGATCGGTTCGGTGCGCACCGCGATGCATTTTACCGCCGAGCTAGACGCCCAGGGCTTGCCGGGCCGCGTGGAGGAGCAACTACTCAAAACGCCCCAAGATTATCGGGTATGGACCTGGATCGAGGAGCACACCAATTATATTCCCGCCTACGAAGATTACGCCGCCTACGACGCCGAAACGGGCGAGGATGGCTTGCCCATGATCGCGGTGGGAGATGTCCCCTTCCATTCCTGGGCGCAGCAATTGGCGGGGTACGAACAGGCCTTTCTGCACCTGGCCGATTTCCCTGAAGAGGTCGAACGATTGCTCGCCGTGATGGGCGAAGTGGAACGCGCCAAGATGTGGCCAATCGTCTTGGCATCGCCGGCCAAGCTCTTGCTGCACGGCGTGCACCTCTCTTCGCAATTCACGCCGCCGCGCCTGTTCGACAAGTACATCATTCCCTACTATGATCAGGTGATGCCCCTGGTGCATGAAAAGGGCATGGCGGTGGCGATGCACGCGGATAACGACGTTTCCGCCATCGTCAAACAGATCGAGCGCGCCGGTTGGGATATGGTCGAGTGCTTTGTCACCGCGCCGATGGCGCCGATGACCTTGGAGCGCGCCCGTGAGGTTTGGGGCGCAAGGGTTATCCTTTGGGGTGGGCTGCCGTCGCTACTGCTTTCGCCCTCGGTGAGCGAAAGCGAGTTCAGAGATTATGTACTGAGGATGTTGCGCATCATCGCCCCAGGCGATGCCTTT
The DNA here is from genome assembly GCA_964649365.1 of uncultured Anaerolineales bacterium. Classification (GTDB taxonomy): domain Bacteria; phylum Chloroflexota; class Anaerolineae; order UBA1429; family UBA1429; genus CAZYPJ01. The sequence continues at coordinate 1,522 of CAZYPJ010000229.1, read as the reverse complement.
ATCTTGGGCGTGGCCGATAACGTGATGCCCGATTCGCTGATCGAGCGCGTCGCTTGGGTCAGCGACCTGTTACGCGAGCATGGCCGTTATCCTCTCTCCGCATAGTGGTTTGCGAGCCACAGAATTACGAAAAAGGCGCGACTGAAATCAGCCGCGCCTTTTTGCGTACAAAGGAACAGAGTCTCAAGTGACCTTTGAGCTTTCTCTCATGTGTTGGCAATGTTTGCTTTCGTTTTTTACGGAGTGTCTCCTCCAAGCTCTTGCTGATTCGCCTTCGAAGGTCATGATTTGATGATCCTTCGTTTTGTCTGCCGACTTTCCTGGTCTGGCTGATGACGCCTTTCCTTTTCCATCGGCTTGCGGTTATCCAGATTCCTCTGTTCCCCGCTTATCAGCTTTTTCGCTTCCAAACTTTGCCTGAGAGACTTCTCATTAACCTCTCGAGACTCTGCAACTATATCCTATCACATCTCGGCAGAAATGTCAAGCTTTTTTCACACCAGGGCAGGGCGGTGTCAAGAAAATCGTAGGGTTGCCGATAAAGCCAATTGTATAGCGATGAGCTACGGTAGGACTGCTACGCGCCATTCGGGAGACTTTGCGGGGTATGCGACATGACATGACCACCTGACAGCCCAAAGCCGGCATCCGGAAGCCATCCTGTTTTTTTGACACCGCCCTGAATCCCAGCCATCGAGTCATTGGATGCTCAATGTAGGACTGCGCCCAATCACTCTAGTAATTACGCCAAAAACGCCTGAATAATCATAAAATCATTGACGCCCGTCCGCATCGCATCTATAATGACGATGTAACCACGTGACCGCCGAATCGGATCGAGCGCGGGCATGGCCCGCCTAGGGAGGTTCTTCATGGAAAGAAAAGCTCTGGGGGCGATGGGTTGGCAGCGCGATTTGCCCGACTTTCGCGACTATACGCCGCAGACACCGGTAGTGGATAGCATCTTGACCAAGTCGCAACCCCTGCAGGAGGCGATGAAGGCTGCGCCGAGCGCAGTGGATTTGCGCAAGTGGTGCTCGCCCATCGAGGATCAAGGCGCTTTGGGGTCGTGCACGGCCAATGCCGGCGTGGGCCTGGCGGAGTACTTTCAACGGCGCGCCCACGGCAAATACCTCGACGCCTCGCGCCTGTTCCTCTACAAGACGACGCGCAACCTGCTGGGTTGGACGGGCGACACCGGCGCTTATTTGCGATCCACGATGAAGGCCATGGTGCTGTTCGGCATTCCGCCCGAACAATACTGGCCCTACAACATCGCCGATTTCGACAACGATCCCTCGGCATTCTGCTATGCGATGGGCCTGAGTTACAAGATCACTAGCTATTACCGGCTGGATCCGCCCGGCGCTTCGGCCAACCAGGTGCTCAAGCGCATCAAGTCGAGCCTGGCCGGGGGATTGCCCAGCATGTTCGGGTTTTCGGTCTATAGCTCGATGCCCGGGATCGGCGAGGGCACGGGCGACATCCCCTTCCCCACTGCCGAGGACTCGTTCAGCGGCGG
>CAZYPJ010000228.1:0-6622 GCA_964649365.1 uncultured Anaerolineales bacterium | reverse complement strand
TGGCCAATGTTGCGGATTACCGCTAGGTCGAATGCTACGATGCGGTCAGCCAGGAACTCCATACGGCCCCGGTCGGAATATAGCTCGGTGAGCACATTGGTCATGCCGCGCAACGAGTGCATCCGCTCGAAAAGCAGCATGAAAATGCTGGTCATGATGTACTTGTCTTCCGAACCGGCGAAACGGTCCTCCATACCAGCATAATAGGCCGGGTCGTCGGGGTCGGGCCAGTGATAGGCGGCCAGCGCATCCCAATCTTCCAGCGGGCGCCCTTTGACCTGGCACATATTGGCCACCTCGCTGCGCGCCCACAAGCAGCCCCACTCGTCGTAGGTGGCGCGTAGGCTATGGTCGCCAGTGCCGATGGCGTTGGTGCGCACGTGGTGGGTGTCATCGAGACCGAGCGTGCTGAAACGCATTGGCAAACGGTCGGGATTCTGAAAGTGCAAGGCGCGTTTGACGACCTCATAAGGGGTTTGAACCATCGGTCATTCTCCTTAGCGTGAATCATTTGCTGGCCTGGATGAGACTATTGTACCGCCAAGAACAAGGACAGACAAGGCAGCGCGCGTTAGGTGTTTTCGTCGCTTGCGCCTGAGCGCGCCTTTCGCTAGAATAATCGCCGTCGAGCGCACAGAGGGAGGAAGGATCATGCTTCGATACGGCTTGGTGGGCGTTGGCGGATTTGCCGAGACGTGGGCGCGCAGTCTCCACATGCTGGAAGAAAAGGGGATCGCCCGATTGGCCGCGGCAGCGGAACGTCGAACCGAACCCTGCGCCGCGCAGATCGCCGCGCTGCGGACGCGGGGCTGCGCCATCTATACGTCGCTGGATGAGATGCTAGCCGCCGAACGTGGGGCGCTCGACGTGATCGGGTTGCCCGTCGGGATCGCCCAGCATGAGCCATTGGCCACGCGCCGCATACAGGCCGGCTACCCGGTGGTGGTCGAAAAGCCGGTAGCCGGTACGATTCAAGAGGTGGATCGTCTGATAGCAGTAGAGCGCCAAACCGGGCGCTGGTGCGCGGTGGATTACCAATGGCTGCACAGCCCCACCATCCAGTGGCTCCGCCAGCGCATCGCAGCGGGAGCGCTGGGCGCGGTGCGCGAGGGACGAACGGTGATCGGCTGGCCGCGCGCGGCGAGTTACTATGCACGCAATGCCTGGGCAGGGCAACTACGCGATGGCGCCGCCTGGGTGCTCGACGGCCCCGCCACCAACGCCACCGCTCACTATTTGACCAACGTACTCTACTTGTTGGCTGCACAACCGGGCGGGTCGTTAGAAATTGCCTCAGTCCGCGCCGAGCTGTATCGCGCCAAACCGATCCCCAGCTACGACACAGCGTGTATCGAGGTGCGGATGGCTTGCGGCGCGCGGCTGCTGCACCTCAGCAGCCACTCGGTGAGCGAGTCCATCGAGCCGGTAATGACGCTGGAAGGCGAGCGAGGCGTCGCGAGTTGGAGAAGCGGCGACGACACAGCCCTCATACGCTACGCCGATGGTCGCGAGGAATCCTTCTCTACTCCCGACCCTGCCTATAACCACGCGCGCTCGTTGGAACAAGACGCGCGCGTAGCCGCCGGGCAAGATCTCAAACCGATTTGTGGCTTGGCCGAGGGCCGGCCGCACGTGTTGACCATCAATTTGGCGTTCGAATCGAGCGGCACCCCACGGCAGATAGCCAGCGAGTATATCGCTGAACGCCGCGCCGGCGACGGCTCGGCGCTGGTCGTCATCACGGGCATGGAGCAGGTCCTGTTCACCGCCTACCAGCAAGGGGCGATGTTTTCCGACCTCGGTCTGCCTTGGGCCAGCCCTTCCCCATCCATTTCTGCCGCTGGCTACACCCACTACCCGCGCAACAATTAGCACTGAAAAACTAAAGACAGAGGATCGAAAAGGAATGCCCCTTTCGATCCTCTGTCTCTCTGTGTCCCTTTCCTCTGTGATTCTTTCAGGCCAATTTGCCGCGCATCGGGTCATCGGCAGGGCCATAGAGAGCATGGCGACGCAACAGGCCGAATAAGCCAGCCTGCTCCAGATCGCGCCGCAGACGACGCGCCTCTTCGCCCGCGATGGCTGGCATCGGCGGCACGCCATAGCCCACATTGTGGCCCAGCATGGCCAGCAACGCCTTGGTGGCCGGGATGACTCCGTAGGGGATGATCGCTTCGATCAGATCGGTCGCAGCGCGTTGCAGCCGCTGGGCGCTGGCCAGATCGCCGCGCAAGAATGATTGCATAATGTCCACATAGAGTCGGGGCATAAAGTTGTACGTGGTGCCGATAGCCCCTTCCACCCCTAGAGCGAGGCAAGGCAGAAACAGTTCATCAGGGCCGGAAAGGATGTTGACCCGCTCGGGGTCGCGCCGGGCCATGATCCGCGAGAGGAACCATAGATCCTGCGAGGTGTACTTGAACCCCGCCACGCCGTCGAGCGCGCAAATTTCTAACAACTGCTCGGGTGTGATGGCCCCGCCGGTGGCCCCTGGGATATAATAGACATAGAGCGGCACATCCGAAGTAGCCGTGATGGCGCGATAGTGCGCCAGGATAGCTGGGAAAGGGTAGCTGTAATAGAACGGCGGCACGGCGCTGATGGCGTCGGCCCCGGCCAAGTTGGCATGCTCAGCCAAATCCACCGCCTCGGCAGTGGTGATAGCGCCGACATGCACCATGACAGGCACGCGCCCAGCCGTCGCTGCAATAGCCGTCTCGGCCATCTCGCGGCGCGTCTCGGCTGACAGCAGGACCCCTTCACCCGTGCCCCCGCAGACATACAACCCACCGATGCCGGTAGCCAGCAGGCTCTCGATCAGGGCTTCTACAGCGGGGGCGTCCACTCCTCCATCGGCGGTAAGCGGCGTCACCAAAGCGGGCCAGATGCCGGTAAATCTATTCATGCAGCGTCTCCTCGGCGCACATAACAACCAGCTTTCAGCGATCAGCAAGCACGAGCGTCACTGCTGATCACTGAAAGCTGAATAGGTTGCGATGCAGTAAGCTATCTCATACCGGTCTGAGATAGGCGCTGGCGCCCCATAGATACGAGCCGCCAATGACAACCTGGCTCCACAACAAGCCGTTGCCCCAACGCTGGGCGCCGGTGGGCCGCAAAATCGTGCCGTAAGGCACGACACGCCACACCGCATAACCCGTGCCCGGCCCCGAACGCAGCCGCAAGCCGGCGGCGGCTGTCACTTGCAGGCCATGCCCGCCAGGGGCAGGCGGATGTCCGCCGCCATAGCCCAGGTAAGTCGTGGCGCAATACCCCTCGTACCAGTAGCCCCCGCGATGAACCTTCACGTATGTCCAGGAAATGCCATCGCCCCACACCGGCCCACTGATGGGAGTAACTGGCTGGCCATACGAAAGCACGGTGATCACCCCATAGCCAAGCCCTGGCCCCGAACGCAGCTTGAGGCCAGCTTGAGCTATGACCACTTTGGTTCCGCTCGCCGCCGGGGCCGCAGCAGGCTCCGCCAGGGCAGCGAGCGGCAAGCTGAGCAACAAGCATGTAGCCAACAACAGCACTACCAGAATCCGTTTCGTTTTCATGTGCTCCCTGCTTTCTTACAATGACACTCGTGCGGCGGCGCACGAGCAACCTACTGTGTTACTTACATGACGCGCTTACACTCGAAGAGTTTCTGTATCAACTGTATCTGATACCATGCTAACATATCAACAGCGCCAAGTCAAGAGCAATGCGGTAGTCAATGATCCATCGCTGCCAGAGAAACTCCGCTCCTGTGGAAAACGAAAAATCCCTTGCCGCGTTAACCGGCAAGGGATCATCGCCGCGAAGCGTCTATACTCAGATGCGCGTCTGGTACTCGCCGGTGCGCGTGTCTATGCGGATGACATCACCCTGGTTGACAAAGAGCGGCACCTGGATTTTCAACCCCGTCTCCAACACCACCTCTTTGGTGGGGTTGTTGGCCGTATCGCCCGCATAGCCGATGGGCGCCTCGACCACTTCCAGATCCACCGTGATGGGCAATTCGATGGCGACTGGCTCGCCCTCATACAGCTCCAACTCGATGGTCGTATTGTCTTTCATATAAGGGATCTGCTCCTCCAAAGTTTCTTTGGAGAGCGCGATCTGTTCAAACGTCTCGGTATCCATGAAATAATACGAATTGCCGTCGTTATACATATACTGGACGGTTTTGTGGTCGAGCTGTACATCGTTTATTTTGTCGCCCGAAAGGAAGGTGCGGTTGACCGTGGCCCCCGAACGGATATTACGCAATTTAGAGCGCACATAGGCGTTGCCGCGCCCAGGCTTGTAATGATCGTACTCGATCACCTTCCAAAGCTGGCCGTCCAACTCAAAGATCGTGCCCCTGCGAATCTGTGAAACGACAATCATAGGACCCCCCAAATGGCTTACGATCCCGCTTGCTTTGGCATCTATTATACTCACTTGTGCCTTGAGCGGCAAAAAAAGGGGGACAACCGCCAACGCTCGTCCTTTGATCCGGGCGCCGACTGCTATGTGACCGATCGCGTTAATTGGGCACGTTCAGGGTGCAATCTTCGTTCACATGAATCCAATAGCCCTGCCCAGGCGTGATCTGGGGCAGGTTGTTTGTCCACGAGTTGGCGTCAGGGGCATAGTGCGTCCAGGGTTGCGGCTGGACAGGATCGTACCCCCAGACGACAGTATATTGATCGGCGATACTGCTCAGCGCCCAAGGCAGGCCGCCCACATTGGCGCTCGGCCAGCCGATGAGGTTGAACCCTTGCTTGAGCGCAATCTGCGGGTTAGCCACCGGGTTGCCGCCCACTACCCAATCGGCAGTCTCGGTCAGGTGCAGCCAAAAGCCTTGGCCCAAGGGGATGCGTTCCAGGTCGCTCGACTCGGGCGCCGCAACGTCGTAGAGCTTCCATGGATCGTCTCTGTCATTGGCGTCGTATAATTCCACCAGATCGTAGGAACCAGTAAGCGAAGACAGCACATCGGTCACTGTATCGGACGGAAGCTGGTAGGGATAAGAAAGCAGATGCCAGCCGGGGGCAAGCGTCTGCGTTAGCTCCTCCGACACCAGGATACGATCGAATTGCAGCACCAGTTGAGGCCGATAGGACTGATCGGCATACTCCGACGAGGCGAACTCGACCTGGGCATAGGTCTTGCTAAGGCTGAGCAAGATCAGACCGTTGTTCGAGGCGGGATTTTCCAGCCAATCAGACACCTCTTCTGTGAGATTCCATTCATACCATTGGCCTGCGCCGACGATCATCGTATTGTGCGCCGAAGTACCCTCTCGGTCAGTGGTCGTATTGTTGCAACCTGCGGCATCCCAGGCAACGCTCTGCGTGGCGCTGATCCAAGTGGCCGCCGAATCGCTCCAATCGCGCAACACGGGGTGCGCTTGGGTCACAAGCAACGTGGTGCTATTGCGATGGGTAGCATAAAGCCGCAAGCGCGCATCGAGCAATTGAACAGGCGCGGGCACACTGCTCAGATCGAACTTGATCAGGCCAGCGGCGACGTCATCATACCAGACCTGCAACGAATCAGCGCCGCCATAGTTCGAATTTGGCGACCATGAATCCACATAAGCATCTTGGGCGCCGGTATAGCCCAGGTATCCCTGCTGCAACACCATCCGCTCGTGGCCCGGCGTGGGTGTGAGCGTAACGGTGGGCGTCGGCGTAGCGCTAGGGCCAGTGGTGGGCGTCGACGTGGGCGTGTAACTGGCCATTGGCGTGATGGTGGGCGTATCGGTCCGCGTCGCCGTGTGGCTGGGCGTGGGCGTGGAGGTGGGCGTGCGCGCTGGCGGGGGCGTAAACGTGGGCGTGGGCGGGGGGCCTTCGACATCGCCCTGCAACCATCCGACGACCCGATCCATCGCGTCGGCCCGTACCGAATCCGACTGGAGCGCCTCCAGGCCAAAGCTGAACACCACCGCGCGGTAGGTTCCGGTCTCTACCCGCACAGCGCCCGCGCCCTCCGATTGTATCGCCTGCAACTGCGCGCCCGCGTCCATATCGCGCTGCGAGAGTTTAGCCGATAGGCCCTTGCGCTGCCCCAACGGCGAGGCCGCGCTGGATGCCGGATCGTAGCGGGCAATCACTACCGCCGGGGAAATGGGGTCGAGTTCGCTGGGCCAGCGTTGGTTATCCACGCCCGCCCAACCGACTTCGCCCTCGGCGATGCGAAAATGGCGACCGGTGAGAATATCGCCTTCCACACCATCGAGGCTATACAGCCCTACATCGTCTTGCACCAAGCGAGCATAGAGATAATCGGGCAACAAGATTGAATAGCGTAGGGTGAACCCCACATCCTGGCCGACCAGGAACAGATCGCCGCCGTTATCCATATAGATTTGCAAGCGGCTCTGCGTTTCAGACGAAGCCAGATAGCCGGATTCGGGAATAGCCCACACCACCACGCCATTCTCGTCGGCAGCGTATAGATTCAGGATATTCTGAGGCACATCGCCGCGCTGGTCACAGCGCCACAGATCATAAGTTCGGCCCGTAGCCGTGATCGCCCGAGTGAAATAGGGTTCGCGCCAGGTGTTATCGTCAGGCCCTTGGTCGAGGCCCAACAAGATCGAACTGTTCGTGGAGCACGGCCGGTGCACATTGATGCTGGTGTTGCG
>CAZYPJ010000227.1:0-6624 GCA_964649365.1 uncultured Anaerolineales bacterium | reverse complement strand
AATGGAACAACCTGCACCGCCCCTGCGGCCTGCACATCGCCCTGCTCGACGGCCAGGAAGTGGCCTTTATCGGTCAATTGGGGGCCGATTTACCCGTCAACAAGACCTTCCCCAACCTGGGCGCGCGCGTCAGCATCCACGACCTGACAGGCAGGCACCTAGCTTGGCTCGGCGATGCGCAGCGCGGCGAAGGGCCGGGGCAATTCATGTCGCCCCACGGCATCGCGGTGGATTCGCGCGGCGATCTCTACGTGGCCGAGGTCTCGTGGAGCAACATCGGGCGTTACCTCGATCCGCCCCGCGAGCTGCGCTGCTTTCGTAAACTAGTCAGAATACGCTAATGCGAAACCGCAGAGAAGCAGTAGAAGCAGAGGTATAGACACATAGGAACAGGGATAAAGAGGGAAAGAGACTTTATTATTGATAAAAACACTCGAACGCCCCAATCCTGTGAATCTTGTTAATCCTGTCCAAAAAACTCTGCACACTCTGCGGTTCTGCGCTTAACCAAAACAGGAGGATGTTACATGAGCGCACCGTATCGTGGCTTGTATGGGATTCTACTCACCACCTACACGGCGAAAGATGAGGTGGAGCTGGACGACCTCGCCGCGCAGGCCGATTTCGTCGCCGCCACGGCGCAGGGCATCGTCTGGCCGGTATTGGCCAGCGAGTTCTACCTGATGGACAACGACGAACGCCAGGCGGGCTATCCGGCGGTGGTTTCGGGCTGTCGCAAGCGTGTGCCCTTTGTGGCCGGCGTCAGCGCGACGACCACTCGCGCCGCCGCCAAGCTGGCCGAAGCTGCCGCCAAAGCCGGGGCCGACGCCGTAATCGCCATGGCTCCCTACATGAAGCGCGCCACTCCGGAGGAGATGGTCAAGCATTTCCAGGCCATTGCGGCGGCGGGGCTGCCCATTTTCGTGCAGAACGCCAACTATCTCGAAGGCGCCTGCTTGATGTCGCCCGAAAACTTGAAACTGCTCTCCGACGCTGTGCCCCAAGTGCGCTACCTGAAGGAAGAAGCGCCCGTCTTGCCGCAGACGATCACAAACATCCTCAAGAAGGTGCCCGGGGTGTTCAAAGGGGTGTTCGGCGGGGGCGGCGGACGCTACCTGATAGACGAACTGAATCGCGGCGGGGCCGGCAACATGCCCGCCTGCGAATGGGCCGATGTGTTCGGCTGGGCGTTCGATTTGTACGAGCGCGGTGAACTGACCGAAGCGCGCCGGGTGCACACGGCGGCGTTGGCTGGGGTGAACTTTGAAGCCTCCTATGGTATGATCGGCGCGCGCGAGGTGCTCAAGCGACGCGGCGTGCGGCGCTCGTCGGCCAGTCGTTATTCCAGCCAGAGCCAATTCGCCCCCGACGCCCAACGCGAGCTGGACGCGGTGCTCGACTTTTTGGCCCCCTATCTGCGTTGGCCTGATCACAAGCTGCGTCCCTAATAAAGAATCAAGCCACGAATCACACGAATTGTCCGAATTAAAGACCGAATTCGTGATAATTCGTGCAATTCGTGGCAAGCTGGTATCTCTAAGGAGGGTGCGATGCGTATCTCGGCGGCGAACGGCTTGGCGCGAATTCTCAAGGCCGAAGGCGTGTCCTGGGTGGCCACTTTTCCAGTGTGCAATGTCAACAATGCGTTGGGGCAAGAGGGGGTGCCCCTGCTGATGATGCGCGACGAGCGCTATGCGGTGGGGGTGGCTGACGCCTTTTCGCGCGGCCCGGGGGGCAAACAGATCGGCGTGTGTACCGTGATGGGCGCCACCAACCCGGCTGGCTTACAAATGGCCTACGGCGCGCTGGCCCAAGCTTATGAAGATTCCTCGCCCATGTTGTGCATCACCGACGGTCAGCCAGTGGGCGGGGGCGGCGCATCGCGGTACGACCTTTCGCTGAGCTTTCGCGATGTGACCAAGTGGGTGGGCCACATTGACGCGCCGCAACGCGTACCCGAATTCATACGGCGGGCGTTCGCCCTGTTGCGTTCGGGGCGGCCAGGGCCGGTGCTCATCACTCTGCCGCGCGGCCTGGGCGAATACGACGACGAGCAGTATCCCTACACGCCCGTCAAGCCGGTGCGTTTCGCGCCCGATCCCGCTGCAATCGAGTTGGCGGCCCAGGCGCTGGCGGCGGCGCAACATCCGCTGCTCTTTGTGGGCGAGGGGGTTTTCTACGCCGACGCTACCGACGAATTGCTGGAGCTGGCCGAGCTGGCGCAAATTCCGGTGCTCACCACGCTCAAGGGTAAGAGCGCTTTCCCCGAGAATCACCCGCTATCGGTGGGGGTGCGCGGAGCCGTGGCCTGCGATTGCCTACGGCGCTGCGACCTGCTGTTCGCCATCGGCGCGAGCTTAGCGCCGGGACACTTTAGCCATGTCGTGCCCGACGCGGCGCACAAAGTGCTGATCCATTGCTCGGTGGACGAGACCGACCTGAACAAGCACTATGCCACCGATCATCCCTTGTTGGGCGATGGCAAGTTGACGTTGCGAGCATTGATCGCAGCCTATCGGCGGCTAATGGGCGGCGCGGCTCGCCGCGAATCGCCTGCCACCGAGATCGCGGCGGCCCGCGCCCAATTCGCCGCCAAGTATCGCCCGCTGCTCGAATCCAACGAGACGCCCATCAACCCTTACCGCGTCTATGGCGATCTGATGAAGACGCTCGATCCAATGAAATCGTGCGTCAGTCCCGATTCGGGCAACACCCGTGATCAAACTTCGACGGTGTGGCAGGCGCTGGCGCCGCGCCGGTTCATGGGGTGGGGGCGCATCTCGACGCTGGGCTTTGGCTTGGCGGCGGCGATAGGCGCCAAGCTAGCGCACCCCGATTGGCAGTGTATCAATATCACCGGCGACGCCGGCGTAGGCTATATGTTGGGCAACTTGGAGGCGTTGGTGCGCAACCGCATCGCCGTTACCACCGTTCATATCAACAACGGCGGTTTTGCGGGCTATGGCCCTGGTTTTTGGGGCAAAGGGCATGACCCTTATACTTGCACTGTGTCGGAGCACGCTGTGGCCGATATGTCCGAGGCGGTCAAGGCGCTGGGCTATTACGCCGAGCACGTCACCGACCCGAACGAAATCATCCCGGCCATCCATCGCGCGCTAGAACACAACGCCTGCGGCCAGCCTGCCTATCTCGAGTTCATTTGTAGCCAGTATCCCGTCTTTGGGGAGTGGGTGACGGCGGCGCCTGGCGGCCATTAGGGTTTTCGGACGCGGATGAACACGGAAGAACGCGGATAGCTGGACCTGTGATCCGCAAATATCCGCGTCGATCCGTGTCCTACTATGATAAAAGGAGCAGTATATGATCGTCGCGAATCTGCAAGAAATCGGCAAGCAAGTGGCTCTTACCGACGCTATGCAAAAGGGCCTGGCCTTTTTGCGCGAGAACCAGGGCAAGGTGCTGGAGGATGGCCGCATCGTCATTGACGGCGACCGCGTGTTCGCTCTGGTGCAGTCCTACGATTCCAAAGCGACTCCCGATGTGATGTTTGAGGGCCATCGGCGCTACGTTGACCTGCAATACGTGTCCAAGGGCGAAGAGGCCATCGGCTGGGCGCCGCTGGAGGCCGCCACTATCGTGCGCCCCTACAACGACGAGCGCGATATGTGGTTGGGGACCGTTCCGACAGAGCAGGCGACCTTTGTCTATCTGAAGGCGGGCCAGTTGGCCGTGCTGTATCCCTCTGACGCGCACGCGCCGCAGCGCGCCGCCGGCGGCGTCTCCTCGCACGTGAACAAGATCGTCGTCAAAGTGGCAGTAGAGTAGACAAGTTATCAGTCGTCAGTAATCAGTAGTTAGCCTCCAGCCTTGACGGTGGTTGCTGACTACTGATTACTGAAAACTGAAAACCTACTACGGGGGGAACGCATAGACGTGAGAATCATCAACATGGAGAGCCTCGCCTCACACGGCAACATGGAGGGGCGCAAGGCTCTGCTTGAAATCCTGGAGGCGGGGCTGCAAGCCGCCGATCCTTACTATAATACACAACAGTTGCTGCGGATCGAGGGGCGCAAGCTGATTGTGGGCAACCCCGACTATGAGCCGGCTGGCGACCCGCAATCGGGCGAACAAATCTATGACCTGGACGAGACAGGGAAGATTCTGGTGTTCGGCGCGGGCAAGGGGTCGCAATATGTGGCCAAAGCCATCGAAGATACGCTGGGCGACCGGCTGACCGGCGGCCACATCATCGCCAAGCACGGCGACGAGCAGATTGTGCGCAAGATCGGCGTCACCTACGGCGGCCACCCCGTGCCCGACGAAGGCTGCGTCGAGGGTTGCCGCAAAATCATGGAAATGTGCCGGGGGCTGCAATCCAACGATCTGGTGTTCACCATCGCGGCCAACGGCGTCTCGTCGCTGCTGACCATGCCCGCCCCAGGCGTGAGCCTGGAGGATGTGCGCCAGACGACCTACATGATGCAAATCGAGCGCGGCGTGCCCACCCAGGATCTGAACCCCATCCGCAACCATCTGGATATGATGAAGAGCGGGCGCATCTCGCGCTATATCCAGCCCGCTCAGGCCGTTCACATCATTGCCATTGAGCCGGGCGACTATGACCAACTGATGCACCGTAACCTATGGCTGCATACCCTGCCCGATTGCACTACTTACGCCGACGCCGTTGCCATGTTCCACAAATGGGACGCTTGGGAGTCGGCGCCGCAATCGGTGCGCGAATTCTTGCTGCGCGCCGACCCGCGTTACGAGACGGTCAAGGCTGCCGAGTTCGAGCGGGGCCGTTTTCGCATTTTCGGGACGATGCCGCACAAATTGAGCATGATACCGATGGCGATGAAAAAAGCTGAAGAGCTGGGGTTCAGGCCCTATCGGCTGGCGTCGTGGATGCAAGCTGAGGCCAGCCAGGTAGGGCCGACGGTGGGCGCCATCGCGCTGACCATCGAACGGGAAGGCGCCCCGTTCGAGCCGCCTTGTGCGCTCTTTTCCACCGGCGAGTTGCTCGTTACCGTAGGCCAGGAAAACGGCGTGGGCGGGCGCAACCAGGAATACGCCCTATCGGCGGCGTTGCGCATCGCCGGCAGCAAGAACGTGGTCATGGGCGGGGTGGATACCGACGGCACCGACGGCCCGGGCGGTTGCTTTGCCGCCGACGCGGCGGATATTCCCTGCTTGGCGGGCGGCATTGTGGATGGCGAGACTGTGGCCGAGGCCAAAGCTCTGGGCGTGGATATTCTCGCCGAACTCAAACGCCACAACACGTCGGCGGCGCTGTGGCGACTCAAGAGTGGCATCGCCGCCACGCATAATATCTCGATTGGCGATTTGGATGTAACGTTGGTGATGGGGAGAGGCAAATAGACAGTTATCAGTCGTCAGTTATCAGTAAGGTGTGTGGATCGTGACTGAAAACTGATAACTGAAAACCAACGACTAGAAACAGATACTAGGAGATACGATATGACACGAGGTACAGAGATCGTCTCGGTTGAGGCGCGCGAGGTGTTCTCGGATCGAGGGCATCCGGGCGTCGAGGCTACTGTAGTAACGGCCAACGGCGCGGTGGGCGTGGCGCTGTGTACGGCGGGCATATCGGTGGGTAAGCACGAGGTGGATTTCGCCTATGACGGCGGGACCAAATGGCGCGGCAGGGGTGTGCAGCGCGCCGTGGATAACGTCAATAACCTGATCGCCCCAGCTCTCAAAGGGATGGACGCCTCCAAGCAACTCGAAGTGGACGACGCCATGCTTAACCTCGGCGGACCGGGCGCCAAGTTGCGCCTGGGCGGCAACGCTACGGCGGCGGTCTCGGCGGCGGCGCTCAAAGCGGGCGCGGCCAGCCTGGGCATCCCACTCTACCAGCACATCGGCGGGGCGCACGCCATGGTGTTGCCTGTTCCCGGCGCCGGCATGATGGCCGGCAGCGACCGCTATGGCGGCGGCGAGCGAGCGGGCGGCAAGCCCAGCCACGAGTTCATGTGCTATGGGTTCAACACCTTTGCAGAAGCCGCCTACGCCGGCTGGGATCTATCTACCGAGTGGGCCGCTGTGCTGAACAAAAAGCTCGGCATCAACAAGTCGGGCGCCAACTCGTACCTCGTGCCCGCCGGCGTCGTCAAGCACGACCGCGAGATTTGGGATTTGGCCACCGAGACGATCAACCGCCTGGGCTATGAGGGCAAGATCGGCATTCAAATTGATGTAGCGGCGGGGACGTACTGGGAGCCGGACAAACAGCGGTTCGTGGGCCTGTTCTCCGCCGAAGACAAGACTTTTGACGATCTCGTCGAGTTGTACCGCTGGATGGTGAAGCAGTATCCCCTTGTCATCCTCGAAGACCCGCTGGATGAGGACGACTATGCGGGTCACGCCATCTTGACGAAGGAATTGGGCATCCAGATCGTGGGCGACGACCTGTTCACCACCAACCCGGCGCGCGTGCAACAGGGTATCAACGCCGGCGCAGGGAACACCGTGCTGCTCAAGGTGAACCAGATCGGCACCATCAGTGAGGCGTTCGAGATGGTGCAGTTGGCTTACCGGCACGGCTATGGCGTCATGCCGTGCTCTAGCCGGGGCGAGGGCGCCGACATTGCCGATTACACTGTGGGCCTGAGCTGCGGCACGGTGCGCGGCTGC
>CAZYPJ010000226.1:1022-6650 GCA_964649365.1 uncultured Anaerolineales bacterium | reverse complement strand
GAGTGGGCGGCGGTTGCTTCTCTTTGCAGGCAATAACCTGGCCCAAGAGCAGACATACGACCAGTAACCACGACAATCGGCAGGATGGGCGGCGCAGGGCAGCGATCATGGGCCCTCCTTTGCCGGGAAACGGGAGCTAAAGTCAAGGCGCTATCTCATTATAACGCAGCGCAGCGTGCGCGGCAACGCGAGTGTTTTCCCTATCTATACCGCATAGCGGCTTGCTGCGTCTTTCCCTCTGCGGTACGATAGGCCTTGCCCACAAGGTCAACCATCGAAGGAGCGTAGCCATGACACAGGAAACTCGGGTTCCGGCGAACGAGTTGCTCGATCTGATAACGCGCGTGTTCGCGCGCTGCGGTATGTCTCCAATTGACGCCTCATTGCTGGCCGATTCTCTGGTTCTGGCCGATTTGGGCGGCGTGCATTCTCACGGCGTCTTGCGCGTGCCCGAATATGTGGCCAAGCTCACGTGTAAAGGGGTCAACCCGCAGGGGCGCCCTTTTGTGGCGCGCGACGAGGGCGCTTGTCTGGTCGTGGATGGCGACAACAGCATGGGGCAGATTGGGGCGCACTTTGCGATGGAGCGCGCTATCGAACGAGCGCGCTCCTTTGGCGTCGCCGTTGCGGCGATTCGCGGAAGCAACCATTGCGGCGCGATGGCCTATTATGCCTCAATGGCGCTGCCGCACGACATGATTGGTTTCGCTACCACGAATGCGTTGCCCACCATGGCCCCGTGGGGCGGCGCCGAGCGGCTGCTGGGCATCAATCCGCTGGGTATCGCCATCCCCGCCGGGCGCGAGCTGCCTATCATCTATGATGCGGCTTTTTCTGGCTCGTCGCACGGCAAAATTCGCATCTATAAACAAAAAGGCTGGCAGCTTCCCGATGGCTGGGCGCTAGATCGCGAGGGCCGCCCCACCACCGATCCTACCGTGGCCATTGATGGCCTGCTGGCTCCTATTGGCGGATTCAAGGGCGCGGGCTTGGCGATGATCATGGGGATCCTGTCGGCCATGCTTTCGGGCGCCAGCTATGGTACAGAACTGGGCGACATGCAAAGCGGCCCTATCTCCGGACAAGACGGACACATCGTCGCAGCCTTGCGTGTTAGCGCCTTTGAGGATGTGGCGCATTTCAAGGCGCGGGTGGACAAGGCGATCCAACAAATTCACGGTTGTCGCTTGGCCCCGGGCGCGGAGCGCGTCTATGCGCCCGGCGAAAAGGAGCAGTTGACAAGGGTTGCGTATCAGCGCGAGGGCATACCGCTCAACCCGGTGGAACTGGGCGACCTAGCGCGGACGGTCAACGAGTTGGGCCTTGACGCGCCGACGCTGACCTGGCTCAACCAGTCTTAGGCCAGATCAACCAGCGCCCGGCGCAGCGCCCCATGGGCCAGGCCCAACAATCCTATAGCGCCCAGCGTCGCGATGATGGCGGTATGGAGGACGATGTCGAGCAACGCCAGGATGCCGAGGACGATGAGCATCGCCAGCCCGCATTGCCAGAGATAACAGCCCAGACGTCCCTTGAGCCTGGAGTCAAAGAGTTTATGCGCCATCTCGTTCTCACAGCGTCTGACAGGATGGACAGATGAATCCCGCTGTGCTGCCTGTCGGAATCTTGGCGATAGTGGTTCCGCACGCCGGGCAAGGCTGACCTTCCTTATAGCCGATGAGCAACTGTATGGCGTCAAAGCGCCCGCCCTGACCATACAGATTCTGTTCGAACTTGGCCCCGCCGAGGTTAATGGATACCTGAAGAGTCTCGCGAATGCCGCGCCACAGCGCCTCGATCTCGTCGTCGCTCAAGGTGTTGGCGGGGCGCAAAGGGTGCAGCCGCGCGCGGTAGAGCACATCGTGCGCGTAAAAGTTGCCGATGCCTGCGATTACGCTCTGGTCGAGCAGCAGCGACTTGATTCGGGTGCGTCGCCCAGCGATGATCTGGCGCAATGCTTCGGGTGTGAAATCGGGCGATAAGGGATCGGCGCCGAGCGCGCCCACCATAGGGTGTTCGGCTGGCGTGGGCGCCAGATGGATATAGCCGAACCACCAAAAGTGCAGCGAGAGTCGCGCGCCATTGTCCAGGTCGAAAGACGCCTGGAGTTTGTCCGGCAATGGCGCGCCGGGCGCATGAAGCAGCAATTCTCCGCCCATGCCCAGGTTGAGCAACCAATAGAGCGTATCCAGGCGCAACACGATCCATTTGCCGCGATAGATAGCTTCTTGGATGCGCTGCCCGACGATCTGCTGAGCGAACTCGTCGGGAGAGAGATTGAGGCACTTGGGTTGCAGCAGGCTCGCGCCGGTGATGATGCGTCCACGCAGCGCCGCGTCGCATTCGCGGGCGCGCCAGACGATTTCGGGCAATTCAGGCATGGTGGATTATCGCTCCTCGTGAGGTGTTGGGTTGAGGATTGGAATCAATGATGCGTTAGGCGCTCAATCTGGGCCTGGTTGATGGATTCGATCAGCTTGCGCGCCGTGATGCGAACCTGCTCGTAGCTGACGTTCAAGCTGATCTGACGCTCGGTGGCCAGGCCGCGTTCTGCCAAAAGCGTCTGGATTACACGTTCGTCTTGCGCCTCAGAAAGCTCAGTCAGCTCGGCAAGCACACGCTGGATAGCGGGGTGATCCGGATCAAGCCCCAGGCGAAGCGCCGATTGGGCGATCTGCCCGGCGGTCTGCCAATCATAAAGCGGCAACGCTTCTAGCAGGATGGGCGTCGCCGCTTCTCCGAGACTCTCGCAGCGCTCGAATTGGCCTTTGGCCAGCCAGTAGGCTACTTGAGCGTCGGGCTGCTCGGGTTCGATGCCCAAACGATCCAGCAATTCTGCCACGGCGCGGCGCGTTTGAGCCGAGCCGGTGAGCAGCGGCTCGTGCAGAATGTAGAGCACATTCGCGCCGGCCCGGGCGATGGCGTAAAAGCCCGCTATGGCCCGGTTGATGCTGACCAGATCAGGGCAATCTACTAGAGCGAGCAGGCGATCTAGCAGGGGCGGCCCCAAACGGCGTAGCGCTTCACCCAGTTCGGGGGTCACAGGCCCGTCGAGATGCGCCAGCGCCGCGACGATGACTGCTTGGCGGTCGCGGCTTGCTTGAGAGAGCAAGACGTCTCGGGCCGCTGTCCTCGCTTGGGGCGCGGGGTCGCGCCCTACCACGCGCAGTAATAGATCGAGGCTTTCCTGTGTGGCGCTAGAACGACCCAGGGCTATCACTAGATCGCGACGCAGTTGCGCGCGCCCCTGAGCGGCTCGCTCGTCGCGGATCAGGTCAAGCTCTCGACGCAACGCCTGCATCAGGGCGGCATAGCCCTCGGCGCCGCGCGCTTCTAGGGCGCGCAAAGCCTCGGCGCGTACCGGCGCAGCAGGATCGAGCCGCAGTGCCGCCAACAACGCAGGAACAGCATCGGCATGAGGTATGCGGCCCAATGTGTTTGTCATTGCGACGCGCAGAACTGCGCCAGCGTCGACGCCGCGAGGCTCGGCGGCGTTGGCGCGTTCGTCGCGCAGCGCGTGGGCCAGCGGCTCGATGGCCGCTTTTCCAGCAGCGACCAATTCATCCCACCGCTGCAATGCGATGAGCCAATGCCAACGGGTTGGTAAATCAGGCGGCTCCCAGCCGAGCTGACACAGAGCATTGGCAGCCAGCTCGCGCTGGGGCGCATCCTGTTCAAACGTTTCGACTAATGGCCCGATGGCCTCATGGCCTGCTTCAATGCATCGCGCCCACTCGCCTTTGGCAATCCAGTACCACGCCCCGGCGCGGTCGGGAGTGGGAGACCAGCCGAGCAGGTCTAGCAGGTCAGCCCAACGGAGACGTTCTTGGCGAGGGGCTGTTAACAGGCGTTGGCGCGCAACGGCGATAGCGACCTGGCCGGAGACGCGCAACGCTTCGGCGATAGCGGCGCGTTGGTTACTCCCTGCTTCGTCGAGAGCGGCAATCAGTGCGGCAACGATCTGTTCGTCCAAAGGCGCGCCTACCACGCTTACGAGTTCGGCGAGGACGGGCGCAATTTGTTCTGCTGTGGCGACGCTGAACATCTGGAGCAAAGGAGCCACAGCCTGAGGGTGACGTAGTGTGTCGCGGGCGCTCTGTGCATTCTGCGTAGTCGCGATGATCCTGAGCAGCGCTTCAATAGTCTGGGGAGCATTTGCCGTAAGCGCGGCGATGAACGCTGTATCTCGCGCCGGCGGTTCCAATCGCCAGATCAGGGCCTCACACAGGGCGGGCGCGTCGTCGGGGCGCAGGCGCTCAAGGGCGTGTGTCGCCAACGTTGCTAGATTGCTATCAGCGGCGCTTCCTAGCCGAGCCAATGCCAACGCCGCCTCGATGCGGATATCTTGTGTTTCACAGATCAGAGCATCGGCCAGAGCGGGAACGGCGGCAGAGTGCGCCAGGTCTCCCAAAGCAATTACGGCCGCGCGCGCGACGGCGCCGCTGTCGCGCAAGGCCAATCGCCGCAAAGGCGAGGTTGCACGTGGGTCGCCAAGTTTCCCCAAGACCGCAACGGCAGCGCAGAGTTGCTCGGACGCAGCGCTCTCTAGCGTCTGAAGCAAGGCGGAATACGCGATCTCGGGCCGGTCGAGCAAGAAACGCTCGGCTTCGCGCCGGTGCTCGGGATCGGTTAGCCGCCGAATGGCCTGGCGTATCTGCACATAATTCTGCGCAGCCATCAGAATGCCTCGCGTGTGAGGTGATGAGCAAGTTACCTTTACAATTGCGATTGCGATTGCGATTGTAGCACAATCGTGTTTCTCGACCAAGCACCGTCAATACCGTCTGGTCGCATTGTCATGGCGTAGCGCTGGATGCAATTCTGACGAAGCTCGTCCCAATATACTACGATCTTTTAAATCTCTGGTATAATTCGGGCGCGCCATGTCACTCCCTGCGCTTTGTAACTCCTCTCGATGAGTCTGTAGCCAAGTATCATGTTTTTGCTGTTAATTTCGCATGAAATTAAACAGAATCTCTCTGAGAACATCCTATGATTACAGCATAGTTCTTGCACACTCGAAGAATCATTGGGAAATGTCCCAGGAGCCAAGATGAGCCGCGAAACGAGCACACAAGTCGCTCCGAAGCCATCGCTCTTTGCTATGCCGTATGCTTATGTCTTAATCGGCGTGCTGCTGATAATGGGAATAATGATCGTTGGCTGGTTCTACGCCACCGAATGGTATCGCGAGCGTTTGTTGACTGAGGCAAGGTCCGGAATCGCCTCGGCGCTCACACTCTATAGCCTTGCGCTTCAGGAATCCATCGAGTCGGAGATGGATAGGCTTGAACACGATATAATGAGAGAAGAACCCGTGGCGCTAGGAAACGCGGCTCATCTGGTCAGTTTGAAGTGGCCATCGGGGGGTGCTGTAAGGCAGCACCTCCTGGTCGCCGAGTTTGTGGTGTATCAGTTTGGAATCGCCAAGAGCGTCGTCTATACGCCCGTTGAACTTGATCCGATTGTGGAGCAGGCCTTGGGCGCTGTTTCTGCACCGGCGCGCATGGAATGGGCGATTCGGTCTTCGACGGGGGAGGTTTTTTATGGTTCTCGCGCCGTTTTTGATTCTGACCCCGTGCTCGCGCACGTTGTTATACTACGGGATTTCTGTGATGTCGATTCAAT
>CAZYPJ010000226.1:0-1012 GCA_964649365.1 uncultured Anaerolineales bacterium | reverse complement strand
GCTGGGGGCTTTTGGTGATAATCGTAACAATTTGCGGCTTGATCTATCAAGCATGGTTTCGCCACACCAGGCTCGGGCAGAGCTTACGTGAGCGCAACGAGGCGCTACGATCGCGCCTTGAGCTGGAGCGGCTCGTTATTGGAATCTCGAAAGATTTGATCGTGCAGACCTCTGGCAATCCGGACGATGTCATCATGCGCACGTTGGAAGTGATTGCTATTTCGGCAGGCGCCGACCGCAGCCATGTTTTCTTGTTCTGCCCCGATGGCAAGACAATGGATCTGATCTACGATTGGTGCGCCCCGAACGTTGCGTCTCATCCAAACGCCTATCGCCATGTTCTACTAAGCGACTTTCCCTGGCTCGTCGGGTGCATCAAATCGCTAGAGGCAGTCGTGCTGCCGCAAATCCCTGCCGAGACGCCCACGCCTGCCTTCCCGATTAGCCAGACGCTTTACGCAGAGGGCGTCAAATCGGCGGCCTATGTGCCTCTGATCTATGGCGATCAAGCCGTCGGCTTTTTGGGGCTGCAATCGCTTCGCAGTGAGAAGCAATGGACAGATGAAACCATCACGTTGCTCAAATTGGTGGCCGATATGCTGGCCGGCGCGCTCAAGCGCAGAGACGCAGAATTGGCCCTGCGCCAAAGCGAGGAACGCTACCGCACCGTGGTTGAAGCCTCACGCGATGTTATCTATGTTCGTAATGTGGAGACCGGGGCCTATGAATACATCAGTCCATCCGTCGCGTCGGTGATGGGTTTCTCTGCCGACTATCTTTGTTCTGTTCCGACTGAGTGGCTCATGGCTCGGCTTCACCCCGACGATTGCGCGATGTCGCTGGCCCATCTGGATGCTTTGCGGCGGGGCGTCCGGCCGCACCACGATAGCGTCGCTGTGGAATATCGTTGGCGCTGCGCTGATGGCCTCTATCATTGGTTAAGCGACAGCCCGGGAGTGGTGGGCGTTGAATCGGGCAAGCCGGTGCGCAGGGTGGGGCGCAATCGGGACGT
>CAZYPJ010000225.1:0-6654 GCA_964649365.1 uncultured Anaerolineales bacterium | reverse complement strand
TATTCGATTGGCGTGAGCTTAACACAAGCGCGAAGCGCTGTCAAATCTTGGCGTTCCATCGCCGGGCATGTTATAATTTGCCCAACTTGTCGGATGGTCAAGACAATGCGCATCGCTATGATCGGCCCTTTCGGCCTGGCCCCCAAAGGAACCATGCGAGTGCGGGCGTTGCCCCTAGCGCGAGCATTGACTGCACGCGGTCACGACGTCAAAATCATCATGCCCCCCTGGCATACGCAGGAGCCGTCGCGCCGCTGGGAAGAGGACGGCATCGCGCTAGAGTATGTGTCATTGGCCCCCCACTGGCCTGGCCTGGGCGAGACATTGGTTGCGCTGCGGCTGGTGCGCTCGGCATTGGCCTGGAAGCCCGACGTCATCCACTGTTTCAAGCCCAAAGGCCATGCTGGGTTAGCGGCGTGGTTAATATGGCATTTGCAGCGTCTAGGCGCAATACACACTCGCCTGGTAATAGACGAGGATGATTGGGAAGGCCCAGGCGGGTGGAACGACCTGGAACCATACTCCCCGCCGCTCAAGGCTTTTTTCGTCTGGCAAGAGTGTTGGGGTCTGCGGCACAACGATGCAGTGACGGTAGCCAGTCGTACACTGCAAAGCCTGGTGTGGAGCCGAGGCGCGCCCCCCAACCGAGTGATCTATCTGCCCAACGGAGTAGAGGCTATTCAGCAGGGGAATAACGCTGCTGTGCGCAAAGCGTATGACTTGAGCGACGCGCCGGTCATCTTGCTCTACACAAGGTTTTTCGAGTTCGACGTGGCTCGCGCCGTTGCGGTGTATCAGCGTGTCGTCGCACAGATTCCTGAGGCGCGCCTGCTGGTCGTCGGACGAGGTCTCTTTGCGCGCGATGACGCGCGTTTCGATGCGCTGGTCGCTGACGCGGGCTTGGGAGATCGCGTAATCCGCGCGGGGTGGGTGGACCAAGAGGCATTGCCCGATTACTTTGCTGCAACCGACGTCGCGTTCTATCCGTTCGACGACACACTGGTGAATCGCACCAAATGCTCAGTCAAATTGACCGACCTACTCGGAGCGGGGGTAGCGGTAGTAGCCGACGCGGTAGGGCAAAACACCGAATACATCATCCACCAAGAGACCGGATTACTCACACCTGCAGGGGATGTGGAAGCGATGGCGTTGTCCATTGTACGGTTACTGTGCGATGAATCTTTGCGACGGCAATTGGGCCAGGCGGCAGCCAAAGTTATGCATACACATTATACCTGGTCAGCGCTGGCGGAACAGGCTATCAAGGCCTATGAGTCAAGAGCAACCGTCTAGCTGCTGGCCATTTCGCCGTATTCGGAAAGGTCAGAAGGTGGAATCTCGACCCCCGGATCGGGTTCACGGGCTTGGAGAGAGATCTCGCCAAAAGGTCGCTCTTGCATCGCCCGTAAACGCTGCTGCTTGATCATTTCGAGCACTGCCATAAAGGTGACGATCACCTCCAGGCGGGAACGCGCACGACGCATCAACGTGCTAAAGCGGACTTGGCCATACCGTTTGAGCCGTGCGTTGATCGCCTCGATGCAATCGCTGATGTGGATAACCACAGGGGCGACCACATCATCCACCGGCGGCATCGGCGGGTGCGCCTCCAACACCCGCTTGAAAGCGGCCAATAACTCATCCAACGTCACTTCGCCAGCTTGAAGTTGCTTTTCGATCTGGGGCGGCGGCGCCATGCGTGGATAGATCCTCAGCCCCTGCGCCTCGATTTCGCGCAGTCTGTTCGCCGCTTCCTTGAAACGCTTGTACTCCAAGAGCTGGCGCGCCAGTTGTTCGCCTACATCCTCCTCCTCGACATCCGCCTGGTTTTCGGGCCGAGGCAACAAAGCTCGCGACTTGATCACCAGCAACTTGGCGGCAATGACCAGGAAATCAGCCAAGTTAGCCGCCGAGAGCTGCTGGAGCAGGGCCACATGAGCCAGGTACTGATCGGCAACCATAGCCAACGAAACCCGGGTAATATCCAGCTCTTCGCGCTCAATGAGACGCAGGAGCAGATCCAGCGGGCCTTCGAAAACATCGAGCGCTACTTGGTAATTAGCGCGGTCACCATCTTGCAACATGGCGCCCTCGCGACTCAAACATCACCGTTTCTGTCGGCGACATCGTCAGAGCGGTCAGCGCTCTTTTGAGGCTCATCCTCTGTAGGCGGCTGCCAGGGCATGCCCGGCGTATAGATCATACTGGGACGGCCTAGCTTGCGCCGAATGAACATCAACGCCCCAAACAGGACGAACATACCTATCGAAACCCATTGCGCTGTAGGGATATCCCCGATTTTCCAGGCATCGGGGCGCTGCATTTCGACAAAGAATCGAATCACAGCATAGATAATGCCATAGAGAAAAAAGATATCGCCATAGAGTCGGTTTTTCCGCCAGTTACGAACTAGATAGAATAGCACCAAAAAGCCGGCGAAATTAAGGATGGACTCGTAGAGAAAAGTGGGATGAAAACGGTCGTACATCTCCAAGCCGGGCAGTCGGTGCTCCGGCGCAATATAGATCCCCCAAGGGAGGTTGGTTGGATAACCATACAGCTCTTGGTTGAAAAAATTGCCCCAGCGGCCGATGGCCTGAGCCAAAATCAAACCCGGCGCGATATAATCAGTCCATTCGAGAAAGCGCAGCTTGTGGTACCTTGCAAAGAACCACAAACCGATTAACCCGCCAAATACAGCCCCAAAGATGCCAAAGCCGCTCATTTGAAGGCCAAACATCTCGCCCGGGTTGGCGCGATAATAGTCCCAACTGGAAATGATGTGGTAAACCCGTGCGCCAATGATACCCGTGAACAGGCATATCAATAACAAGTTCCAGGCCATTTCGGGGTCATGTCCGTTGCGGCTGGATAGCTTGCTGGCAATGTGGGCCGCTAACATGGCGCCGCTTACGATCAACACGCCATACCAATAGACCGAGATCGGCCCGATCCGAAACAGAACAGGGTTGGGTTGCATGATGTCCTCCAGTGCCCACCATAGGCTTGGGGCGGCGAGCGGGCTTATTATAGCTCAAATACGCCCTGTGCCAAGACGAATGCGTGTTGACAACGCGGCGCAAGCATCCTATAAGACGCTTGCTATCTCGTGAAAGGAAGACACCCATGCAGAAACAGCCCAATTCCCGCTATTGTTTTCTGTGCGGCCTCGAAAACCCTATCGGCCTGCACTTGAAATTCTACGATGACGATGAGAGTCGCGTTATAGCCCAATTCGAACCGCTTGAGGAACATCAAGGGTATCCCGGCGTGTTACACGGCGGCATTATTTGCGCTTTGCTCGATGAAACCATCGGACGCACGTTAGTGCGCCATGATATCTGGGCAATGACCGTCTCGTTAAATGTATCGTTCCTCAAGCCCGTGCCAACGGGGCAGCCGCTTACTGTGGTGGGCGAGATGGTGCGCCTGCGCAGCCGCGTGATGGAAGGCAAAGGCGAGGTGCGCCTGGCCGATGGCGCGGTGGCGGCTACCGCGGAAGCCAAATACATCCGCCTATCGGATGAGAAAATGGATCAGTTCCGCCAAGAGTTGGGTTTTTGGCAAGTCGTACCCGATTGAGCGGAACATTTAACCCTGCGCCGCGTATAATGAATATGAGGCGCTGCGATGGCCAAGCAGCAGTTTTGTGTTGGCCGGATAACTATTCCAACAAGTAGTCTAGGAGGTTTGTCCCTATGGAAGAGAAAAAGAGCAACCGCAGTCTATGGATCATCCTGGCGATTATCGTGGGGCTGTTGCTGATATGCGGCATCAGCGCAGTAGCAGGGGGCATGGCGGGCTATGTGGCCGGCAAGCGAGCAGCGACTAGTGAACGATCGCGTGATATGTGGCGTGAACTGCCGCAACTGGAAATCCCGACCCCTCGGATACCCGAAAATCTACCTGAGCTAGAGCTTCCCTCGCTCGGTAAAGGGGGCGCGCTGGTGACCGAGGTCGTCGAAGACAGCCCTGCCGAGCGCGCCGGATTGCGCCAAGGCGACATCATTCTGGAGGTCAATGGCGAGACCCTGAGCGAAATCAGTCTCTCCGAGATGCTCTCGGACTACGACCCCGGCGACGAGATCGAATTGCTCATCTGGCGGCAAGGCCGGGAGCGCACTGTGACGGTGACATTGGGTCGTCACCCCGACAAGGGCGGAGAAACGCCGTGGTTGGGCATCTACTACCAACAAATATCGAGCGAAGAGTTGCGCTTGCCCCAGCATCGCCAAAACGACTGATCTGTCACTAGAAAGTAATCGTGCATAATCGCCCTCCTTGTCTTGGGCGGGGAGGGCTTTCTTATACCTTGCGCAATGTATCCCTTGATGCTATACTCGCGCCAATGACCCCCTCGATTCCTCTATCCTTGCGCAACAGGAGGCGCGATGCCCTCACCGATCCGCGAAGCCTATCTCGACAACGGCCTCAAAGTGATTCTCAAAGAAGTGCATACCGCCCCCGTCACCAGCACCTGGCTATGGTATCGTGTGGGCAGTCGCGACGAGGTCGAAGGTTGCACCGGGCTTTCGCATTGGGTAGAGCACATGATGTTCAAGGGCTCGAGCCAATTCCCCAAGGGAGCGATCATGCGGGCGGTGGATCGTGAGGGGGGCTATCTCAATGCCATGACCAGCTATGACTTTACTACCTACTATACTACGCTGCCCAGCGACCGCGCCGAGTTGGCGTTGCGCATCGAAGCCGACCGCATGACCTCGGCCAGCTTTGCCCCAGATGAGGTGGATGCTGAGCGCACCGTCATTATCGCCGAGCGCGAAGGTTCAGAGAATGAGCCGCGTTATGTGTTGGCCGAGGAAGTAGTGGCCGCGATGTTTCGCGTACACCCCTATCACCACCAGACCATCGGTTGGAAAGCGGACCTACAAGCTATCACTCGCGATCAGCTATACGCCCACTATCGGCAGCATTATATGCCCAACAACGCCGTTCTGGTGGTAGTAGGCGACTTGAACGCCGAGGCGCATTTGGCCTTGATTGAACGTTACTTTGGGGCCATCCCAGCGGGTATTACGCCATCCTCATCAGCGCGCCCCGAGCCGCCTCAGCACGGCGAACGGCGCGTGACCATACACATGCCTGGGCGCGTGCCGCTAGTGCGCATCTCTTACCATACGCCGCCCGTCTCGCATCCCGACTATATCCCCCTTGTGGTGCTCGATGCCATCCTATCGGGCGGCAAAGCCATGTTCGCCTTTGGCGACTCTCAAGCGCGCAGCGCGCGGCTTTACCGCGCCCTGGTCGAGACCCAACTAGCTTCATCGGTGGGCAGTCATTATCATCCCAGCCTCGATCCCTTTACGCTGTCGTTAGGGGCCACGGTGCGCGAAGGGCGCGAGCCACAGCCTGTAGAGCAAGCATTGCTGGCCGAGATCGCCAAGTTGCAACAAGAACCGGTATCGGAGCACGAATTGGCAGTCGCGGTTCGACAAACGCAAGCCCAGTTCGCTTACAGCAGCGAAAGCGTCACCAGCCAGGCTTTGACGCTGGGCTTTCTCGATATTGTGGACAATTATCAGCGCATGGATAGCGTGCTGGATGAGCTGACACGAGTAACCTCCGATGATGTGCTACGCGTAGCGCGGACGTATTTGGGCGAGGACAATCGCGCCGTAGGTTGGTTCTTGCCGACCGAGGAAGGCTCTGACACCGAGACAGAACCCGACGAGTTGGAGCGCTGGGTGATACCTTATGAAGGATCGTGCTTTTACACTGGCGCTGCGCACAACCTGCCCATTAGCCCCGAGACTGTAACGCGGGCCAAGTTGGATAATGGCGTCACGGTGCTCATCAAAGAAAATCCTACCAGCGCCTCGGTAACGATCCAGGGCGATTTGGAAGCTGGCAGCGTCCATGAGCCGCCGCAAGCCGAAGGGTTGGCTGACCTCACCGCCTCCATGTTGCGCCGGGGTACGCGCCTCCATACCTTTCAGGAACTGAATGTAGCGCTCGACGATGTGGGAGCCTCTCTGAGTTTCTCTGCTGGCCTGGATGATATGGGATTCGAAGGCCAGTCTTTAGCCAGCGACTTTGACCTACTGGTTGATCTGTTGGTCGAAATTCTGACAGAGCCAGCTTTCCCGAAGGTCGAATTGGAGAAATTGCGCGGCCAAATTCTCACATCCCTGAGCGTCCTGGCGATGGACACCAGCTATCAGGCCGATCTTGCCTTCATGTCGGCTTTGTATCCTACCGGTCATCCCTACGCCCGTTCAACTCTGGGGAATCGCGAGACCGTCGCCTCTTTTACCCAAGACGACATCGTATCATTCTACCACCAGCATTATGATCCGGCGTCGGTAGTGCTAAGTGTGGTAGGCGCGGTAGAGACAAGCCGGGTGCTCGACAAATTACAACAAACGATCGGGCGCTGGCCAAGCTCTGGCCATCGCAGCCCACATATCATTCCGGCAGCGATTACACCTCCTGCTATGAGGCGATGCATCGAGATTCCTGGCAAATCCCAAGTCGATTTGATCTGGGGAACGGTGGGCATGGCGCGCACTTCGCCCGACTGTTACCCGGCAATGATGGCAAACCTAATTATGGGGCGTTTGGGGCTGGCGGGGCGATTGGGCGACCGCGTGCGCGATCAGCAAGGATTGGTGTACTATATCGCCAGCAGCT
>CAZYPJ010000224.1:0-6662 GCA_964649365.1 uncultured Anaerolineales bacterium | reverse complement strand
AGCTGGGTGATGATCGAGCAGGTGGCGATATTTGAGGCGAAACGATAGGATTCGAACTTGATGTCGGGGATGCGCTTGCTGCCCTCTTCTACCTTGAGATACACGGCGACCATGTCGCCGCAGGCGGGGCTGCCTTCTATAGCTTTGGCGTCAGCATCCTCGATCCGGCCTACATTGTGCGGGTGCTTGAAATGTTCCATGACAACGTCAGAATAAGGCAATGGCATAATTACAACTCCTTCCCCAGCGGGCTGATGGCCCGCAGATTGGCAATCACATCGGGCAGAGCTTCTGTCACTCTGTCCACGTCTTGGTCAGTGTTAAAGCGTCCCACCGTCAGGCGAACAGAGCCGTGCGCTCGTTCATGGTCCCCGCCGATGCCCAGGATAACATGGCTGGCTTCTAGCGAGCGGCTGAAGCACGCCGACCCTGTGCTCACGGCAAAGCCGCGCATATCGAGATGCAACAGGATGGATTCGCCCTCCACAAAACGGAATGAGATATTGGCGTTCTGCGGCAAGCGTAGTGTGGGGTGGCCATTTAGCCGCGAATGCGGCGTTTGCAACAAACGCGCGATCAATCTGTCGCGCATCGCCTGCAAACGGGCAGTCTCTTCAGGCGTCGCTAGCTCTACCGCGCGAGCAAAACCTATGATGCCGGGAATATTCTCTTCGCCGCCGCGCAGGTTGAACTCTTGAAAGCCGCCGTCCATCCACTTGGTGAGCGGCGTCCCTTGGCGGATATAGAGCGCGCCCACGCCTTTAGGGCCGTGGATCAGATGCGCGGTGAGCGTGATCAAATCTGCTGGGACTTGGCGCACATCCAACGCTACACGTGGAAAGGCATGGGTAGCATCGGTATGGAACAGCACTTCACGTTCACGGCAGAGCTTGCCGATAGCGGCAATGTCTTGAAGCGTGCCGATCTCTTGATTGGCCGTTTGAACCGAAACCAGAATTGTCTGCGGCGTGATGGCGCGGGCCAGTTGATCGGGATCAACCCGACCATCGCTGTCGGCGTCAAGGTAGGTTACGCTAAAGCCCTGCTTTTCCAATGCCCGGGCGCTGTAGAGCACGGGGAAATCCTCGATCTTGCTGGTAATGATGTGGCGGCCCTTTTTCGCGCCCAGCGCCAGCGCCACTCCCTTGAGCGCCATATTGCTCGATTCGGTGCTGCCCGATGTGAATACCAGTTCCTCCGCAGAGGCGCCCAATCGCTGCGCAATAGAGGCGCGGGCGGCGTCGAGCGCGTCTTTGGCGTCAACCCCCAGCGAATAGCCGAACTGCGATGTAGCTACGGCGTAGGTGTCGAACAGATAGGGTTTCATGGCGTCCAACACGCGTTCGTCGAGGCGTGTCGCAGCGGCGTTATCCAAGTATATGAAGCGATTGAGCACGATTCTTTCCTCCCTAGTTTTGGGGTTCAGGTTCGTTTTGCGCCTGGCCCCACACAATGGTGAATTCACAATCTATGGCCCCTTCAGGGCAGGTCTGTTCGCAGCTCCCACAGCCATCGCACGCTTCGGGTCGCCCCAAATCGAGCCTGTGTTCCACGATCACTAGCGAACCCTGTGGGCAGGCAAGTACACATAGGCCGCACAAGTTACATTGTTCGACCGAAATCCGAGGAAGCGCACAAGAATCACTCACGCTTTCCTCCTAACAATAGTCTCTGGTTCTATTATAGGGGGTGAGGCCGCTGCTGAGCTACGACAAAAGTCACTATTGAGGGAAAACGAGTAGGTAGAGCGGGGTCATCTGATCTAGTTTCTCGCCGCCGAGCCCGAAAGCGGGAAGCGCAAATTCACTGACCAATTGGATGGAGTATAGTGAATGCAGTCGGAATAGAGTTTGTGCCATTTCTTGACCGTCGTCTAGTAGATAAATGGCAGACCCTTGGTCGGATAATGTTGTTATAAAGAGGCTTATTTCTTCATCGGACCAATGCGCGGGGCGAAACGTAGAGCGATTTGTATAGCGCAACAAGGCGCCGCTGTTCAAGCCAGCGCCAATGGTAGCATTGGCAGGCAAGATAGCGGCCAGACGGTCGAATTCGGCGCGCTCTTGTTGCGAGACGTGACCGAACACCCATACATCTCTTTCCCACGGCAAATAGAGCGTAGCTTCTCCGCGCGCCGCTAGGCTTGCCACGACGACCAGGATCACGAGGGCGCGTCGCCGCAGCCGATCAGCTTCATGAAGATAACTGTCGGCTCGCTGCCACAAGGCGATAATCCCTTGGGCGGCCCACATCCCCAGCCAGGGAAACAAGGCGATCAAATCGCGCCAACGCAAGGCGCTGTATGATAGATGAAATAATAATGTGCTGCAAAAGCTTGCCGTCAACGCCAGCGCCCACGAGCGTGTTGTCGCATCGCGCCATTGCCGCCACAGACCATACGCAACAAACGGCCAGAGATAACCGAATTCGCCGCGTCGCAGCCAGCCATCGTTCAGCAACACCTGGAAGGTGAAGCCAATATGGCGCCAGGCCAACAGGTGGCGTTCGGGCGATTCGGCGACCCAAATAGAGCCAAATGCGGCGCGATGATAAAACAAATCGGGCAGAGCTGTAAATAGCGCCGTTCCCGCGAAAACGACCAAGTGACTCGCACGCCGTTTCCAGGGCCGCACTCCTTGAAACAATATCGCTGCGGCAGGGGCTAGAAAAAGCAATGGATGGCGCACCCAATAGGCCAAAGCGAATGCGACGCCCGCCAGCGCGCTCCAGCCCAACGCGTCGCGCCGACGTGCGCGAGCCAAGCACCAGAGCATGATGCCAGCGCGGAGTAGCGCGGCAGAGTCGGCCATTGGCACAAAAGTGCGCAGCGCCGCCTCGCGCGAGGTAAGCGTGATGGCCGCCGCCAGTCCTCCAACAAGCCATGATTCCCACTTCGAACTAGGCCAGACCTCGCGCGCCAGCGCCCAGATAGCAAGCGCCGACGCAATTGCGCAACAGGGTGCGATCCACAAAGCGATGCTTTCTCCCCCCAAACGGTAGAACGGAGCGAGCAACGATGGCCAGCCTATGGGCCACACGGTTGCCGCCGCGCCATCAATCGCGGGCGGGGCATACCCGCCCGGCGCGAGGGGCCAAGGGGGACCACCCACTGGGCACGCCAGATCCGTCAGTGAGAAATAGTGCAGCGGCGTACCTCGCTCGGCCAGGTCGGCAGCCATTTGCAGGTAGCAGTAAGGATCACTGCCCGTGACGCCGTAGCTAAGATGTGTGGCGGCGGCGGAGAGGAACCAGATTGCGCTCGCGGTTAGCAGCCCTACGCCGAGCCAAGCCGAACCATTGGCGCGAGACCGAACGTGGCTCCAGCATAGCGCGCCAGTGGCAAGTAGCATCCAGGCAAGCCCAGCAAATAGCATTGTCCGCAGGTCAAACCAGAACGACCAGGGGTCGGCAAAAGGAAAAGCGTGATAGAGGGCAACGTCCGATGCCAGCGGCTCGTTGACTAGCCAGCGCAGGAAACTGGCTACATAGGGCAACACCAGCGGGGTCAAGACCTCCACACGTAGAGATAGATAAGGGCGGCCCTGTGTGCGCAGTGAAGCCAGCGAAGCGACGAGTAGGCAGGCGATCGCGATGACTGTGGGCAACCACCCCAACCCATCGTGCGTGGCCAGCGTGTACAGGCTGCCGACATGCACCATCCCCCAGGCGCAAGCCCAGCCTCTAGGGAGCGGCGCATCGTCGGGGCGCAAAGCGCAGGCCAGGGCGCGACCTAATAAATGGATATGGCCCGGCCAGGGCCAATGCAGCATCCGGTGCATCAACGGCGCAAGCAGAGCTGCGGTTATCGCTGCTACATTCCACACGCGCGCTGAAAACGGCCCTACCGCATATACACGCCCCAGCAGGCACACTAGACTTGTTGCGCAGGCTGCTATGCTGATGGTCGGCGCCAACGACGCTTGCCTTTTGCTGAGGACGTACGCCTGCCAGACCCAAGCTGCGCCCAAGCTCGCCAGCAGCATCACGCCTAAAGCGATCAAGCCCATGCTCCATGTTCCCAGCGGGCGCGCGTTTTGGGCGTAGAGGTAGCTGGCGTCGAAAAGCTGTCTCAGCGAGGGGAGCACTCGGCCTCCTGCGGCGCAAGCCGGGCGCGCCCAATGGCGCGAGCGATATACGCCCATAGTAGCAGCGTAGGCGCCGCTTTGGACGCGTGGTAGAGCACATCCAACCCACGCGGCTCCAGCGCCGTCCAGCGCATTGGAGCATGGTAAGCTGCTATCCCTGTCGGATCAACCAGAATGTAGGGCGTCCATATCGCGATCAGAACGTACAGCGCTATCACCCAACATGAACTCGTGCGCCGATAGAGCGTCACGAGAATGGGCAGCAGCATGACATAGTGATGTTCCCATACTTGATGATATACCAGAAAATAGCTGGTCACCCACAACGCGATATGGAGCGTGGGGTCGAGCCGGCATCGAAAAGTGAGCCACAAATTGACGACGACCAGCGTAATGACCCAGAGGATTTGCAGCTTTTGATGGGTTGAAGGAGCTAGACCAGGAAGCAAGGCTGAGACTACGCTGTAGAGAGCCTGGCGTGCGCCCAGATTGCCGAGATTAGCCGCCGGCGGTCCGGAGCGGAAATTGCTCAGAAATGAAGACAGCGCCTCAGGGTATAGGGCGAAATAGGGTGTTGACGTTGCGCTCACGGCCAGCGCTGCTAGACCCAAAGCGGTCCAGCGTCGCTGCCTTACGAACAACGGAGCCAATAGCCCAGTATTCTGTTTCCATAATAGGCTGACTATCCATGCTAGATCGTAGCGCCAACCCAGCGGCGCGCTCGCTGCATCGAGCATTGTCAGGATTAGGGCCGACTGCACGGCGGAAAATTGTCCCAAATAGATCTCGAGATAATAGGGCGTGAAAAATAGCCACATCGCTGCCAAGATGGCCCCCTGGTTGCGGTCGCGCCCCGACCTCCAGGAGCGATACGCGCACCATAACCACACTATCTCGGTGACGATGACCCACAGACGAAAGGCCCACAATGGCGGCAAAGCGTTGAGCGCCGCGCCCAACGTGTAGGCCATCGCTGGCAGATAGCGAAAAGGCGTGTAGCGCGGCGCGACCACCTCGATACATTCGTTATCGCTTTCATAGGCGCTGACGCCAGTCAGCACGTTGTGGCCCGCTTGATAGACGGCGAAAAAATCCCAGCCACGCCAGCCCTGGGTGGCGGTGGAATCAAACGTAAAGCGATTCCAGAACCCCGTTCGCCAAGAAACGAGGAATGAGCAATGGAAGAGCAAAGCGCCGAATAGTATAAGGCGAGGAACTAGGGCGAGCCGGGGACATGTAACTGCCAGGTCACTCATGGCGAGTTATCCAAGGCCGTGAGGGATTGATTGATCGTGGTCGGAACACACACTTCTCCGCATCTCGCAGCGCCGCGCGAAGGAATCTGCCTGTCGCCGCGCTGCGAGTGATGTTGTCTATCGTGAAGCGATCTGCGCTATGCGTTCGTCGCCAGGGCGGCCAATGCATGTAGCGTGCTGGTGACCTCGATAGTCTCTACTTGAGGATACCGATCCCAGCCGTCGCTCAAGTCGCGCTCGAAAGTGATGATCCATCTCACTTGATGGTCGCCGGGCGAGAGCGGGGGTACGATCATCTGGAGCGCCATGGCATAGCCTGTGCGCGTGCGTTCGGGGCACTCGATCTGCACCGTATGTGGGCCGATGGTGTACTGCTTGGGAGACACGATCTCTTGGCCGTCCACCGAGACGGCGATGTGAATCGCCGACCAATTCTCTTGCGCTGTGGCCTGGTCGATAGCGTCCCACTCGATGCCCACATCCACCCACGCGCCTACCGGAATCACGTGCTCTTGATCAAGAATGCCCTCACATCGGGCTTGATACTTGGAGAAAGCCTTGACCACCCTGGCGCCGGTCGGCGCCTCTCGAAAGACTGTGATCGCCGTTGATCTTGCCATCTTGACCCTCCTAGAACCCTAAAGATAGACTGCCAAAGGGATGCTATCCAGGCAGGTGTCGGTCGAGAGGTTGGCTTTTCGATTGTCTTCACCGCTATCATAACATGGCTAATGTTCCTAGTCAATGAACATAACGCCCATTTTGTGTGACATTCTTGTCATCTGTCTGCCGCCAAGAAAACGCGGCCCGGCGTGAAATGCACATCGGGCCGCGCGATACCAAGCGAATAGCTTAACGACGCACCGCAATTTCGATGGTCGCTCCGCCCAGTTTCACGGATGCACGCTGATCCCACGCCTCCGCTTCGCCCTGGTAACGCAGATCCACGCAGAGCGTCTCATCGCAGAGATAGCGATCAAAGAGGGCCACGTCGGAGCGTAGCTCGTCGCTCAGACCGAAGAGGCCCACCACAATACGCTGGTCGAGCTGATAATTGGCTTCTTTGCGCATTGTCTGGATCTGACGCACGATGTCGCGTACCAACCCCTCGGCGCGCAGTTCGGGGGTGACAACCGCATCAATGGCGACGGTGATCCCCTTTTCTGCCGCCACTGCCAGACCCTCGGCAGGCTGGGTATTGACAATGATCTCTTCGGGGGCCAATTCCACCATCTCGCCCTCGACATTCACCTGGACGGGCAAACCAGCGCGAATTTGCCGCACTGCCGCTAAAGCATCGGCCTCGGCCAGCGCAGCGCGC
>CAZYPJ010000223.1:0-6663 GCA_964649365.1 uncultured Anaerolineales bacterium | reverse complement strand
GATATCTTTTCGGCGATCTGCCTGACACGGCGATCTATTTCGGACGCCGAATACGCCGAACGCTACCAGCTTCGCGATAACCGCGATTGGCAGCTTGCCAAAGCGCTCCAGGCTATCCGAGCGGATGACGCCTGGCAACGCAAAATTATACGCTGCCTTTACCGGCCTTTCGATTGGCGGCCTTGTTACTTTAGCGATGTGGCGATGGATTATCCCCGCCGCGAACTGCTCGATCATGTGGCTGGAAAGAAGAATCTGTGCCTCAACACGGTTCGTCAAACAAAAGCGGAACAGTGGCAGCATATCCTCGTGTCGGATGCTCCCGCTCCTGCGGTCTATGTTGAAATCAAAGACGGATCCAACATTTTCCCCCTCTACCTCTACCCCACCACTGGCGAGCTGCCCGGCATAGACGCGGGCGCGGGGCGGCGGGCCAATTTCGCGCCGGCCTTTTTGGCTGCGCTGGGGGCCAAACTGGGCCTGCGCGCCGCCGTATTCCCTCTCCCTGTGGGAGAGGGCCAGGGTGAGGGCGCGCTATCTCCCGAGGACGTGTTCCACTATATCTATGCCGTGTTGCACTCGCCCGCCTATCGCGCGCGGTACGCCGAATTCTTGAAAATAGATTTCCCCCGCATCCCCCTCACCGGCGACGCCGAGTTGTTCCGCGCGTTGGCGGCCTTGGGGCGCGAATTAGCGGCGCTGCACCTGTTGGAATCGCCGGCGCTGGCGCGGTTGGTGACGCGCTTTCCCGTCGCGGGCGATAACCGCGTGGCCCAAGTGCGCTACGCCGAGCCGCAGGGGGAGCAAGCGGGGCGCGTCTATATCAACGCGACGCAATACTTTGAGGACGTGCCGCCCGAGGTGTGGGCTTTTATGGTGGGCGGCTATCAGGTATGCGAAAAATGGCTGAAGGATCGCAAGGGGCGGCAGCTTTCCTTCGACGACCTGTTGCACTATCAGCGCGTCGTCACCGCCCTATCCGAGACGATGCGCCTGATGGCCGAGATAGATGAGGTGATCGAGGAACACGGCGGTTGGCCGCTGCAATAGCGGCGGGGCGGGCGTTCGTGGAGAGTTTGCGCTTGACGTAGCCGCGATTTCCAAATCGCGCACAGTTCGCGGTTGGAAACCGCGGCTACGCGAGAATGACTAGCTCGATTTCGGCAGCCGTCGTTGCACTTCCGGCGTCAGCCACGAAAGGAAGGCGTCGGCGCTGCGCGTCTGGATCAGCACGCGGCCCGGACCGGTCAGGTCTACCACCAAGCCCTCGCCCGAAAACAGGGTGGATTTGATCCCGCCGATGGGCCGCACCTTGAACCCGATCCCCTCGTCAAAGGCCACCAAGTGGCCGGTATCCACCGTGAACATCTCGTTCGGCCCCAGCGTCATCTCGTGGATGGCGCCATAGCTGGAAAGGATGATCTGCCCGGCGCCGGTGCATTGCAGCATAAACAACCCCTCGCGGGCGAAAAAGGTCTTGGCGCCGCCCCACTTGGTGTTGACGGTGATGTCCATCGAAGAAGCGACATAGCTGCCCGATTGCACCATCAGCGCCCGCGAACCATCCTGGTTGAGCACGGCCAGGTCGCCGGGGAGCGCCGGGGCCAGGGTGATGGTTCCGCCCTGGGGGCCGGCCTCGAACTCGGTGACGAAAAAGCTCTCGCCGCCCAGCACCGAGCGCGCCAGCGACCCCAAGATGCCGCCGCTGGCTTTGGTCTGAAGCGTGACGCCCGAGGTCATACCGACCATCGAGCCGGCCTCGACGCGGATCTTTTCGCCGCCCTCCAGCTTGACGACAGCCATCGAATACGACGGGCGATACAGCACGTCAGTTTGCATTTTTCTCCTTTGCTCTTTCACTAACCGCAGAGTAACAGAGAACGCAGAGATTCTTGGACACGGATAAACACGGAAAGGCGCGGATCATATTGATCCATATCATCCGTGAGAATCAGCGTTAATCCGCGTCCCCCTTTTCTTGCCTCTGCGCGCTCTGCGCCTCTGCGGTTTCGCATCCTTACGATTTGGGCAAGTGAATAGCACGGCCACGGGCGGCCAGGGCGGCTTCGGCGATGGCTTCGCCCAGGGCCGGGTGCGGGTGGATGGTGCGCTCGATCTCATCGAGCGTGGCCTCCAGCGTCAGCGCCAGCGTGCCCTCCAGCACCAGGTCGCTGGCGTGCGGGCCGACAACGTGCACGCCCAGGATCGCGCCATGGGCCGCCTCGCTCACCACCTTCACAAAGCCGTCGGTGTCGCCCATCGCCACCGATTTGCCGTTGTTGGCCAGGGCGAACACGCCCACCTGCACTTCGTACTTGGCTTGGCGCGCCTGCTCTTCGGTCAAACCGACGCCGGCGGCCTCGGGCAGCGAATAGATGCAGCTCGGTACAGCGGCGTAATCCATGTGCGCCGAGTGGCCCAGGGCGTCCTCGGCAGCCACAACGCCCTGATGCGAAGCCACGTGCGCCAGCATCGGCCCCTCCGCAGCCACGTCGCCGATAGCATAGACATCGGGCGCGGCGGTGCGCATCCGGTCGTCCACCTGGATGCCCTTGCGCGTCGGCTTGAGCCCGATAGCTTCCAGCCCCAGGTTCTCGACATTGGGACTGCGCCCAATGGCCGAGAGCACCAGTTGCGCTTCGATCACCCGCTCGCCGTCGGGGCCTTGCGTCGTCACGGCGCAGCCCTGCTCACCCGATCTGATTCCCGTTACCCGCGTCGAGGTGAGCACCTCGATCCCCTGATTGCCGAACGTCCAAGCCAGCCCCTCGCCGATAGAGGCATCCATCAGCGGGGCTAGGCGCGGCAGCATCTCGACGATGGTGACCTCGGCCCCAAAGGTGCGGAACAGGCTGGCGAACTCCAGTCCGATGGCCCCGCCGCCGATGACGCACAAGCTCTGCGGCAGGGTCTCGGCGGTCAGCGCCACAGCGTAATCAATCACGCCCGGGCCGTCAATGCCGGGGATAGGCACTTGCATGGTGCGGCTGCCGGTAGCGAGGATGATCTTGGTCGCCACAACCGTTTCCTGGCCGTCAGGTAGATCCACCGCCAGAGTGTTAGCGCGGATGAAGCGCGCCGCGCCACGGATCACCTGCACACCGGCGCGGTCGAGCAATTTCGCTACGCCGCCCACCATTTGCGCCGTCACCTGCTTGCGGCGGGCCTGCACTTTGGCCCAATCCACCTGCGGATCGTTAGTGAGCACACCGTAGCGCGCCGCCTCTTTGACCAGCGCAAACACCTCGGCGGTGCGCAACAGTGTTTTGGTGGGGATGCAGCCCTCGTTCAGGCACACGCCGCCCAGCCAGTGTTTTTCGATGCAAACAACCTTGGCGCCCAACTGCGCCGCGCGGATAGCGGCGACGTATCCTCCCGGCCCTGCGCCAACGACGGCGACATCAGCATGTACGGTCATATTGCCTCCCACGAATGGATCATTGCACATATGCGGCAAGATTGTAACCTTAAAAACGCTGAGGCGCAAGCGAGACGAATGCACGCCCGCAATACTTGACATAGCGCCCTTTACCCGTACACTAAGCGCGCCCACGAACGACGGCAGCGAATCGGGCGCAACCCGATGGCCGATCAGGTGTTACACCCAAGAAGAGAGGGCGTAAGCTTGGAATGGGATGAGGACGCTTGCATCGAAGCGGCCCGCACGGATGCGAACGCATTTGGCGAGCTTTATGACCATTATGTGGATCGTATCTATAGCTATATCTTTCACCGGGTCAACAATGTACACGACGCCGAGGATTTGACCTCGCGCGTGTTTTATCGCGCCATGTCGCACATTCGCACCTATGAGAACAAGGGCGTGCCCTTTTCGGCCTGGCTCTATCGCATTGCGCACAACCTGGTGGCCAATTGGCACCGCGACCGCCACCGCCGGCCCGTCGTCTCGCTCGACGAGCTGGTTGTCCGCAGCGTGGCCGAAGAGCACCCCGAATTTCACATGGAATCGGAAGATAATATCCAGTTGGTGCGCAAGTTGATCCAGGATCTCGACGCGACGCGCCAAGAGCTGCTGGTGCTGAAATTCACCGAGGGCTTGTCGAACACCGAGATCGGCAGCATCATGGGGCGCACCGAAGGGGCGATCAAATCGCTCTACCATCGTACTCTGCTGCAAATGCGCAAGGAACTGCTCAAGAAAGGCCTGAATACCGAATGACGAACAGGGTCAGCCTACTGGTGGAACGCGCTCGCCAGCGCCTGAGCGCCCTGGCCGCTCGCAGTCGCGAACGACTGGAATGGTGGGGGCTTTTGCCTCCTTCTATTGAGGCGGCTGAAGAGTTGGAGGATCGCGTTCAGGTCGTGCTCAAGCCGGTTAGCCCTTCGCCCGACTTTCGCGCCGGGCTGGCGAACAATCTGCAATTCGCCGCTCAGCACAAACTGGCAGGATTGGCTGTCGAATATCCCCGACCCTTCCGTGAAGGAATCATTCTGGGGGTATCGGCAGGATTGCTCGCAGCCGCTGTGACTATCACCGTGTTGGTGTTGCGTTCGCGCCCTGCCCAGGCTGACTAGCCGCCCTCAACGATATAGGAGCTTGCCTCTTGCCTCAATATGCCTACATCACCGGGTGGGGCAAATACATCCCCCCGACTACGCTGACCAACGCCGACCTGGCGCAAATCGTGGATACCAGCGATAAATGGATCGTGGAGCACACTGGCATCCGCGAGCGCCACATCGCCATTGGCGACGAGACCACCGCTTCGATGTCGGCCCATGCCGCGCGCCAGGCGTTGCAAGTGGCCGGGGTAAGCGTAGAAGATCTCGACCTCATCATCATCTCAACTTCTTCGCCCGACCGCCAACTCCCCGGCGCAGCGCCCATCGTGCAAGCTATGCTGGGCGCGAACAACGCCGCCGCGTTCGACCTGCGCTCAGGGTGTTCGGGGTTCCTCTATGCCCTGACCGTAGCCAGCAATCTGATCCGCTGTGGGACGTACCGTTGCATCCTGGTAGTGGGGGCCGAGGTAGTCTCGCGTTATCTCGATTGGAGCGACCGGCGCACTTGCGTGCTCTTTGGCGATGGCGCCGGCGCAGTCATTGTGCAGGGCGGCGATGCGCCGGGCGGGGTGCTGCACACCGCGCTAGGTTCGCAGGGCAAGGATTATGAGGCGCTCACCGTCCGAGGGGGCGGCAGCGCTTTCCCGGTGTGTCCGCTCACGCTCGAACGGCATTGGAGCACTCTCGAGCTAGACGGCCAGCGCACAGCCTCGTTCGCCGTGCGCACGCTGTTGCGCCGCGCCAACCAAGCCGTGGCCGACGCGGGCCTCTCGTGGGACGACATTGAGTTGTTCATCCCTCACCAGGCCAACCTGCGGTTGATCGAGTCCGCCTCCGAAAAGCTGCGCGTGCCGCTGGAGCGCGTTTTCGTCAATGTGGATCGTTACGCCAATATGTCCACCGCCTCAATGCCGGTGGCGCTAGCCGAGGCGGCGGAGCAGGGACGCATCCAGCCGGGCGACCATGTGCTGATGGCGGCCTTTGGCGCGGGGCTGGCTTGGGCCACAGTGATCGTACAATGGGGACGTGGCGCTGAAGAGGAGTATGGCGGGGCAGCGCTGAGACGCGCCTGGCGCGCGCTGCGGCGGCGTATCTCGTTGCATCTATTGGGCGCGCGATTGGCGTTATTCGAGTGGATCAATCGTCGCAGACAAAAACGGAAGAAGAGATAGGCGCGCTATCACGGCGTTTGTCCGATAATCGTGATCGCTTTTTGTGGGCTAATGACCGCCGCCTGCCCGGCGCCGAGCGCCATGCGCTTGCCTGCCACCTCCAGCGTAGCTCGACCTTGCCACATCTCAACGCGCGTACCCTCCGTGGCCGAGCAAGTGACCGTGGCCACGCCCACCAGATCGAGCGCACCCTCGTCGGTCTCGACGCGCAGCCTTAAAGCATAGCCGCGCCGAGGCGGCGCCGAAACATAGCTCGCCCGCCCCAACTTTTGCCGCACTACAACTCGCCCCAGACGCTGATTCAGGCTTCCCGATAGATCCCTCCGGCGCCATTCGCCGCCGCGTTCGATGCGCATCGAACTGGCGTCGAAAAAGGTCAGCGTGGCCACCGTGCCCTGGGCGCTGCGGATGGCGTAGCCCTGATTCACCACTTGGCCTTCGGGGGCGGCCACCCAGGGAGCGTCGGCGGCACCCTGGGCGGCCAAGCTACCTCGCTCCACGCTGGCAACGACGCCTGTCTGTGGCCGCAGCCAGAAACGCCAGGCGATCAGCCCGCCCAATCCCACCAGCGCCGCCAGGCCAACGATCAGTAGCCAGCGCCCGGTGTGGCGTTTGCGCGCTTCGCGCTCCTGGGCCAGCGGCTCCCAACGGTGCAACGGCGGAGCCGATTCGGGCGCGCGGTAGAGCGCCCTGGCCTGAGCAAGCAGAGATCCGCTGGGCGGCGCAGCGTCATCGGCCCGCATGATGGGCAGTAGCTCCATCAGCCAAGCCAATTCAGCGCGGCAATGGGCGCAGCCTGTCGCAAGGTGGTTTCCCAGCGCCTGGCGTTGCGCTTCATCCAAGTCGCCCTCAGCGTAATCCACCAGTCGCTCCAGAGGCGTCGCACAGGGCCGGGCAAATGGCTCTTGCCCTGCCTCTAGGGACGTACTATCTGCTCGCGGCCATGGATATTCGAGTCGGTTGAGCG
>CAZYPJ010000222.1:0-6694 GCA_964649365.1 uncultured Anaerolineales bacterium | reverse complement strand
CCGCGCAAATCAGCCAGACATTGGCGGCGCTGGCCGACCGGGGCGATCTCGACTTGATCGTCACCACCGGCGGCACCGGCCCCGCCCCGCGCGACCACACCCCCGAGGCCACCCGCGCCGTCATCGAGCGCGAGATGCCCGGCCTGGCCGAGGTGTTGCGCTGGGAGGGCTACAAAAAGACGCCGTTGGCCGTCATTTCGCGGGGGATCGCTGGCATTCGCGGGCGCTGCTTGATCGTCAACTTGCCCGGCAACCCCAAGGCCGTGCGCGAGGGGATGGAGACGCTGGCGCCGATCCTGCCGCACACGATTCAGATGATTCGCGGCGAAAATCTGGAGCACGAGCACAAGTAGTCAGTGGTCAGTAATCAGTCATCAGTGAAGCCTCACTGACAACTGACAACCCTTTCGAGATACCGACCTGGAGCATAATCGCTGTGACCGATCGCGAGAGTTATCCGCTGTTGAGCGTGGAGGAGGCGCGAGAGCGCATCCTGGCGACGATCCGCCCACTGCCGGCGGAGCGCCTGCCCATTCTGCAAACGTTGGGGCGCACGCTGGCCGAGGACGTGCTGGCCGATATGGATATCCCGCCGCTGGCCAACTCGGCGATGGACGGCTATGCCGTGCGCGCCGACGACCTGGCGGGCGCGCGCCCGCGCTTGCGCGTGATCGCGAACTTGGCCGCCGGGCGCACGCTCGACCGGGTCGTGGGCGCGGGCGAAGCGGTGCGCATCATGACGGGCGCGCCGATCCCCCCGGGCGCCGACACGGTGGTGCGCTTTGAGGACACGGCGTTCGATGGCGAATGGGTCGAGATCGCGGTCGCGCCCAAGCGCGGGGCCAATGTGCGCGCCGCCGGCGAGGATGTGCGCGACGGGAGCGTAGTGCTGCGTCGGGGGATGTTGATCCGCCCGCAAGAGGTGGGCATGGTGGCCTCGGCGGGGCGCGTCGCGGCGAGCGTGATCCGCCGACCCAGGGTGGCCATCCTGGCCACCGGCGACGAGGTGGCCGACCCGGGCGAGCCGTTGGCCCCCGGCCAGATCCGCAATATCAATAGCTACACCGTGGCTGCTGAGGTTGCGGCCTATGGCGCCGAGCCGCTGCTATTGGGCATCGCGCGCGACCAACGCGAGCAGCTCGTGGCCAAAATCCGCCAGGGCCTGGAGGCCGGGGCCGATCTGTTCGTCACCTCGGGCGGCGTCTCGGTGGGCGATTTCGACCTGGTCAAGGACGTGCTGGCCGCCGAGGGGCGTATTGATTTCTGGTGGGTGAACATGAAGCCCGGCAAGCCGATGGCCTTTGGGACGATCAACGGCGTCCCGCTGCTGGCTCTGCCCGGCAACCCCGTGGCGGCGATGCTCAGTTTTGCGCTGTTCGGCTGGCCGGCGATCTACAAGCTGCTGGGCCGCGCCGATTGGCGCTGGCCCTCCGTCACGGCAGCGCTGCGTGATGGCGTCGCACGCAAGGACGACCGCCGCCATTATTTGCGCGTGCGCCTGTGCGAGACCGCCGATGGCCTGGTTGCTGAACTCACCGGCGACCAGGGGTCGGGCATCCTGACCTCGATGGTCGAGGCCGACGGTGTGGCCGTCATTCCCGAAGATTGCGACCACCTGCCGCCGGGCGCGCCGGTGCAGGTGCTGTTGCTGAGATAGTTGTCAGTTATCAGTGGTCAGTGGTCGGCTGCTGACCGCGTGCAAATGACTGATAACCGATAACTAAAAACTGAGGACTCTACCATGTTCCAACCCGAAAGCCCTTAT
The DNA here is from genome assembly GCA_964649365.1 of uncultured Anaerolineales bacterium. Taxonomy (GTDB): domain Bacteria; phylum Chloroflexota; class Anaerolineae; order UBA1429; family UBA1429; genus CAZYPJ01. Next base: position 4,929 of record CAZYPJ010000222.1, on the reverse strand, counting down.
CCCGTTATCACGCCCGAAGAAGCCTGGCGGCGCATAGCCAAACAGCTCAAGCCGCTGGCGCCGACGAGCGTTGCCGTCAGTCGGGCGCTCGGCCTGGTGTTGGCCGAGGACGTGGCGGCGAGCGAAAACATGCCGCCCTTTCCCTCCTCGGCGATGGATGGCTATGCCGTCATCGCCGCCGATCCCACGACCGAGCGACGCGTTATCGGCCAGCAGGATGCGGGGTTGGCCCAAGGGCTGGTGGTCAAACCGGGGACGGCGGCGCGCCTAATGACGGGCGGCTCGGTGCCTGAAGGGGCCGACGCTGTGATTCCCGTGGAGCAGACCCGAGCATCCGGCGGCGTGGTCACGCTATTGGCCAAAGTCAAGCCCGGCCAAAACGTGCGGCCCGTGGGCCAGGATTTCCGCGCGGGCGAATTGGTGCTCGACAAGGGCGCCGTCTTGGGGCCGGCCGAGATTGGCCTGCTGGCGATGGTGGGCCGCGCCGAGGTGCTGGCGCATCCACGCCCCCGTGTGGCGGTGATGGCTACTGGGAATGAGCTGGTCCCGCCGGGCGAGCCGTTGGCCCCCGGCCAAATCCGCGATTCCAATAGCTATGCTTTGCTGGCCGCAGTGGAAGCGGCGGGCGCTACGCCGGTCTATCTGGGGCGCATTCCCGACGACGAGGCGGCCCTGCGCGCCGCGCTGGAGCGCGGCCTGGCTGAAGCTGACTTGACGCTCAGCTCGGGCGGCGTCTCGATGGGCGCGCGCGACCTCATCAAGCCGCTCTTGGCCGAGCTGGGGACGGTGCATTTCGGGCGCGTGGCCATCAAGCCAGGCAAGCCATTGACCTTTGCTACGGCGCGGGGCGCGGCGGTGCTGGGCCTGCCGGGTTTCCCGGTTAGCTCGCTGGTGATGTTCGAGATGTTCGCTCGTCCGGCGCTGCGCCTGTTGGGGGGCCATACCAAGCTATGGCGGCCCGAACTGCAAGTGCGCCTGGCGCACGACGTGCGTCACGATGACGACCGCACCGAATTCCAACGCGCCGTAGTCGAGTGGCGCGACGGCGAACCGTGGGCCGCGACCACCGGCGTGCAGGTGTCGGGGCGGCTCAAATCGCTGGTGGGGGCTAACGCCCTATTGCGCCTGCCTGCTGGCCAGGGCGATTTCGCTCGCGGCGCGACGGTCACGGCATTGATGATTACGCAACCGGAAGTCTGACAGGATTAACAAGATTTACAGAATTTCAGGGAATGTGGTTGTTTCATAATCCTGTTAATCATGTAAATCTTGTCCAAGAACAACGATGGGCGGGATGACTTTGGCGCCTTGTGATAGTGAACGACGCTCAATTACATACTTGCGCGTGTCAGTGACGGATCGGTGCAATTTGCGCTGCGTGTATTGCATGCCCGAAGAGGGCGTGGCGGCGCGCGCCCACGACGAGATTCTGCGCTATGAAGAGATCGCCCGTGTGGTGCGCGTGGCCGCCGAGGTCGGCCTCAAGCACGTGCGGCTCACCGGCGGCGAGCCTTTGGTGCGCCGGGATATCGTCGAGTTGGTGCGGCAGGTAGCCCGGACGCCGGGCATCGAAGAAGTCTCCATGACCACCAACGGCGTGCTGCTCGCCGCCTTTGCCGCCGACCTGCTCGCCGCCGGGCTGCGCCGCGTCAACGTCAGCCTAGATACGCTCGACCCCGAGCGTTTTCGCAAGATCACCCGCTGGGGCAATCTGAATGACGTGCTGGGCGGCGTCGCCGCCGCGCGCGCAGCGGGATTGGAGCCGGTTAAGATCAATGTGGTGGCCGTGCGCGGCATGAACGATGATGAAGCCGTCGCGTTTGCGCAGCGCACCCGCGATGAGGGCTGGAATGTGCGCTTTATCGAGGTAATGCCGCTGGGCGCAGGCGAGCACTGGTCGGCGGATAGCTATGTATCCAGCGCCGAGACCCGCGCGCGCATCGAAGAGGCGCTGGGTCCGCTAGAGCCGGCTACATTGGAGGGCAGCGGCCCGGCGCGCTATTGGCGCTTACCGGGGGCCGGGGGCGTGATCGGCTTTATCAGCCCCATCAGCGAGCATTTCTGCGCCGCCTGCAATCGCTTGCGACTGACGGCGGACGGCAAGCTAATGCCCTGCCTGCTCTCGGATCGCGAACTGGATTTGCGCGCTTTGCTACGCGGCGGCGCCGACGATGCGGCGCTGCGCGATTTGTTGTTGCGCGCCGTGGCGATGAAGCCCGACCGCCATCACCTAGACGAACGTATCGTGCCCGAAACCCACCTGATGTCGCAGGTTGGAGGCTAGGATGGAATTGACGCATCTGGATGCGCAGGGGCGGGCGCAGATGGTGGATGTGAGCGAGAAATCGCCCACGGTGCGCGTGGCTGTGGCTGCCGGCGAGGTGCATATGCGCCCTGAGACGCTGGCGCTGATCCAAGCGGGCGGCATGGCCAAGGGCGATGTGTTGGCTGTGGCGCGGGTGGCAGGCATCATGGCCGCCAAGCGCACGCCCGATCTGATCCCGCTGTGCCATCCGCTGCCCCTGACCAAAGTAGCGGTCGAGTTCTCGTTCGACGAGGCGCGCAGCGCCGTGCTGATCCGCGCCGAGGCCCGCTGCACCGGCGTCACCGGCGTCGAGATGGAGGCGCTCACGGCGGTATCCGTCGCGGCGCTCACCATCTATGATATGTGCAAAGCCGTGGAAAAAGGGATGCGCATCGAACACATCCGCCTGCTGCGCAAGAGCGGCGGCAAGAGCGGCGACATTATCCTGGAGCATGAGAATGACAGAGACGTTAAAGGGTAAGGTGCTGGCGGTTTGCATCAGCGACAAGACCGGCGTGCCCAAGCACGATGTCGGGTCGGGCCAGCTCAAGGTGGATTGGGGCATTGTGGGCGATGCGCACGCTGGCAACTGGCACCGCCAGGTGAGTTTGTTGGCCATCGAGAGCATTGACAAGATGCGCGCCAAAGGATTAAAGGTGCGCCCCGGCAGCTTTGCCGAAAACATCACCACCGAGGGCTTGACGCTCTACACTTTGCCCATCGGGACGCGGATGAAGCTGGGTTCGGCGCTGGTCGAGGTGACTCAGATCGGCAAGATTTGCCACGACAAGTGCGCCATCTATTATGCCGCCGGCGATTGCGTCATGCCGCGCGAGGGGATTTTCGTCAAGGTGCTCGAACCGGGCGACGTGGCCGTGGGCGACGCCGTCGAGGTGTTGGAAGCGGAAGGAAACTAGCCATCAACGCCACGCTGCGCGGCCTGATCGAGGCCATCCGGCTAATTTTTTCGGGCGACGCCGCCCTGGGCGAGATCGTGGCCCTCACCTTTCGCGTCTCGGGGATTGCGCTGGCGATAAGCACCATCATCGGTATCCCTTTGGGCGCGTGGCTGGGCTTGCACCGCTTTATGGGGCGACGGGTAGTTATTTCGCTGCTCTACACAGGCATGGGCTTCCCGCCGGTGGTGATCGGCCTGTTCGTCTATTTGCTGCTCTCGCGCACCGGCCCATTGGGCAGCCTGGGGTTGAGCTGGATGCCGACGTTGTTCACGCCGGGGGCGATGGTAATCGCGCAGACGATCATTTCTTTCCCGTTGGTGGCCGGCTTTACGATGGCCGCCGTGATGGGGGTGGACCCCGCCCTGCGCCAACAGATGACGGCCTTGGGCGCGACGTCGCTGCAAACCGTGTGGACCATCCTGATGGAAGCGCGGGTGGGCGTCATCGTCTCGATCATCGCCGGGTTCGGCAGCATTATCTCTGAGGTAGGCGCGGTGATGTTGGTGGGCGGCAACATCGAGCACCGCACGCGCGTGCTCACTACTGCTATCGTACTCGAAACGCGCCAGGGCGCGTTCGACATGGCGCTGGCGCTGGGGGTGATCCTGTTGGCGCTGTCGTTCATCACCAACTTGGCGATGTTGATGTTGCAGGGCAAGACGTTCAACGAGTAGTGGTCAGTTATCAGTAGTCAATTATCGGTGGTTAGTGGTGTGAATAGGCGCGCTACGGCTTGCGCGCATTGAGTTTGTGAGGTATCATTGGACGGGTTAGCGTACCAGATTCGCAACGTGAGCAAGAGCTATAACGGGCGCCGGGTGCTGGCGGTGGATCAGCTCGAAATCCATCGCGGCGAAATTCTGGCTCTGGTCGGCCCCAGCGGCGCGGGCAAGAGCACGCTGTTGCGCCTGCTCAACTTTGTCGAGCCGCCCGCCGCCGGCGAGATCGTCTTTTTCGGCGCGACGCTGAGCGACGGCGCGAGCGCGCCGCTCGAATTGCGCCGCCGCGTGACGACCGTATTCCAAAAGCCGATTTTGCTTAATCGCAGCGTGTGGGCCAACGTGGCCTACGGGTTGCAGTTGCGGGGGCAGCGGGCATATCATCAGCGAGTTGATGAGGCCCTACGCCGTGTGGGTCTAAGCCACCTGGCCAAAGAGAAGGCCCGCACCCTGTCGGGCGGCGAGGCCCAGCGGGTGGCGCTGGCGCGGGCCATCGTGCTCCAGCCCGACGTGCTGTTGCTGGACGAGCCGACCGCCAACCTCGATCCCTATAACGTAGGGTTGATCGAGGACATTGTGCGGGCGCTCAACTCGGAGCGCGGCGTCACCATCGTGCTGGTGACACACAACGTCTTTCAGGCGCGGCGCCTGGCCCACCGCGTGGGGTTGCTGCTCGATGGGCAGATCGTCGAGATCGCCGCCGCTGAACCGTTCTTTTCCGCCCCGCGCGACCCGCGCACGGCGGCCTTTGCGAAAGGAGAGATGGTGTATTAGGAGTGGTCAGTGTTCAGTGGCCAGTTGCAGCCGGAATGTGGGACTGGCGATGGGCGCACTGAAAACTGATGACTGAAAACTGATAACTAAATAACACACTCCGAATCCCAAGGCCTAATGCCGCGCACAACGGCGATGGAGTCTGATCGTGAGCCGATAGTAGGAGGGAGCA
>CAZYPJ010000221.1:5397-6726 GCA_964649365.1 uncultured Anaerolineales bacterium | reverse complement strand
CTGTGCCACCCACCAAAACGCGAGTTCCAGCTACGCCCAAGCCCGCCGCGACGGCGGTTCCGCAGCCTACAGCAGCGCCTGTGTCGGTGGTAGATTCGGTGCCAATTGACAATGGCTCCTGGGGCAAAGAGGGTATCTACGTTCAGTATGACAAAAAAGATGGCGACATTATCGTCACCGGCAGTGATGGCCACAAATATCGCTGTGAGTTCGGATTCCTCAACAGCGCGCAATCTTTGGCCACCATCCAACAATTTTGGAGCTATGCCCAGCGCGGCGGCGGCAACTGGAAGATGCTCGTCGAAGTCAACGGCAAAGTAAGCTGGATTAGTTGCGATGATGACGCCAACGTTTGCTATGAGACCTCGACTAATTCGGGCGGGGCCAGTTTCATGGTCAAAATCTATCTGAAAACTCACGTCTGGCAATCGTTGCTGAACGATTATATCGCTGGCGGTCTCAATCAGGCGCTTCGCAACGGTTACTATTATGAGGTTCAGAACGGCATCTTTCGACCAATGTGCGGCGCCGTACCTGATGTGGCTTGCGTAGGTTTTCGCTTCATTCGCCTCGACTAGTTTTTGCCTACGGACGCACAAAAAGCCCGACAAGTGTTCGTCGGGCTTTTTGTGTCACTGATCTCTCACGCTCCCTCAGAAGCGCTTTTGAGGATATATTGCTCACAGATGCGTCGGAAGTGAAAGCCATAGATCGCCAGCGTGATTGCTGAGGGAAACAATTTGGGCTTGCGAAACAAGGCCCAAAAGAACAATTTCCAGTACTCCAGACGCTCTTTGCCTCTGATGCCCAGCACAACGATCGAACGCAGAAACGCCGACCAATGTTGCCAATCCAACGTCTCACGCACCACAGGCGATTTGCGATATTCGCGCAAGAAAGTGCGCACTCGCTCATAGTAGGCGCGCGGCGAGTAGATGTTGAGTAGGATTTGCTTGTAGCCTTCGCGCAACACTGTCGGGTCCATTTTGGGTTTGATGTTGGTAGAGCTATCCACATTGTTGCCCGAAAACTGCGCCACCAAGCGCCCCTCTTTTTCCATTCGTTCGTACAATCTGGTGCCCTTGGGCGCTTGCAACAGACCAACCATCGCGGTGACAATGCCGCTGCGCTGAATGAACTCGATTTGGCGCTTGAAAATGGACGGTGTATCACTGTCGAAACCTACGATAAAACCGCCCTCGACCTCCAGGCCAGCGCGTTGCAATGTCTTGACCGCCTCTACCAGATCGCGCCCTTTGTTCTGAATCTTGCTGCATTCGGTGAGGCTGGCCTCGTCGGGGGTTTCAATCCCCACAAAGACATGCGTGA
>CAZYPJ010000221.1:0-5323 GCA_964649365.1 uncultured Anaerolineales bacterium | reverse complement strand
CCCCGCCGCTACCATCATTTCCATCAACTCGGGGTCGTCCGTCAGATTGATCGAGACTTCGGTCTGAAAGACAAAACCTTGTTTGCCTTGCCGCCAGGCAATGAGCGCAGGCAAGATTTCTTCCTTGAGCTTGCGCTTGTTTCCGATAAAGTTGTCATCTACAAAGAACACGCCGCCGCGCCAACCCAGATCATGGAGCGCATCCAACTCGGCAATGATCTGGGCTGCCGTCTTGGTGCGTGGCCGATGGCCGAGCATGGAGGTGATATTGCAAAAATCGCAGTTAAAGGGACAGCCCCGCGAATACTGAATACACATAGACGAATATTTTTTGAGATTGGCCAGCTTCCATAATGGCACAGGCGAGGTCGTGATTTCGGGAAACTCGTTTGCCTGGTAGATACGCTGAAGTTGATCAGCTTCCAGATCTCGAAGGAACAAAGGCAATGTGTTTTCCCCTTCGCCTATGACGAAATGATCCACTTGGGGAAATTCCTCGTTATCCGACAAAAAGAGTGGGCCGCCGGCCACGACTTTTGCGCCCAATTTCTTGCACCAATCCACTACCTGATGGGTGGATTCGCGCTGCACAACCATAGCGCTCACAAACACGTAATCGGCCCATTCGATGTCGCGCTGGGTGAGGCGCTTGACGTTCATATCCACCAAGCGTTTTTCCCATTGATCGGGTAGCATCGCCGCAATCGTCAGCAGGCCCAACGGCGGGAAGGTTGATTTCTTATGGATAAAACGCAGCGCGTGTTTGAAACTCCAGAAGGTATCGGGGAACTCGGGATATACCAGTAGAATGCGCATGAGGATTTCTGCTCGCCTCCTTTTGTATGTCCATAACACTTTATAGGACACATAAGGCGCGTGCAGGGTTACAGACTTGCGGAAAACGAAAAGGGCGGACCGAATAATGACGGCCCGCCCTATGTGGGTTCTCAGCGCCAATCAAGGCGTCTGCTTGTGTCCCTTGAACAGAGCTTTGCCCGGCCAAATCGCCGCTTTGCCCAACTCTTCCTCAATGTTGAGCAAACGGTTGAGGTTGAAGGCGCGGATTTGCCCAGCGTTCAACGCTACGGTGAAATCGCAGATGCTATCGGTATCGCCGCGACTGCCACAAGGATGTACGTTATAGCCATGCTTGTAAGCCAAAGCGCAAGCATCCATTGCCTCGGTGACGGTCCCCACCTGCGTGATCTTGAGCACCATCGAGTTCGCCGCGCCCGCTTCGATTGCTCGGCGCAGGCGTTCGATATTGGTAGTGAAAAAGTCATCACCCACAATTTCGATCCCCAGCTCTTGCGTCGCCAACGCCATGCCCTCAATGTCGTCCTCGTTCAACACATCCTCAAGCGAGACGATGGGATAGTTAGCAATGAACTCTTTGTATTGGGCGATCATTTGGTCGCGGGTCTTTTCCCCCTCGCAAAAGATGCCCACGTAGCGATCAATATCCGGCTCATAATAGCAATCGGAGGCGGCGTCGAAATAGATGCCTACTTTGCCTTCGTTGCCCGTGCGCACAATAGACTCGGTCATAGCGTCGAGTAGTTCGGCGTCGTGCTTGAGCAAAGCAGCCAAGCTATTCGGGCCATAGTAGCCCACCACACTTTTGCCAAAGCGCGCTGCGAGAATCTTGTTCAACTCGGTTCTGAGCTGATACCAGATTTCCATCGCCGCCGAATAGCTTCCCGCGCCATAGGGGATATATTCGTAGCTCGGCTTGAACCAACGGGTCGTGCCCGGATCGCGATAGCGCCCGCCGGTGCCGATGCCCATAATTGGCATGGGGATAGTGCAGGCATTCGGCCCGCCCAGATACTGATAGAGCGGCAACCCCGCCGCATTGGCAGCCGCTTTAGATACTGCCAGCGAGATACCCACGATAGCGTTGGCTCCCAAGCGCGACTTGTTCGGCGTGCCATCCAATGCGATCATGATCTGGTCAATCTCGCGTTGACGATTCACTTCGACGCCGATGAGGTGCGGCGCGATCTCTTTGACGTTCTCAGCAGCCTTACGCACGCCCATGCCGCCGTAGCGCGCGCCGCCATCTAGCACCATAACAGCCTCATATGTGCCCGTCGAGACGCCGGCCTCGGGCGTAGATTTGCCCACTGCGCCTGTGTCAGTCGTAACAGTAACCTCCAGGCCCAAGTTGCCCCGCGCCGCAAAGATCTCCCGGGCGGTAACGCTCTTGATTTTCGCGCTCAATGTGAACCTCCAGATTGATTTGTCATTGCCGCATAGTAGCATTGCGCCCAAGTGCTGTCAATTTCATGGCGCGCCTGCGCTATGGCTGTGCGTTGTTCGCGGTCTTGGCTGGCCCCACGCGATAACGGGCTGGCCAGGGCTCATAGCGGCTAAAGATCTTTTCGCGGATTGTTTCTTGGCCCGATTGTTCGATCACCCGATACAGCGTCACATCGAGACCATCGTGCGCGTTCTCCACTTGCACGCGCTCGCCCGGAGCCAATGCGGGATCCTCATCATATACAGGGTCGCCAGCCTTGACCGGATTATCGGTCACTGGTCCATCCAACGTTACTTTTCGTCCGACAGGTTGGCCATAAAAACGGAAATAGAGCTTAGCGTTGACTTCATCCATATAGGTAAGGATCAGAATAGGGGTAGTAGTATCGTTACGAAATTTCATATCTACTACCGGTGAAAAAACTGCCGCATCTAACCCGACGGGCGGCTCATACCAACTGACGCGATACGAGTGCGGCGAGCGTTCGACAATAGGATAACCGCCCCAGAACGCCGCACGAAAGCAGGTAGTGCTCACCTGGCAGACGCCCCCGCCCGGTCCCAACACAGTGCGGTCGCCATAAATGATCCAGGCCTCGCTGTAACCATTGGCCACGGTCACCAATCCCAGATGTTCCAAGAAAGAAAAAGTCGCGCCGGGCGGCACCACTAAGCCATGAAATCGTGCGCTGGCCACGCGAATGTTTTGCAATCGGCCCGCCGTAGAACCCTGAAAGCTACTCTCGCCCTCGCTAATCAAAGCCAGCGGCAGCAGTTTCTCCAAATCAGCGCGCGTCACGCGCGGGGGTATCACAGCGACGGGCAATTCCACCTGGCGTTCCGACGAGAGGCAGGCGTTGGCCACTAGCCGAGTCGCAGTTTGGACATCAAGAGCATAGCCATTCTGGCCTGGCGAGAGCGTGGTAAGCGTATTGGCGCTGGAATCGTAATCGAACCGCGCCTCGCGCGGGGGACGCGCAATTTGATCAGCCAGCGCTTGCAGGTATTCGGCGATCTCATCCTCATCTACTGTCACTTGCATTACCGCGCCGCTGGTAGTTTGGATACGCTGCAGCGTCAGCCACGAGGCCAGCACAGCCTGATCCACACTCCAACGTCGCGTCAAAGGGCGCAAAACACCATCGGCGCCTGGCTCTTCCGCGCTGAAAAGAAGCGTTACCGGAGAGCTGAGGATCACACTGGCACGTTCGCGTGCGCCAGCGACTTCGGTGATCGGAGGAGCGATTTCTCGAAATACCAACGCCACAGAGATCGGTTCGATGCGCATCGTCGGCGCTGGTCCCGATGAGGTTGGCCACCGTATACCATTACCCCACGACGAAGCGCCCAATGCATCACGCACCTGGCGTTCAATGGCCTCGCGCGTAGCCACAATGTCCATCTCACGCCCCACTTGCGATTCGCCGGTGCGCGCCTGAAGCCCAGCTACCCAGAGCTGAGCGCGGCGAGCCGGATTGCCCACTTGCTTGGCTACTCGCCTCAAGTAGATCAGTGCGGGGCCAGGCTCGATCCTAAAAGCGGGCACGATCTGATACCCCTGCCAGAGCAAGCGACAGCGATCAATCCAATCGGCAACAAAGTTGCCGCCGCGCCCCATCCGCCAGGCTTGACGCACAGCATCATCCAAGTCGAAGGAGCCGCCCAACTCATTGGCTGAGACACCCCATGTCCGGTCGGAGGTGTACAATGAGCCATAGATCGCGCCCACATCGGCCAGACGCGGGCGCAACGCCTCGCGGGCCTGCTCCGGCGTCAGACCGCCTACTGGCACTCCCTGAATAGTAATGCCTTCATAAATGCAATTGGCATAGTGCGTTCCATAAGCCAAAACAGCAGCGCCTGCCAGGGCAACGATCATCAACACCAACCAGAGCACACCCAGAACAAACTGAGCGAGCTGGTGTTGGTCTCGTTTCTGCACGATGCGTTCGGTGGTAGTCATGTTCTCCTTCGCTGCTAGACGATTATAGCGCAATCGCGTAGGGGCGCGCAATCACCCGGCGCAGAATGATTCCATACTCATTGTCAGTATGCCGTTCCTGTGCTATGATAGAGACTATATTGGGCGCATGGGAAAGTATATGGTCGCAGATCAGGCTGATACGGCAAAACTCGATGACCTTATATGGATTCGTGAACTACTCGATGGTGTATTCGAGATCTATGATGTCACGCTGGCCGATATGCATGGGCGCGCTACGCGCATCCATGGCCGCTTTCTCATCGAGACTCAGATCGCCTATGATCGGCTGGCCCCGCTGGTGCGGGCGCGCGGTCGCACTTTGATGTTCCGCCATGATCGCGAGGGGGATGTCATTTTGATTGTGCAGGGCGTAGTGCGCCCCACACCCAATAGCAAGTGGCTGCCATTGATCTTTGGGTTGCTCACGTTCGTCTCGGTCTATGTATCGGCTTTGCTTATGGAGGGCGTCGAGCCGACATGGGCGAGCATCACCCACAACCTGGATAAGGGATGGGGATTCACGTTTTCGCTGTTGGGCATCCTCTTGGCTCACGAACTCGGCCACTATTTCGTAGCGCGTCACTTTGGCGTGGCTGTGACTCTGCCTTACCTGATTCCTTTGCCCTTGGTCAATCCCTTCGGCACTATGGGCGCGGTGATCCGTATGAAGGATTTCCCACCCAGCAAGCGCGCCGCGTTGTTAATCGGCGCAGCAGGGCCTATCGCCGGATTGTTGGTAGCGATTCCGTGTCTTGTGGTGGGGCTTAGCCTGTCGCACGTTGAGCCGCTCCCGACTACCGGCGCATATGTATTGGAGGGCAATTCGATCCTGTACGCTTTACTCAAGTTCATCGTCTTTGGACGTTGGCTCCCTAGTCAAGGGATGGATGTGATGCTAGACCCCATAGCGTTTGCCGGTTGGGCAGGTCTACTTGTCACCTCATTCAATCTGATCCCTGCCGCCCAACTGGACGGCGGGCATGTCGCTTACGCGTTGTTGGCCGACAAAGCTCGTTACCTCACTTGGCTCATTATCGGCCTGCTAGCGGTTCTCGGCTTGATTTGGTGGCAAGGATG
>CAZYPJ010000220.1:4057-6739 GCA_964649365.1 uncultured Anaerolineales bacterium | reverse complement strand
CAGCAGCCGGAACTGGAGTAAGATGTCATCCCATGCCCGTCTTTTGCTCCGATTCGTTATCCTGCCCCTCATCATCGTTTTGCTTGCCCATACCGTGGTCGCCGATGCGCCGCCGCTGGCTGTGCCCGCCGTACCGACTGGCATCCAGGCCAGCGACGGAACCTACGATGTCAAGATCAGGGTCACATGGAACGCCGTCAGCGGCGCCACCTGGTACTATGTGGATCGGTGGACCCAGCCTACCTGGCACGGGTCCGGCGTGGTCAATGCGGAAATCGCGACCTACTTTGACGACCGATACGACTCGGGTTTTTACCCCCCGCAGGCAAACGTGACCTATTACTACTGGGTGAGGGCCTGCAACTCTGACGGTTGCAGCGCGCAGGGCGGCCCCGATAGCGGCTGGCGCCGAGATTTAGCGCCCACGGCCACGCCCACCGAAGAGCAATGGCCGACGGCCACGCGAACCCGCACCCGCACACCGACGCCTACGCGCACGCGGACGTCCATTGGGACGACCACGCCGACCCGGACGCGCACCATGACGCCCACCCGCACGCGAACCCAAGCGGCATCCACGCCCGGCAGGCTGTTGCTGCCTCTGATTCTCAGGCCAGAGGCGAGTTGAGCGCATATCTAAGCGTGGCTCAGCCCACCCGAGCGACCGAATGGGCAATAAAGGCAAAAGTCATCGCGTTCCCCTAACTTCGTGGATTAGGGAACGCGATGACTTCAACTGAAATCGTGTGTTGCGGGCCACAGGCTCAGCGAGGCGAGGCGGCGTCTCGACGAATGCTACAGGATCTGGCAGTACTTTTTGAGCGTCTGCGCCAGATCATAGGTGAACGCCCGGATCGCCTCCCGATCCCGCTCCCCTTCCGGCTGCTTCCGCCACGCGAGAATCCGCGCCGTCGGCGCGTCCACCATCGCCACCATCTCGCACCCTTCCAGCAGGTTCGCGCAATACTCCGCCGCCTCCAGCAACTCGTCCGTTGATTTCTTCTGATGCTGGAACACTCGCCGGTCATCGTTCAGCGCCTCTTCTACCAGCTTGAGCGCCTGATAGACGTGCCCCTCCTTGTTGGGGTTGGGCCGCACGCGCGTGGCCAGGTCGCGGTTGCGATGGAACCCCATGATCGCCGCGATGATGGCCGGGTCGCGCACCGTGCCGTCGGGATAGACGATGCCGTGCACTTCATTCCAATATCCTTGGATCATCAAGTTAAAGAGGTACCAGCCCACGTGGTGGCGCTCACAGATCTCGAGCGCCATGTCGTAGGGGTTGGCGCGGCCCAGGCAAGCCAACTCGGTGTTAAGCAGCGGCTTGCCGTATTTCGCGCTGAGCCGTTCGGCTTCGAGGTAGGTATTCTCCACGCGCTGGCGAGTCTCCAGATAGTCGTGGAACGAGATCACATCCACCACGTCCGCCGTCGGCTCGATATCGCAGACCCACGTGTGGCCCACGGTGATGGCGTTGGCGGGGTCGAGCTGCCTGACGTACGCGCAAAAATGGCGCACAAAGCCCCACATCTTGGCCTCGCGCTCTGGCTTTTCCTCGGGCGTCGCCTTGAGCATATAATCGTTGCAGCTAGGCTCGTTCATGATGTCCCACATAATCAATCCGGGTTCATCTTTCAAGGCGTTGACCACGTCGGCCACGTATTGCTCGCCCGTGGGCCAATAGCCCGGCTCCAGGATGCTGACGTCAATCATGTTGCCGTTCCACAAGATCGGCATGGTGCTGATGCCGAACGAGTGGGCCGTGCGGACATAGTTCACTAGCTTGGCGATGAACGCTTTTGGGTCTTGCCAGTATTGGCGGTACATGAGCCAGATGCGCGTGCTGTTGATCCGCAATCGCTGCGCATAGCCCAGGTCGCGCTCGATGGTAGCCTGGTCGCCGCCCCAGCCATAGCAGACGCCGCGAACAAAGCTGTAATCCTGAAGTAGTTTCACTTTACTCCTCTCCTTGAGTTATTGATTCGGGCACAAGGCGCCAAACACCACATAGTCGGGCCTGGTCGCACAGGCTCAATCTAGGCCGCGATACTCAAAGTTCCGGAAGCAAACCTCTCCCTCGCCGGCGGCGTATAGTGAGAGCTGCCTGGCATAGGCTACCTCGGTCGCTTTGGGGAACGGCGTCCAGTGGATGCCGTCGTGGCTATAAGCGCAAGAGACATCGTGTTGGTTATCGCGGATGCGGAGCCACAAGCGCCGGTTGTCGCACGAGAAATGGCTTTCCAACGCCGGGTATTCGGCAAAGAGCACCCCTAGCCGCAGGCCAACCGCGGCCCAACGGCTCCCGACCATCCCCTCAGAGAGCAGCAGGCCCCCCTCGGCCCCGCCCGAGATCGAGACCTCCACTTGCGCTTCGTAGGCGTGGTTCACCGGCGCCACGCTCAACGTCATCGCTTCGTGGGCGTTGCGCCCTTTTGCTTGCATGTGCAGTTCCCCACCTCCCAGCCGAAACGCCGCTTCCGGCTGGGTATCGGGCGCATAGCTCCACTGAATCCCCAACTCGGGAGAGGAAAAATCGTCCGAGAGGGGCATACCGTGGCCTACGCTCTCGCCCGCTGGCATGGGCAGGATGTCGGTGGGCGTGACCCCTGGGGCAATTCGCGGCCAGCCATCGGCCGTCCATTCCACCGGCAGAAGCAGGCTCTGCTTGCCCAAACCGGTATA
>CAZYPJ010000220.1:0-4047 GCA_964649365.1 uncultured Anaerolineales bacterium | reverse complement strand
TTTTCATAGCCGGTGTACAGGCACCACCAGCTCCCCGCTACGTCGTCAATCAGCGTCGCGTGCCCCTGTCGCCACCATTTTTCCTCGCGGCTTTGGGTGTGGATCAGCGGGTTGTAGGGCGAGTTTTCCCATGGGCCGCGGACCGAGCGAGAGCGGGCAATCACCTCCATGTGCGCTGTGGACGGGCCTGCCGTGCCGCCCTCGGCGCTGGCCATATAGTACCAGCCATCGCGATAGATCAGCTTGGGCGCCTCCAAACAATGCCCCTCTACCACCCAGTTCGCCGGGTAATCCCAGCCATCGTACACGTGCTCGAGTTCGCCTATGGCGCTCAGGCCGTCGGGCGCCAAGCGGATAATCATCCCCCGGTTGAAATAAAGGTAGCGGTTGCCCTCCTGGTCAACGACGTGGCCGGGGTCAATCAGGCCATAGACCTCCAGGTCAATGGGGTCGCTCCACGGCCCACGGATATCGTCGGCCCACAACACGACGTTCATAAAGGCGCGGTCGTTTTCGTAGCGGCGAGGCTCGCCGAGCAGGCTGCGCCGCGCCAAGTTCATCTCGGGCCGGTGGCCGCGCTCGCCGCTGACCTGGGTGGTATAGATGTAAAAGCGCCCCTGGTGGTGAACGAGATCCGAGGCCCAAGCGCGACCGTTAAATTGCCGCAGCGCGCGCACCAAGGGCCGCCAGTTGACCAGGTCGCGCGAGTGCCAGATAAGCTGATCGGGCCAGCCGCCGCCGGCCATCATATAAAAATCAGCGCCCAGACGGATGATAGTGTTATCGGCGCCGGGGCCGACCATGATCGGGTTACAAAAATAGCCGTTGCCCAGGTCGGCGCAGGGGATGCGTTCGCGCCGAGCTTGGGCGATACGCTGTTGTTCCTGATCCATCATGTCCTCCATTCGGGCAAATTGGGCGGTAAGGCCCAACAGCCAGCGCCGCGCCGCGCGCTCTACCAGTTGGTGTGCGAGCCGTCGCTCCGGTGAAGATGCGGGAACTCGCTAAAGCGGAAAGGAATCGCAGCCAGCGCCTCTTCGTTGACCTCGACGCCCAACCCCGGCCTATCGGGCACCGGAAAGACCGCGCCCTCTAGCTTGGGCTGCACCGGAAAGATCTCCCAATTCAGATTCTGGACGCCGTCGGGCCGGGTAAACACCTCCATCCAGGCAAAATTGGGCGTAGCGGCGGCCAGGTGGATCTCGCCGGCGGTGCAGATAGCGCCCAACGGGTTATGGGGCATCAGGTCAATGTAGTGCGCCTCGCACCAGCCAGCCACTTTCATCGCCTCGGTAAAGCCGCCCACGTTGCATAGGTCCACACGACTATAGTTGGTCAACCCCCGCTCGATGTAGGGCACGAACTGCCACTTCCTGGCAAACTCTTCGCCGATAGCAAACGGCATATCGGTCAGCTTGCGCAGCGCCTCGTAGGCCTCCGGGCATTCGTCGCGGATCGGTTCCTCCACCCAATCCAGCGTCCCTCGTGGCATCCGCTGGCAAAACGAGGCCGTCTCGGCCACGCTGAGCCGGTGGTGATAGTCGGTGCCCAACACCGGCGCACTGCCCACGGCTTGCCGCAGCGCGATGAACATCTCGGCGGATTCAGCGATGGAAACCCGCGGCTCATAACGGGCGGGGTCGTCGGGATCGGTAAAGCGCCCGCCGACGCGGATACAGCTCCAACCGTGGTTGATCAGCGAGCGGGTATTGGCGATCAACTGGTCAGCCGTCTGCCCCCACGTGCTGGCAAAAGTAGGCACGACGTCGCGGTGCTTGCCGCCCAAGAGCTGATAGACCGGCACGTCCAGCGCCTTGCCCGTAATATCGTAAAAGGCCATATCCAGCGCCGAGATCGCCGCCGTAAGCACCCGCCCCCCCTCAAAGTACTGGCTACGGTACATCTCTTGCCAGAGCGCGCCGCGCTTCATCGGGTCGCGCCCGATCAGCCATTGGCGATAGTGCTCGACCGCGCCCTTCATCGCTAGGTCGCGGGTCGAGAGGCCGCCTTCTCCCCAGCCCGAGATGCCCTCATCGGTCTCGACCTTGACGATGAACGCATTTTTGATATCCATCGGCAGCGAGTACGTCTTGATGTCGGTGATCTTCATGTCCTTTACCTCCCCAAGATTCAGACCTTGCGAGTCGCGCCTCAGCCAATCCCAGGTATTATGCGTCACGATGCGAGAGAATGCACGTCGCTGCCGCGCCCCACGGCCTATAGCACTTGGCAGTACTTTTTAAGCGTCTGCGCCAGATCATAGGTGAACGCTCGGATCGCCTCCCGGTCGCGCTCCCCCTCCGGCTGCTTCCGCCATGCCTCGATCCGCGCCGTCGGCGCGTCCACCATCGCCACCATCTCGCACCCTTCCAGCAGGTTCGCGCAATACTCCGCCGCCTCCAGCAACTCGTCCGTTGATTTCTTCTGATGCTGGAACACTCGCCGGTCATCGTTCAGCGCCTCTTCTACCAGCTTGAGCGCCTGATAGACGTGCCCCTCCTTGTTGGGGTTGGGCCGCACGCGCGTGGCCAGGTCGCGGTTGCGATGGAACCCCATGATCGCCGCGATGATGGCCGGGTCGCGCACCGTGCCGTCGGGATAGACGATGCCGTGCACTTCATTCCAATATCCTTGGATCATCAAGTTAAAGAGGTACCAGCCCACGTGGTGGCGCTCACAGATCTCGAGCGCCATGTCGTAGGGGTTGGCGCGGCACAGGCAAGCCAGCTCGCTGTTGATCAACGGCTTGCCGTATTTGGCTGATAGCTCCTCGGCCAGCACGTAGGCGCTCTCGACGCGCTGGCGCGTTCCCTGATAGTCGTGGAACGAGATCACGTCCACCGCATCCACAGTCGGCTCGACGTCATAGATTCGCCAATGCCCCACCGTGACGGCGTTCTCGGCGTCGAGCGATCTCACATATTCGCTGAAATGACGCACAAAACGCCAGAGCTTTTCTGCGCGCTCGGGCTGCTCCTCGAGCGATGCTTGGCGATAGTAATCGTTGCAGTTCGGCTCATTCATGATATCCCACATGATGAGGCCCTCTTCGTCCTTGATTGCCTTGACGATGTCGGCGACATACTTTTCGCCTGTGAGCCAATAATCCGGCTCCAAGATCGCAGGATCCATCATATTGCCGTTCCACAGGATTGGCATAGTGCTGATGCCCATAGCATGGGCCGTGCGGATATAGTTCCGCAATGCCTTGATATAGCCCGCCGGGTCCTCCCAATATTGCGGATACCGGAGCCAGATGCGCGTGCTGTTGATTTGCAGTCGTTGCGCGTAACCCAGGTTGCGTTCAATGGTGGCCTGGTCGCCGGCCATGTTGTGGCATACGCCGCGGATAAAGCGATAGTCGCTAAGCGGTTTCATTGAGCCTCCTTAATGCCTCGCAAAGCTGAATCCAAGATACACACTCGGCTCACCGGCCAAACGCCAATCCTTTGACAAAGTGCTTCTGAAGGAAAGGGTACAAACACAGCATCGGAAACGCAGCCACCATCAACTGGGCGGCCTGGACTTTTTCCGTCCCTGCGCGAAACCCTTGAAGGTAACTCATCAAGGGATATTGACTGGGAGCTTTCATGTAAATGATGCCCGTAAACCACTCATTCCAGTGCGCCAGGGAACAGAATATCGCGATCGTGGCCACGGCAGGCGTGGAAATGGGAAGGATGACCCGAAAGAGGATGATCCATGGGCCTGCCCCAACAAGCATGGCCGCCTCTTCAATATCTTGTGGAAGGCGTCGGAAAAAGTTGAGCATAACGAGCACATAGAAAGCGTTCCCTGCATCCGGGAGCAACAACGCCCAAAAGATGCCCACCAGGCCTAACCCTCTGACGACCATATAGTTGGGGATCATGCCGCCGTTCACGATCATCGTCAGGAAAAAGAGCCAAGCCAAGACAGTTCGGCCCGGCAGGCGATCCGCGCTTTTGGACAAAGGGTATGCGGCTGTGGTCGTGAGGGCAAGGGTAAGGGCAAGCGATACCACGACTCGCTTGACCGAGATCCACGACGAGGTCCAGAACGTCTTGT
>CAZYPJ010000219.1:5119-6750 GCA_964649365.1 uncultured Anaerolineales bacterium | reverse complement strand
TTCATCCACCATGCGGGCGTATTCGCGCAGAATGCGCCCCTGAAAGATGCGGTACGCCTCGGCAGGGTCGTCGCTCAGGCCCAGATCCAGCCCCGCCTCATAGTATTTCAGGCTGGGCCGCCCACCCATAATGCGCCGCAGCGCCTCGTCGAGCGGCACGCGAAAGTAAAGCGCCGCCGTGGGTCGCGCCGCAAAAGAATACACCTCACGCACCCAACGTGGGTCCACCCCACGCGCCACATCGCGCGCAAAAGCGGTATAGATGTAGCGGTCGGCTAGCACGATGGCCCCCGCCTTGAGCGCGGGCAGCATCTGTTGCTGAAAGCGATGGGCGAAATCTACGGCGTGGATGAGGCTAAAGGTGGTGGGGGTGAGGAGTTGCTTCTTTTTACCGCGCTTGGTGGTTTTGCTGACGAGGGTGGACGAGTTCCATTCACTAAAAGCGACGCAATACCCTTCGGCTACCAACCATTTGTGCAACAGGTCGAGTTGGGTGCTTTTGCCCGAGCCATCTATCCCCTCGACGATGAACAGCTTGCCTGGCAGCGGGGTTCCATCTGGAAGTGTGGCCATGGCGCGCTCCTTTCCGTCTGGCGACTAGCTGCTTTCATTCTAGCCAACGTCGCATGGCGTGTCAAAAGGGTAGGGCAGAAGGTCAAAACTCTGGGATGGTGGTGCGCCTCCATCCCAGAGTTTTAATCCATGGACTCATAATTTCAGTTGGTTGCCACTTTTATGCCGCGTGTTGGGCAGCGTGAATGACATGCCCAGCGTCAGCGTCGCAAAGGTCAGCGACAGAGCGAACACTGCCGGGTACGAGATATGGCCCGCAATCCAGCCGCCCAACGTGGGCGCCAACATCACCAAGGCCGCAAAGGTGTTCAACAGGCCGATATAGATGGGCCGCCAGGTCTCGGGAGCGTATTCCAACACCCAGTTGAAAAAGGGCCATCCGATGGAGCCTAACTCGAGGCCCATGAAAAAATAGAGCGCCAGGTAAGGATAGAGCGCCGCCTGCCCCACCGCGCCCGCCAAAGGCTGAGTGATCAGCGCAATAATCGGCGGGACCATCGCAAGCACGGCAATGACGCGGATGTGCGTCAGCGGCCCCCATTTACCTTGGATAGCGCCCATCAACAGCCCAGCCGTAAGCGACCATGCCACCTGCGCCGAGACGAACATTCCCGTCGCTTGCGCCCCCAAGCCCAGATTTTGCGTGGCGTTCAACACGTAAAAGGCGCTGGCCACGGTAACAAAGCCCGCCAACACGCGGGTAATCATCAAGCGCATAAAAGGCCGATCTTGCGCCAACAGGCGGGGCATCGTCTTGAGCACCTGGCGCATCGAAGGCATCTCTTTGGCCGCAGCCTGTGTATCTGGCTCGCGGATGCACGTCAGCGCCACCGCTGCCAACATCAATATCACCGACGCCGCCGCAAAGAGCGCCGCATAGTTGGCAGGGAACGCCAGCGGCCCACCTTCTCTCAGGGCGGCGCTTACCAGCAGCCCCACGCCGATGCCGCCGATGCCGCCGACTGCCTGCCCCAAGCCCAATACCATGCCGCGCCGCCGGGCAGGGATGACCTTGGCCAACAGATCGAACCAGGGGATGCTGACCACCGCATCGAGCA
>CAZYPJ010000219.1:0-5109 GCA_964649365.1 uncultured Anaerolineales bacterium | reverse complement strand
GATGAGGGCGTTTTCCCGGCATACGGCCTTGCGGCTGACCACCGCATCCAGCACAAAGAAGCAGAACATGCCTGCCAGTACGATGCCCAGGGCCGTCAGCGGATGGCGTTCGCCCAGCAGCCAGATGGCCAACGCCAGTCCCAGCAATCCGGCGCGCGACACCCACGCCCCCCACACCATGGTGGGCTTTTTGCGAGGCGTGCGCGCCATAGCGCTGGCGATAATCAACTGTGGCAACAGCCACGCCCCGCTGATCATCCCACTGGCCAGGCCAACGATCAACTCGGAATGGGTGATGCGGTTAACAAAAGCGGGGATCACCGTAGTTGAACTGATAAAGGTGATGCCCACGTTGAACAGCCCCGAATCCAACCCGATGGCCCAGGCGTTCCAGGTGTAATGAGGCGGCATTGGATCGTCGAGCGCAGCGCTGAGTTTGACATCTGTGGACAAAGGATCACTCCTATCTGATCGGGTTTTGGGATTCGTTCGATCCCAAACCTCGAAATCTTATTCTATCTAGGCGTCGGGTGTTGGGCAGACCCAACGAGAGCGCATAGCCGGCGATGGCGAACCCCAACGACAGCGCGAAAACCGCCTGATACGAGACAACGCCCGCGATCCAGCCGCCGAACATTGGGGCTACCATCACCGCTGCGCCCAGCGTGTTTACCATGCCGATATACACCGGGCGCGAAGCGTCATCGGCGTATTCCAAAATCCAGTTGAAATAGGGCCAACCCATAGACCCCATGCTGACGCCCAACAAAAAGTAGAGCGCAAGGTACGGGTAGAGCACCGCCGGCCCCAACGCTGCACGCAGCGGCCCCATCGCCAGGGCAATGATGGGCGACGTGGCCGAGAGCAGCAGGATCCGCCGGATGTGCGCCAGCGGCCCCCAACGATCCTGGATGACGCCCATGAGCAGCCCCGCCGCCAGCGACCCGGCTACTTGCGCCGAGACAAACATCCCTGCCACGCCGAGGCTGAGCCCCAGCGTCTTGGTGGCATGCAAGATATAGAACGCGCTGGCCATGAGCACGAAACCCGAAAGGATACGCACCACGATCAACAAGGCAAAAGGCCGGTCGTGCGCCAGGATGGCGGGCATCCTGGCCAGCACAGCGCGAGCCGAGGGCGCTTCTTGCTTGATGGGAGGCGTTTCCGGCTCATGCATTTGCCCTAACGCTACCGCGCCGCCCAACAAAATAACCCCGGCGGCGGCATAGAAGAAGGCATAGTTGGCGGGAAAGGCTAAAGGGCTGCGCTCGCTCAACGCCCAACTTACCACCATCCCGCCGCCGATGCCCATCAGATTGCCAATCGCTTGCCCTGCGCCCATCACGCGGCCACGACGCCGGGCGGGGATGGTCCTGGCAAGGATCTCGAACCAGGGCACACTGCCGATGCCATCGCACACAAAGAACAAGAAAAAGCCGAGCATCACGATGGCCCGCGCTAACGGTGGGTTGTTCACAGCCGTCAGTGCGATGCCCAAGGCAATGAGCAGAAAGAGGGGCCGGCCCACCCAAGCGGTGAGCATCATCAGCGGTTTTTTGCGCCTCATACGCGCGGCGGCGCTGGCCACCAGCAATTGCGGCAGCAGCCATCCTCCCGATCCGAGGCCATTGGAAACGCCAATCAAAAAGTCTGAGCTGTTCAGCGCCGCCAGAAACGCGGGCAGCACGGTGTTCGAGCTGCCAAAGCTCATGGCGAATTGGAACAAACTCGAGCTGGCCATCAAGGCGCGCGAGTTGTGTTGATAGTCGGGCGGCAACGCTTCTTCGTAAGGGGGCGCGGGGGGCGCTTCGACCGGCAAGGGGCGTCTCCTGGCGTAACAGATTCAAGGCAACCGAGCTGATAGTTGAGACACTTTACGCCGGAGAAGGATTGTCGTCAAATAACGATAGGGCCAAGTAGGAGGGCGCTCAGCGCCGCCCCATTTGGCCTTGTCAGGGCGACAGCCATTCTCGCCGCAAGAGGGAATACATCGCCAGGTCCACATAGCCGCTGCGCTCGTGTTCGTAATCGCGCAAGACGCCCTCGCGGCGAAAGCCCAATTTTTCAAGCATGGCCCACGAGGCAGTGTTGCGCGGGTCCACCAGCGCCTCGATGCGGTTGAGCGCCATGCGGTCGAACCCATAGTCCACCACAGCGCCCAGCGCCTCGCTCATCAGCCCTTGCCGCCAATAGGGGCGCGCCAGCTTGTAGCCGGCCTCGGCGCGGGCGTGTTGCTCGCTATAGTTGTGCAAGCCTAGGTCGCCTATATAGGCGTCGCTCGTGCGAAGAGCGATGGCCCAGCGAAGGCCCTGTCCCTCTCGAAAGAGATCGCGGCCCCAGGCGATCTCTTCCAGCACATCATCGAGGGTCTCGAACGGCTCCATGCCGTAATAGCGCATTACCTCTTCGTCGTGGGTGATCTCGAGCAACGCCGGCGCGTCCTGCTCGGTGAGCGCGCGCAGTGTCAGGCGCGGGGTGGTGAGGATGGGAAATTCGCGGTCGGCGTTGGTCATGGTGTGGCAATCCTTTATTGAGGCGATAGGCGATTGAACAATCACGCGCCTGGCGGGTTTCCGTCCTTATGATGCGACGATCCGCCAGGCGTTGGCTCTGGTCAACGGGGGGTGATAGAGCCTTGAGTCTAGAACCCTTCCACCACCGTCAAATCTACGATCCCTTCCGTCAGTCGGCTGATGGCTTGCAGCAGGCCCAGGCGCGTCTGGCGGACGGCCAGGTCGTCGCTCATCACCAGGATATCGGCGAAAAAGCGGCGGATGGCGGGCTTGATCTCGGCCAGCGCTCGCATCAACCCCTCGATGGTGCGGTCGTCGGCGACGGCGGCGCTGGCGGCGCGCGCCGCCTCGTAGAGCGACTGCGCGGCCGGCTCGGCCAATAATGCGCTATCAATGGGGTAAGTTTGCGGCTGGTCGCGAGTGATGCGCACACAGCGGGCGTAGGTATCGAGCAACTCGTCCCAATCCTCACGCTCCGTCCAAGGGATCAGCCCTTTCAGCGTTTGCAGCGCTAGGTAGGGGTCATAGCCACGTTCAGCCAGCACCGCATCCACCAAGTCATAGCGATAGCCGTTGTCGAGCAAATAGCCGCGATAGCGCTTTTGCACGTAATCCAACGTCTCGCGCAGGGCCTCTTCGCTTACCGCTACGGGCATGGCTTCAGCGGCCAGCGAGAACGCCTCGGGCAGCGCCAACGAGATCTCTTTGCCCAGCAGCAGTTGGATCAGGCTGAGCGCCTAACGACGCAGCCCCCAGGGATCCGCTGCCCCCGAGGGGCGCACACCTACGCTGAACAAGCCCACCAACGTATCTATGCGGTCGGCCAGGCCGATGGCTACGGCGGGCGCGCTCGAAGGGAGTTTGTCGCCCATGTGGCGCGGCCAGTAGTGCTGTTCGATAGCCTGCGCCACTTCGAGCGGCTCGCCCGCAAGTTGAGCGTAATGGCGGCCCATCTGCCCTTGCAGCGAGGTTAGCTCCACCACCAACTGCGTGCCCAGGTCGCTCTTACATAGGGCGGCGGCGCGCGCGGCGACGGCCTGGTCGGCGCCGCTCAGCCCTAGCATGTCGCCCAATTCAGGCGTCAGCCGCTCGATGCGGCGCACTTTGTCGAGCATGGAGCCGAGTCGCTCCTGGAAGGTGAGCGTGTCGAGCTTGGCCGTGTAGGCTGCCAGCGGCTGTTTGATATCCTCGTTGTAGAAAAAGGTGGCGTCGGCGTAGCGGGCGCGCAGCACCTCTTCGTTACCATAGCGCACAGTGGGCACGTTCAGATCCTTGCCGTTGGCGATGGCGATGAAATAGGGTAGCAACTTGCCCTCTTTGAGCACGGGCAGGTAACGCTGATGCTTGCGCATCACGGCCAGCAGCACCTCGTCGGGTAGGCGCAGATAGGCCGGCTCGAACGCGCCGCGAATGGCCAGCGGGTATTCCACCAGGTTGGCCACCTCGCGCAGCAGATCGGCGTCGTTGGGTACTATGCCGCCCACCTCAGCGGCGAGCGCCACGGCCTGCTCCTTGATGGCGGCCTGGCGCGCGGCCACGTCGAGCATAATCCCGGCGCCCTCCATCGCTTGGACATAAGCAGCGGCGCTGGCGATAACGACATCGGGCGAATTGGCCGGGCGGATGCCTCGGCTGGTGCGCCCACTACGCACGCCGGCATACTCGAACGGCACGATCTGATCGCCCAGGAGCGCCACATACCACCGCAGGGGCCGCGAAAAGCTCACGCCCGAGCCGTTCCAGCGCATAGATTTGTCAAAGCTGATCGAGCCGACCAGACCGGGGAGCAGCTCGGCCAGCACGTGGGCGGCCTCGCGCCCGGCCTCGACCACGACGGCTACGACGTATTCTTTGCCCTCGATGGTGCGCTTTTGCAGCGCCCCGACCTCCACCCCTTGCGCCCGGGCAAAGCCCTGGGCGGCCTTGGTGGGGGCGCCCGCCTCATCGAACGCCGCACGAGCGGCCGGCCCGCGCACCACGCGCTCCTGATCGGCCTGGCGCGCTTGCAACCCCTTGACGATGGCCGCCAAGCGGCGCGGCGTGCCGTATATGTCGAGCGCCTGATAGCCCAGCCGCGCGCCGGCGAGGGCAGTGGTCAGCTTGTCCTTCATTTGACCCAGCGCCGCGTCGAGATCGCCCACCGGCAGCTCTTCGCAGCCGATTTCCAACGTGAAATCGAACGGCCCCGCCCCTTGCGGCTGCGCCGGCGCGGGCAGCGGGCCGAGGTCGGGCGCGGGCAGGGCGAACTTGCCCTTGAAGGGATAACCCAGCTCTTCGCGCTGCTTGACGTACAGCGCCGATACCTGGCGGGCCAGGTCGCGCATGCGCACGAAATAGCGCGCCCGCTCGGTGACGCCCACCGCCCCGCGCGCGTCAAGCACGTTGAACAGGTGCGAGCATTTCAGTACGTAATCGTGCGCGGGCAGCACCAGCCCTCGCGCCAGGGCGTTCTTAGCCTCAGCCTCGGCCAGATCGTACATCTGGCGCAGGTTGGCCACGTCGGCCACCTCGAAATTATAGATGCACGATTCGACCTCGCCCTTCAAGTGGATATCGCCATAGGTCACATCGCCCAGCCATTTGATGTCGGGAAAGC
>CAZYPJ010000218.1:0-6817 GCA_964649365.1 uncultured Anaerolineales bacterium | reverse complement strand
CGCGCAAGAGCTTGTCAAGGGTGGCAACCAATTCAGTGTGTTCCATGCCGATTCCTCAAGTAGGATGCCCTCACAAGAGGGCGATATGATGAATAGCATTATAGCGCGAATACGGGTTGCCGCTAAATGAGCTTTTGCACAAGCGCCTCTTATGGATTAGGATGTGATCACACCCCGCTTGGCGATCATGGAGTTCGATATGGCCAAATTAGAGACCGACCTCTCGGCTCGGACGGAATTGAATGAGAATCTGCGTGCGCGGGTTCTACTCCTGGCGCTGCCCGCAATGGTGCTTTCTGGGCTTGCGCTGCTCGTGTTCGCCGACGCTTTCTCATGGCCTGTTCGGATCGAGATGCTTTGTTTCTCGCTTGTCGCATTGCCAGTCATAGTCTTGGCCCTGCCTGCACAATGGCAATATATTCGCATGAGCCTCTTATGTTTGATCCTTTTCATAATGAATTTGCTAGCAATCTACTGGGCGCCATCTGGCGCTTTGTTATGTGCATTATCCATTCCAATTTGTATGATTTCACTTTTGTTAGGTCGGATTCCTGGAATTGGCTCGGCGATTCTGGTCACTTTGCTCCTTTCGGTTAGCGAGCGTTGGTTGTCTCCCTTGGTGCGCGCCGACCGTATAATGGCCGTGGCAGTGATCTGGGGCACAGGAGCGTTTGTCTGGACGGTATTGGGCGCAGCCTCGGAAGCCATCGCGTGGGCGCAGTCGGGCTATGTGAGGATTCGTGACCTTTTAGAGTCGGCGCGCGACCAGCGGGTCTATCTAAAGCAGATGCAGGAGGATTTGCTCCAAGCGAACCAGGAATTGGAGCGCGTCTCTAACCGACTTAGCGAGATGCGCCAGGCTGCAGAAGAAGCGCGGCGCATCAAAGAAGAATTTGTGGCCAATGTGAGCCATGAGTTGCGCACCCCATTGAACATGATCGTTGGTTTTAGTGAGATGATCGTTGGCGCGCCTCAGACCTATAGCGAAAACATCCCGCCGGCCCTCCTGGCCGATCTCAAGGTGATTTTGCGCAACAGCCAGCACCTTTCCAGTCTCATTGATGATATCCTCGACCTCAGTCAAATTGAAGCGGGGCGTTGGGCGCTCACCAAAGAACGCGTTGCGCTGGCTGAGATCATCGAGGCAGCTCGAGTTGCCGTGCAGCCGCTCTATGAATCCAAAGGGTTGTATTTGAGGACCGAGATCGCGCCCGACCTTCCGTTGGTTTTTTGTGATCGTACTCGCATTCGTGAAGTCATCCTGAACTTGCTCAGTAATGCCGGACGTTTTACAGAACGGGGCGGCGTCGAGGTGCGCGCTGTGCGGGAAGGGCGCGACGTGCTTCTCCAGGTAACAGATACAGGCCCAGGAATTGGCCGCGAACAGCAGGGGAAAATTTTCAAACCCTTTGAGCAACTCGATGGTTCGATTCGTCGTCTGCATGGAGGTAGTGGCCTGGGGCTGAGCATCAGCAAAGCCTTTGTTGACTTGCACGGCGGGAGGATGGGTCTGGAGAGCGAGCTAGGCCGCGGCACCACTTTTTTTGTTAGGTTGCCGATTGATCCCCCGATGGCGGTGGATGAGGGGCCGGCGCGTTGGCTCAATCCCTATGTCGAATACACGCCGCGCGGCGCCCGCAGCCTGATTCCGCGACAGCCCTTGCGCTCTCGCTACGTCGTTTTGGAGAGCGAAGACGCTCTCAAACGACTATTGGTCCGCTATATGGATCACGTCGAGGTTGTTTCCGTCAAGACCTGGGACGACGCCATCGAGGAACTCGTTCGTATGCCAGCCCAAGCCTTGCTGGTGAACGATGTTTCGGTTGCCGAAGCCTTTCATCACTCTGGCTCGCCGTCGGTCTTGCCCTATGGTACCCCCGCTATCATTTGCTCAATCCCATGGACGCATGAGACTTCGCATTCTCTCGGCATCACCGACTATTTGGTCAAGCCGATTTCGCGAGAGCAGCTTCTTGGCGCGTTGGAGCGTCTGCAACTCAAAGGGCGAACAGTTCTGATTGTGGACGATGAGCCAGAAGCTCTAAGGCTCTTTCAGAGGATGTTGCTTTCCGCCGAACGTCGTTACCGCGTGCTGAGAGCCGATGATGGCCAACAGGCATTGCGCATTTTGCGCGAGCAACACCCTGATGTCATTTTGCTTGATCTGGTCATGCCGCAGATGGACGGCTTTGGGCTGCTGCGACAGCGAAACGCCGACCCCGATCTGCGGAACATACCGGTGATCGTGACGTCGGCGCGAGATCCCGCCGGGCAGCCGATTGTGAGCAGCGCCCTGGGTCTCATTCGAGGCGGGGGGCTATCGGTGGCGCAGGTTCTCGCCTGCATCGAGGCGCTCAGCACGATCGCCGGGCCGTCGGGCCAATCTGCTGGTCCAAAGCCATCAGAAGTTGTTCCCGACTAACCGGTTTGCGTAGCAAAGCGGCGGCGCCTAATGCCAGCGCCAGATCCTGTTGGGGCAAAATGGTGCAGATGATTACTGGTACGTCGCGCATCCCTGGCAATTCGCGGAACCGGCCTAGCAGTTCCCATCCGTCGCTGTGCGGCAGCATCAAATCGAGAACAATGATTCGCGGCTGGGTCTCTTGTGCGAGGGCCATCGCGCGCGAGGGATCGCGCAAGCCAATAAAGCGATAAGAGCTATTGGCGAGGTAGCGTTGGAACAATTGCAACGCATCCGCATTGTCGTCAATGACCAAAACCGGGATCTGCTCGACCATCGGCAGAGCTACTCTCATGCCCACAAGCACGTTATGTTCGATCAAATCTAGTTCAAGCGAGCCTGATGAAAGCGCGAGCAGCTCCCGGGCCATCTTTAGGGTTTCCATATCCTGGGCGCTCAGGGGCGTCGCAGCAGCCTGTCTTGGGCAGCAGGGCTTGATGCACACTACAGCGTCTGCTCCCTGGGTTTGCACGGCGATTTGCATTGCTCCGCCGGTCGCTTTGCGCACGCCAATTGAGAGCGCGCTCAACAAGGCATGTCTCACGGACGGCAATTGCACTGCCAGCATGGGTAGAGATGCATCCCCCGGTAGGGCATAGTTCACCCGCACGCTCATTCGCTCGGCCAAAGGGTTAACTATCGCAAGAATCGTTTGGATCAATGAGGCAAGGTCAACCGGTTCTTTGGGAACGGATTGCTTGAGCCACTCTAGCTCTTGCTCGCGCGTCGTTTCTACGGCATCTGTCGCTTGTGTAGCTGTCTCTATCTCATCTCTCCCCGCTTCTATTCCCACTGCATCCTGTTTGAGATCGTAGCGACACCACAGCAAATCCGCCAGAGCCTGCAAAGCGCGAAGATGCAAGCGGCGCAATTGGCGCTGGCCGATCGTGAGGTTGAGAGCAATATCCTGTTGTGGGAATTGCTCTACATAACGCTGAGATAACAAGTGATAGAAGCGCCAAACCTCAGCCTGCGGAGGCGTCTGATTATCGGGTCGCAAAGCCTCGATAGCCTCGGTGAGGATGGTCTGAAGGGCGGCTGCAGGATGGGCGTGCTCGCCAATGCCCAACAGTTTGACCAGCGCGCTCTGGCCGAGCGTCACAGGATCATAGATGTGCTTGAGCGCGAATTGCACCTCGCGCACAAACGAAGCATCCGATACAGGACTCTTCATGGCCGCTTGATGTCCACTCCAGTTCCATTTTCACGTCCGGTTTTGCCTGCGGGCTGGCCGCAGTATGCTATACTATCCTTATAGCAGGGCTTTCGAGAGGCGAGCGCGCCCAGGTTCCCCAAAAATCGGAGCCAAGATGTCGGTCAGATTGTCCAATGATCGGACGTTGCGCTGGCGCTATGATAAACCCTGAAATCACGCTCTAGTGTACTCGAAGGTTAGCGATCATTTCCGGTATCAGGGCGGTTCTTCCCCAAGGATTCTTGATATGATCACAAGATGCTAAATGCTCGTCACGCGCACAAGGCGTTGGGCCGCCGTAGTCGCGCTCCTTATGCGTCGGGGTGTTTGGAAAATCATGCCCGAATCAGTAGATGGTAGTTTAGTTTAGCATGGGCGGCTTGACTTGGCAAGAGGCCCGGTTTAGGTTCTCAATCGACGACGAAATGGAGGGTAAGAGATGGCATTCAACGTAAAAAAGAGAGGCAAGCTTACGTACTATTACCAGGGCGACCGCCCCGTGCTCTCGGCCCTGGTGACCGAAGAAGTGGGCGATGGCGATCTAAAGATTCATTTTGCCGGGCTGACCGGTGGATATTCGGCCAAAGGAGTTCTGAATCGGGATGAGTTGGTAACGATGGATCCCGAAAAGGAAATCCCGCTTGTGTTTCAATGCTGGGAACTGTGGCTACAAGAGGCGGGCCTTTGCGATTCACTCAAGGATGTGGATTTTATCGAAGTTCACGCTTTTGGTTGCCAGCCCAAGTCGCCCAACCCTTTGGTAGATCCGGTCGGCTATGCCGCCGAACAGGATCGGTTGCGCAAGGCTTATGCTCAAGCTTATAGCGGGTTCTTTGCCGATTATCTCCCCGATAATGGTGTGCCGGCGCGTTTTACTGTACACTTATTGGATGTACCTGATAAAGCGGCATCTTATGAGTTCTATGGGACGGCTCTGTTGCAAAAGGCATTGCAGAAGAAATAGATGGCGTGTTCATGCTGGCAGCGCGCCAGATATCCATCTGGCGATGCGATGGCCTGCTAGGGTGAAAGGTCGCATCTCGTGACCTGTGTATATGTTGAATGCAAGACCAGGAGGAGGTCAACATGTTCGGAAAAACGACGAGTCGCCGTGCGTTTTTGCGCGGCGCATTGATGACGGGAGCAGGGATTCTGCTAGCCGCTTGTCAACCAAAAGCTGCTGAACAGCCCGCCGCAGCGACGCCCGTCGCCGAAAGCAAGTCTGAGGCTACGGCCGTTCCACAGCAAGAGAAGAGCGCTTCTCCTGCCGCCAAAGAAGCGATCACGCTCCGCTTGGGCAAATTCGCCGGCGATGCCTGGGATTTCGATGTGATATGGTCCAAAAAGTTCGAAGAAGAGAACCCCGGCATCACTGTCCAGGTCGAAGACGTGGTCTATGCCGAGATGTTCAAAAAAGCCCTTGCTCTTGCTGCTACGGGAACTGTATGGGATGTATTCGCCGGTCATGGCCGTTGGCAGCCTTATCTAGCCTTCAAGGGTCTCTGCCTGCAATTCGATGATTTTATCGCCAAGCACGACATTGAATATGACGACTTTTATCCCTCCGTCATGGCCGATGTCAAGATGTGGACAGATAACAAGATCTTCTGGTTGCCCACCGTGCTGCACCCGGCGGGGAACGCGATTGTCGGTTTTAACAAGACCTTGTTGGATCAAGCTGGCGTCAAAGTGCCCGACGGCGCCATCAATGGGGATTGGACCATGGACGACTGGGAGCAGATCATTCGCGGCGCGGGCAAGTCGAAGGACATCTTTGGAGCGGCCATCGTCGTCAACAACGTGCTCTATATGCAGCAATTCACCCGCACTTGGAGCACGAACGCCGAGAAGAGTACCGTTGATTCCTGGCTGGTGTCGGAAGATGGCAAAAAGATGCAATTGGGCGATGAGTGGCCTTTGGTCAAATCAGCCTTCGAGTGGTACCACAAACTCACAGCGGATGGTTTGATCCCCACAGCCGCCGAGGCAGCCGCGCTACAGGGCACCAGCCTCTTTGTGGCTGGCAAGCAAGTCAGCGCCGGCTTCACAGTGGGCCAACCCGAGACATTGCGCTCGCAAATCGGCGACAAGTTCGAGCCGATCTATGTGCCATGGCCCAAAGGACCTAGCGGCCATCGTGGTTCGTGCATTTCCTACAATACGATGAGCGCTTATGCCAAGAGCAAGCACCCCGAAGAGGCGTTCCTGCTCACCGCTCGCCTCACATCCAAAGAGCCGGCGCTCTATTCGGGCACTGAAGGCAAGTTGCATTGCATGGCTCGGCGCTCAGCCTGGAACAGCGAGAAACTCTGGAGCCGCCCCAACAGCGGCCAGGTGATGAAGTTCTGCGCCGGATGGCTTGAGAAGGGTGTAGATCCCTATCCGCAACTCTGGAATCTGCGTTCAGTCGAGTTGCAGGATGTCTATGCCCAAGAGACGGCCAAGTACTTTGACGCCGAAGAGAGCTGGGATGAGATGATCGGCCATGCGGTCAAGCCCTGCCAGGAAATCTGTGACCTGCCGCGCCCGTAGCGCAGCCAACCAGCTGGCCCTGGGCGCTTCTCACTGATCGAACATGAGGGGTGGGAGTAGCTTTTTTCAGAGCTTTTCCGCCCCTCGTGCTTGGAGCTTCTAGCATGGGCTATATACAGGGGTGCTATCATGAACATCAGTGTAAGCAGTGGAGCGCGGCCCGCCCGCCGCAAGAGGGGGCTGCTTGCCATCTTGGTGGGCAGTGAAACAGATTTTGAGGCCCGCAAGGCGGTGTGGGCGTATCTATTCTTGACGCCGTGGCTGCTAGGCCTGCTTATCTTTGTGGGTGGGCCGATTATTGCTTCTTTCTTTCTTGGTTTCACCGAGTATGATGTGCTTTCTGCTCCGAGATGGGTTGGATTACAGAACTATGTTCAGGCGCTAACCAAGGATAAGCTCTTTTGGCCGGCGCTCGGAAAGACTTTTTATTTTTCTGTCGTGGTCGTGCCGCTGGGATTGGTAGGCTCGCTCGGTCTGGCGATGTTGCTCAATCAGCGCGTTCGGGGGACGAACGTTTATCGCACTATGTTTTTTCTGCCGCATCTTACCCCTGCCGTTGCGATGGCTATCCTGTGGATGTGGCTGTTAAACCCCGAGATCGGCCCCTTCAACTATGCGCTGACAAGCCT
>CAZYPJ010000217.1:0-6824 GCA_964649365.1 uncultured Anaerolineales bacterium | reverse complement strand
GGATCAGACAAGTCTCTCCTGCCGCCAGAACCACTGTCCGTTCATCAATGTTGAGAAACAGCGTCCCCCGCACAACGTAGGTGATTTGCTCGTGAGGGTGTGAGTGCGCCTCTACGCGCGCTCCCTTCTTGAGCGAGAACTCGACCAGCATCAAATGCGCGCCATGGCTCAACACCGAGCGAATGATGCCCGGCGCAACTTCTTGGGGGTGTTTGTCGGCCGCACGAACTACCATAGTCTCCTCCTGATGAATTCGCACTAGCCCGGGCGCTTTCAACAATTCCAGAATACCATAGAATCCTGAATAGATCAACCAATAACATGAAGGAGCTATGATGAAACTATGATAAACCTTGCACAATTGGCTTACAAGTGATAATCAGGGTTCATACTCTGTCAGGATGCTATCATAATTACGCAATGGGCCAGTGTTCCGGCGGTAACAATTCGCTGATGGACACAACGCGACCTGTGGCAATAGACTCATTGGCTGCTACTCCGATAAGCGCTGACATAGCGCCGGCCCGTGAACCGGCCCGCTGGCGCAACGGGTCGGGCGTCTCGGGCCGAAACAGGTGCTGGCGGATCGCGGCGTCGGCCCCGCCGTGGCCTCCCTCGGCCCAGGCTACGGGCACACTGTACGGTTGGCCAAAGAGCGGGCTGACTCGAATGGCCAAGGGCGATTCGATGGGCAATACCTCCAGGATGCCCAGTTCGTTAGGGCGATGATAGTCGCTCACCAGGTCTAGCTCTAGCCGACCTTTGGTCCCATTGAAGCCAATGCGTTGGCCCTCGTAAGGAGCAAAAGCGTTCAGCGCATAATTGACCAATATGCCGTTGCCGTAGCGAATCATCACCGCCATCGTATCCTCGATATTGATCTCGGGGTCAAAGACGCAGCGGTCGCGGAAGTAGCCATCGTGCTGTTCGGCGTCGAGATAAAGCGCCTTCAGACTCTTGTTGGCGCGTAGATCGAGGTAGAATTCGCACCTAGTAGCGTATGGGCAAGTCAGACAACGCTCGCTATGAGCCTCTCTTGTGGGGCCGTAGAAACACAGAGCGCCGTAGGCGTGAACGCTCTCAGGATCTGCGCCGAGCCACCAATTGAGTTGATCAAAGTGATGGGTAGCTTTGTGGATCAACAAGCCGCCCGAGTTCTCTTTGCGGCGATGCCAACGACGGAAATAGTCGGCCCCGTGGGAGGTGTTCAAGAATTCGGCGAAATCCGCCGAGATCACCCGGCCAATGACGCCCTTATCGAGCAAGCGTTTGATGGTCTCGGTGGGCGCGCCATAGCGCGCGTTGAAACTGACGCGCACCGAATGGCCAGTGCGCGCCTCGGCCTCCAAGATAGCGCGTTTCTGGGCGGCTGTGGTGGCCATCGCCTTTTCGGTGATAACGTCGCAGCCCGCTTCTAGCGCAGCAATAATAAACCGATGGTGTGTGGCATCGGGTGTGCAGACGATTACGATATCGGGCTGAGATGCGCTCAGCAGCGCGGCGAAATTGGTGTAGGTGGGGATGCAGACGCCAAGACGCTGGTTGGCCAGCGCCAAGCGATGCGGGTTCGAGTCGCACAAGGCAACCAGATCGGCTACGTCGGCGAACTCGCTGATCAGAGGTTGCGCAAACATCGCATACCCGCGGCTGCCAACGCCTACCAGAGCGTAGCGTATTTTCATCTCTCGTCTCCCCCCAGAGGCCATTTGCATGATATATCGCTCTGTCGAAAGATGCAAATATAAAATCATAAAAACGGGCAGATATATGGAGCGACAACAAGTGATGCGCCGAATCGTTCCGATGGATCTGTACAGCTATTTGACAAAGCGCCTCAGTTGTGCTAGACTCGCGCCAATCAGTTGCTGGACGATTAGGTTTACGATGGCAAGCAATATCTCCTATCGCACAGTTGAGAGCAAGGCAAAGAAGAAGCCAGACCCTTGGTCTGGCTAGTTGGCTTGCTCTGAACCGCCCGTAGGGTACAAGCAGCTTTCCCCAGACCAAGGGGAAGGCTGTTTTCTTTTTGTGCACAGCGCTCATCAACGCCCGACCCCGCAGCGTTGCGCCGGTGATGGCCGAATTGTAACGAAAGGAGGTGAGAATCATGATCGCAACGTGCCCTGAATGCGCCGCCGAGATCGAGCTGGAGGATGTGATGGAAGGGGAGATCGTAGATTGCCCGGATTGCGGCGTCGAGCTGGAAGTGGTGAGCGTTGATCCGCTGACCCTCGACCTGGCTCCCGAAGAGGAAGAAGACTGGGGAGAATAGCATATTATGACCATACAGGCGTTTCATATCATCGAGTCAACGCTGCGGGAAGGCGAGCAATTCGTCGGCGCCAATTTCACTACCGAGCAAAAGGTCGAGATCGCTCGTGCATTGGATCATTTCGGCGTCGAGTACATCGAGCTAACCTCGCCCGCCGCCTCACAACAGAGTTTTGAAGATTGCAAGACGATCACAGGTCTGGGCCTCAAGACCAAGATTCTCACGCACATCCGTTGCAACTTGGATGATGCCAAACTGGCCGCCTCCACAGGGGTGCATGGCATTGACATCGTTATTGGCACATCCTCAATGTTGAGGCAGTTCAGCCACGGCAAGGATATTCCCTGGATCATCAGAACAGCCCGCGAAGTCGTATCGTGGATTCGCGATCAGGGGCTTGAGGTACGCTTTAGCACCGAGGATTCTTTTCGCAGCGAGCTGAGCGATATCATCCCCATCTATCAGGCCGTCGCCGAGTTGGGCGTGAATCGGGTAGGCATCGCCGATACGGTGGGGGTGGCCACGCCGATGCAGGTGTACAACGTCGTGACTGAGGTCAAGAGGCATGTGGCGTGCGACGTGGAGTTTCACGGTCACAACGACTCGGGTTGCGCCATCGCTAATGCCTTTTGCGCGCTAGAGGCTGGCGCCAGCCATGTGGACACCAGCATTCTGGGCATCGGCGAGCGCAACGGCATTGCGCCGCTGGGCGGCCTGATTGCGCGACTCTATGCTTGCGACCGTTCGCTGGTAACGAAATATCGCCTGCAAATGCTGCGCGACCTCGACAACATGGTGGCCCAGATGGTGGGAGTGGATATCCCATTCAACAATTATATCACGGGGATCACCGCGTTCACGCACAAGGCGGGCATTCACGCCAAGGCGGTGCTGAACAAGCCCGAGACCTACGAGATCCTCGCGCCGCAGGACTTTGGCATGAGTCGCTACATTTCTATCGCCCACCGCTTGACGGGGTGGAACGCTATCAAAGCGCGGGCCGAGCAACTCAACTTGGAGCTTCCCGATGACGAGATCAAAGCGGCGACGGCGCACATCAAAAAGCTGGCCGACGAAAAACCGTTGGCGCTCGATGACGTGGATGGCGTGTTGCGCAGCTGGATCACCGAGCACATCGATAGGAACGAATGACCATGAACCAAACCCACCCCGCAACACTCTCGGAGCAGATTCTCTCGCACGCGGCGGGCCGCTCGGTGCGCGCCGGCGAGTTGGTCATCGTCGCGGTGGATCGCTGCATGACGCACGATTCGCTGACGCCCGAAGTGATTGATGCGCTGCGCGGCCCGTTGGGCGTCGAGCGCATCCATGATCCTGAACGCGTGGCTGTCATGGTGGATCATGTAGCGCCTGCGGCTTCGGTATCCACGGCAGACGCCCAGGTCAAGGTGCGCCGCTGGGTGGCCGAGCAAGGCATCCGGCGCTTTTACGACATGGGCGCGGGTGTGTGCCATCAGGTGATGATCGAAGAAGGTCTGGTGCAACCGGGCCAAATTGCCCTGGGGACCGATTCGCACGCTACCTCTTACGGGGCCGTTGGCTGCCTGGGAGTGGGGATGGGCACGGGCGATATGGCGCTGACGCTCGCCACGGGGCGCACCTGGCTCAAGGCGCCCGAGACGATCCGCGTACTGGCGCAGGGGCGCTTTCGGCCCAACGTGAGCGCCAAAGATCTCAGCCTCTACCTTTGCGGCTTGTTGGGGCTGGACGGCGCCACTTATCAGGCCGTCGAGTTCCACGGCATGGATTGGCTCGATCTGGATAGCCGCATTACACTGTGCGGCATGACCACCGAAGTGGGCGCCAAGGCAGGCTTGTTCCCGCCGGTGGGCGAGGCGCTGCAGGGCTATGCCGCGCCCGAATGGTTGCGCGTGCAAGAAGGGGCGACCTATGCGCGCACCATCGAGGTGGACCTGGAGGCTCTGTCCCCGCTGGTGGCTGTGCCGCCAGAGGTGGATCATGTGCGCCCCGCCAGTGCGCTGAGCAACGTCGAGGTGGATCAGGTGTTTATCGGGACGTGCACCAACGGTCGCCTGAGCGATCTCCAGGCAGCGGCGCGCATCCTTCGCGGGCGCAAGGTCGCCCGTGGCATGCGAATGCTGGTGATCCCGGCGTCGCACAAGGTCATGCAGTCGGCGCTGGCCGATGGCACGCTCGCAGCACTGCTCGATGCCGGGGCCACGCTGGGTACGCCGGGCTGCGGCCCGTGCATCGGGCGGCATATGGGCGTCATCGGCGCGGGCGAAGTGTGCTTTTCCACCGCCAACCGCAATTTTCGCGGGCGGATGGGTTCACCCGACGGGTTGATCTACCTCGGTTCGCCCGAGACGGCGGCGGCCACGGCGCTGCGTGGCGTCATCACTGACCCGACCGCGCTGGGAGGAGAGTGACCATGCCGAGAATCTGGCTGTTTGGCGACCACGTGGACACCGACCAGATCGTACCGGGGCGCTATGCGCCCTATATGACTTCCGAGGCCGATTTAGCCAAATACCCCTTTATCGAAGCGCGCCCCGAGTTTCCCAAATTGGTGCAGCCGGGCGATGTGATCGTGGCGGGCGTCAACTTTGGCTGCGGCTCGTCGCGCGAATACGCGCCGAGGGCGCTCAAGGTGGCGGGGATCGCTGCCATCGTTGCGCCCAGTTTCGCTCGCATCTTTTACCGCAACGCGCTCAACCTGGGCCTGCCGCTCTTTGAGGCCGATCTCACAACACAGGTACATGACGGCCAAGCGACGGCGCTCGACCTGAACGCTCCGGCGCTGGTGGTGGAGCAGCGCACTATCGCGCTCCCGCCGCCGCCGAACTTCGTGCGCGCTATCTGGGATGAGGGCGGCATTGTGCCCTATGTGCGCAAGTACGGGCGCTTGCCGATGGAGGGCGGCGCATGAGCCAGCGCCTCTGTCTGATCGAGGGCGACGGCATCGGGCGCGAGGTGATCCCCGCCGCGCGCCGCGTGCTGGAAGCGATGGGCCTGCCCCTGATATTCACGGAGGCCGAGGCCGGCTGGGAGACGTTCCAGCGCACTGGCGTGGCTTTGCCCGATGTGACTATTGCCGCCGCGCGCGAGGCCGACGCTACGTTATTCGGTGCTGTATCATCGCCTTCGCAGCCTGTGGCGGGCTATCGCAGTCCCATCGTGGCGCTGCGCCGCGAGTTAGGCTTGTTCGCCAACGTGCGGCCCACGCTTTCGCAGCCCGTCCCTACCTCGCGCCAGGGGATTGATTTTGTGATCGTGCGCGAGAACACTGAAGACCTTTACGTGGGCCGCGAGCATGCTACGGCGGACGAGGCGGTCGCCGAGCGCGTCATCACGCGCGCGGCGTCGGAGCGCATCACGCGCGCCGCGTGCGAGCTGGCGCTGCGCCGGCGCGGGCTGGTGACGATTGTACACAAGGCCAACGTTTTGCGCACGACTTGCGGGTTGTTCCGCGAAGCGGCTTTTGCAATAGCCGGGCAATATGCAGTGCGCGCCGAGGAAATGCTGGTGGATGCCTGCGCATTGCGGCTCATCACCGAACCAGAGCGGTTCGACGTGATCGTGACCACCAACCTGTTCGGCGACATCCTTTCCGATGAGGCCGCTGCGCTAGTGGGTGGGCTGCGGTTGGCGCCCGCGGGCAACAGCGGCGAGGGGCGCGCGGTGTTCGAGCCGGTACACGGTTCGGCGCCCGACATCGCGGGCCAGGGCATCGCCAATCCGATCGCTACGTTTCTGGCGTGCGCGATGATGCTCGATTTTCTGAATCGGCGCGAGGCGGCGGGCCGCCTGCGCGTTGCTATCGAGGCCACGCTGCGCGCAGGCGTGTGGACGCCCGACCTGGGCGGTCAAGCGCACACCAAAGACGTCACTACGGCGGTCATCCGCCATCTCGAACAGTGAGGAGAATACTATCATGAAAGTGGGCATGTTGCTCTCCCGCGTGCGCGTGGAGGAAAAGTTGCTGATCGAGGCTTTCGAGCGGCGCGGCGTCAAGGTCGAGCTGCTGGATGATCGCGATCTGGTGTTCGACTTGCACGATTCTGATGCCTGGCGCGAATACGATGTCATAATCGAGCGCTGTATCAACCATTCACGCGCGCTTTACACGCTGGAATTGCTCAACGCCTGGGGTGTGCGCACTGTCAACACCGCCGAGGTGGCCACCGTCTGCGGCAACAAGTTTTCCACCACACGCGCGCTCATCGCTAACGGCGTGCCCTCGCCGCGCACCTTTTTGGCGTACACCGAGGAATCGGCCATTCGCGCGATTGAAACCTTGGGCTATCCTGTAGTGCTCAAACCCGCTGTCGGCTCATGGGGGCGGCTGATTTCCAAGGTCAACGACCGCGAGGCTGCTGAGGCTATCTTGGAACACAAGATGATTCTTGGCTCGTACCATCATTCGATCTTTTATATCCAAGAATTCATCGCCAAACCGCAGCGCGACATCCGCACCTTTGTGGTGGGGGGCGAGACGATTTGCGGCATCTATCGCAAATCGGAGCATTGGATCACCAACACAGCGCGCGGCGGCCAGGCCTCCAATTGC
>CAZYPJ010000216.1:0-6852 GCA_964649365.1 uncultured Anaerolineales bacterium | reverse complement strand
TGGTGTACGTACTGGATGGCTGCCTGCGCCTGTTACACCCCTACATGCCCTTTGTCACCGAAGCGATCTGGCAATATCTGCCCCATGAGGGCGCGGCGTTGATAATCGCCTCGTGGCCTATCGGCGGTGCGCTCGATGAAAGGGCCGAGGAAGCGATGAGCATGTTCATGGAGTTGGTGCGCGCCATCCGCAATGCCCGCAGCGAGTACGATGTCGAGCCAGGCCGCCGTATTGCGGCGATCATCGCCGCTGGCGAGAACTCGGCTTTTCTAGAAGGCCAGCGCGCGGCGCTCGAAATCTTGGCGCGTGTGGATGGCGGCAAACTACACATCGCCGCGCAGTTGACAGAAAAGCCACAGAAAGCTCTGGCGCTGATAGTGAGTAGTCTGGAGTGCTACCTGCCTTTGGCCGACTTGGTGGATTTGGACAAGGAGCGCGCGCGCTTGACGGCAGAATACGCGCAATTGGGCCAGGAAATCGCTCGCTCGGAAAAATTGTTGGCAAACCCGGGCTTTGTGTCGAAAGCGCCCGCTGAGGTGGTGCAGAAGGAACGCTCAAAGGTAGAAGAATATCGCGAACGCCAGGCGCGCGTCAAAGCCCGGTTGGATGGCCTGAGTTGAACGACAGCCTCTAGTTTGGGGTGGTTTCAGGCTGCGCTGGTGTAACCTTTCGGCATTCTGATGTGTCCAACACACCAAAAGGGTTGTTGCACATCATTAAGGCGCAACAAATACCCTGCTGGCGCGTATAAAGCGTGAAGCAGACCTCAATCAAGGACTGTAGGAGGTTCATTCAATGGGTAAAAGGTTGGCTTTTCTACTCGGCTTTATGGCTGGCGGCATGGTCGGATGGGTATTAGGAATTCTCTCCGCGCCGCAATCGGGCCGCGAGACGTTAGGGGTCATTGGTGAGAAGGCCATTGAACTGCGTGATCGCGCCGAACAGACGGCAGATCGTGTCAAGGACCAAGTACTAGGGCCTTTGAGCAGCACCAACAATCTCGATACGGATTATACGACGCGCTGATATGATTGTGCGTCAGTGAGAGCAGAACGCTATCTCTCAAGCGTCGCTTTACGGGCGAGGTAGCGCTTTGCGCTTGTTCATATGCGCACATCGTCGCGTTTTTGACAAACAGCTGCCATAACAGTATAATCTTCGATTGCACGGTCGGGGATGTTCCTATCGGATGCTCCGCCGGGTTGAACCAGGTTGCCGGAGGTATAAAGGGAATGTACGCTGTCGTTGAGACCGGCGGGAAGCAATACAAGGTCCAGGTGGGCCAGACCGTTGATGTGGAGCTATTCGAGGCGAAGGATGGGGATGCGGTCACGCTGGATCGCGTGCTGATGGTCGCCGATGGCGCCAATGTGCAAGTGGGCAAGCCTGTGCTCGATAGCGCGCAAGTCAAGGCGACTGTCCTCGGGCATGTTCGCGGGCCAAAAGAGATCATCTTTAACTATCGGGCCAAGGAACGCTATCGCGTCAAGACCGGTCATCGCCAGGACTATCTCCGGCTGCGCATTGACGAGATCACGGCGTAATAACGGCCTTAGAGGGGAGAGCGATAGATGGCACACAAGAAAAGTGGCGGTAGCGTCGCCGGCAACCGTGATAGTCGCGCCAAGCGGATGGGCGTCAAGCGTTATGACGGCCAAGCCGTAAATGGCGGTACGATCATCCTTCGCCAGCGCGGCACGCACATCAAGCCAGGCGTGAATGTCGGTTGTGGCAAAGACTATACTTTGTTCGCCCTGATTGACGGCTTTGTCAAGTTCGAGTTCGATTCCAAGACCCAAAAGCGCGTGTCGGTGTACCCGGAAAGGATCGAGCAGAAGTGAAAAAGAACATTCATCCCAAGTATTATCCCGAAGCGAAGGTGGTTTGCGCTTGTGGGAATACCTGGACGACTGGCTCGACAGTCGAGATCCTGCGGGCCGATATTTGCAGCAAATGCCATCCCTTTTTCACGGGCCAGAGCCAGCGTCTGGTGGATACGGGCGGCCAAGTCACTCGCTTTACTAAGCGCTTTGAGCGTGCGAATGTGCTCGGCGCCGAGGCCAAGCAGCGCGCTACGGCGCGCGCCGAGCGTGAGCGCGCCCGCGCTTTGGTCGAGATTGTGGACGAGGATGAAATCCAACCCATCGCGGATCTTTCCGAAAACGGCGAACCCAAGTAACTCCTCCATGCAAGAGGGATATCCTATCTTGTGATGCGTTAAACCCAAAAGGCAGAGTGGCAACACTCTGCCTTTTTGTTCAATAACGGTGGGTAATGGGGGCAACCATGACGTATCAACGTTATGACGGCGGCTGGGTCGAAGTGATCTGCGGGTGCATGTTCAGTGGCAAAAGCGAGGAGCTAATTCGCCGCGTCAAACGTGCGCAGATTGCCAGGCAAAGGGTGCAAGTCTTTCATCATACCCTAGATAGGCGTTATAGCGAACAGGCTGTGACCTCGCACTCGGGCGTTTTTGTCGAGGCGTTAACCATCGAGAATGCCTCCGACATTTCCGCTCTGGTAGAGACCGATACCCAAGTGGTGGCTATTGACGAGGTGCAGTTTTTTGATTGGTCCATTGCCGAT
Organism: uncultured Anaerolineales bacterium; assembly: GCA_964649365.1. Taxonomy (GTDB): domain Bacteria; phylum Chloroflexota; class Anaerolineae; order UBA1429; family UBA1429; genus CAZYPJ01. Next base: position 4,266 of record CAZYPJ010000216.1, on the reverse strand, counting down.
GTATGTCACGGCTTGGCCGACCAGGGTAAGCGTGTCATTGTGGCCGGGTTGGATATGGATTTTCGCGGCGAGCCGTTTGGCCCTATCCCACTGTTGTTGGCGCAAGCCGAGATTGTGGATAAACTACAGGCTATCTGCGTAGTCTGCGGCGCGCCCGCCAGCCGCACCCAACGGTTGGTCAACGGCGCCCCGGCCTTTTATGAGGATCCGGTCATTATGGTAGGGGCCAGCGAAGTCTATGAAGCGCGATGCCGCCGGTGCCATCAAGTGCCCAGAAAGGAAGCGCATGGCAAAGTTTAATTACGGTGGGCAAGCGGTGATCGAAGGTGTGATGATGCGCGGCGAACACGATTGGGCCGTGTGCGTTCGCCATCCATCGGGGCAAATTGTCACCCACCGCGAGCCGCTCACCGCTTTTGTCTATCGCAGCAAAGTGCTCAAGTGGCCTTTTGTGCGTGGCTTGGTCATGCTCTGGGATTCGCTGGGCTTGGGAATGCGCGCCTTGATGTGGTCGGCAGATGTAGCGATCAGTGAAGAGGGTCAAGAGGTGCATTTCTCCGGGGCGTTGGCCTGGGGTACGGTGATTCTCTCGTTGGGACTGGGTATTGGCCTCTTTTTCTTGTTGCCGATGTTCTTGGTCAGTCTGCTAGATAAGGCAATCAGCTCCGCTTTTCTGAGTAACCTGACTGAGGGCATCGTGCGCCTCGTTTTTTTTGCGATTTATTTGTGGGCCATTGGCTTTATGCCTGATATTCGTCGCGTCTTTGCTTATCATGGCGCTGAGCACAAGACGATCAATGCCTACGAGGGGGGCGCAGCGCTGGAACCCGAGGCTGTAGCCCCCTATTCGCGCACCCATACCCGTTGCGGTACGGGCTTTTTGCTGATCGTGCTGGTGATCTTTGTGGTCATTGCCACGTTGATGGGACGCCCCCCGCTGGTATGGCGCTTGCTTTCCCGCATCGTATTGATTCCCATCGTATCGGGCATCGCCTACGAGTTGATGAAATTGGGAGCCAAATACTATGATCGCAGCGCTTTGGTGCGCTGGCTGCTTGCGCCGGGTCTCGCTTTGCAACGCCTGACCACGCGCGAACCCGAACCGACTATGATTCAGGTGAGCATCAATGCCCTTCAAGAAGTGCTTCGTTCTGAAGGGCTACTCGATGCCGCGCCCATACCTAACGCTCCCGAAACGAATGCTGCCGAAGGAGGTCACGAATCGCATGTCATCTAAGGAAAGTCTGCTCGCCAAAGCCAATCAACCGTCCGCTGAGGCTATGCGCTTACACCCTTTTTACCGGGGCAAGATTCAGACTGTACCCAAGTGCGCTATCCGCAGCCTCGACGATTTTTCGATCTGGTACACGCCAGGCGTAGCGGCGCCATGCAAAGCTATCGAGCAGGATCCTAGCCTAGTGTACGAGTACACGAACAAGGCGAATTCGGTGGCCATTGTTACCGATGGCACGCGTGTGTTGGGCCTGGGCGACATCGGCCCCAAAGCGGGCATGCCCGTGATGGAAGGCAAGGCGCTGCTGTTCAAGTATCTGGGAGGGGTGGATGCCGTACCGATCTGTCTAAAGACCAAATCCGCCGAGGATATTATTAACACAGTGCGTCTGATCCAGCCGTGCTATGGCGGCATCAATCTGGAGGACATCTCGCAGCCCAAGTGTTTCAAAGTGCTCGATACGTTGCGCGCCGACCCGGAGGTCGAAATTCCCGTCTTTCACGACGACCAGCAAGGTACGGCCACCGTGCTATTGGCCGGGTTGATTAACGCGCTCAAAATCACACAGCAAGATATTCGCAACGTGCGCTTTGCATTGGTTGGCATGGGCGCGGCAAACGTGGCTACTTTACGGTTGCTCTTGGCCAGTGGCGTGAGCATGGAGCAGATCATCGCCACCGATAGTCGAGGTATTTTACACCGCGACCGCCACGACGTGGCGTCGAGCGTGGCCGATTTCCCCGACAAGTGGCGTTTGTGCCAGGAGAGCAACCCGGATAACCGTCGCGGAGACACCGCTGAGGCGCTGCAGGGCGCGCACGTGTGTATCGCCTTTGCCAAACCTGGGCCGGGCACCATCAAGCCCGAATGGGTGGCCGGCATGGAACGCAATAGCATCGTGTTCGCGTGCTCCAACCCCGTACCCGAGATTTGGCCGTGGGAAGCTAAAGAGGCCGGCGCGCGGATCGTAGGTACGGGTCGCTCTGATTTTCCTAACCAATTGAACAACTCGTTGGGCTTTCCGGCGATTTTCCGCGGCGCGCTCGATGTGCGCGCCCGCACGATCACCGATGAAATGTGCCTGGCCGCCGCCGCCGAGATCGCCCGTTTTGGCGAGGAAAAAGGGCTTGATGACGAGCATATCGTTCCCGATATGCAGGATTGGGACGTATTCCCCTGCGAAGCGGTAGCGGTAGGTATGAAAGCCCAAGAGCAAGGTCTGGCGCAAGTGCAGATGACGCGCGAGGAGCTGTTTGCCGTATCCTCGGCCAAGATGCGCCACGCGCGCGAAATGGTTGAGTTGCTGATGCGTGAGGGCGCTATCGCCCCTGTGCCCGAAGCATAGCCCAATTCATTCTGCAACTCTCTCAATAGGACTGCTGATGCGCTCCCCGCCCAAGCTCGTTCGGGCGGGGAGCGCTTGTGTAAGACGTTCTTGTGTCAGCACTGTTTATACACATATGTCAGTTGACAAACGCAACGCGATGATGGTAACGTTATCTTTGGTGGCTTGTCTTATTCGCTAGGAAGAGGTTGCCGCGCTAGGCGGTCAGAGTTGTCAATATTTATTCATAATCCAAAGGCGTGCGTATCTTTTATCTATGCCTAACGTCTGAAAGGGAGAGCCGCTCAGATGCAATCGTGCGATGAGCGCATGTTGCTCGAAAGAGCCAAAGCATACGATTCTGCCGCATTGGGGGATCTGTACGACCGCTATGCGGGCAAAATCTATGCCTACATCTACTATCGCGTCGGCGATGAGGTGTTGGCCGAAGATTTGACGGCCAACGTGTTCATCAAGATGCTGGATGCGGTCAAATCTACCCGAGCATGGGACATGTCCTTCTCGGGCTGGCTCTATCGTATTGCGCATAATGCGATTGTGGATCATTTCCGTCGCAATAGCCACGATAAAGGCCTCCCTTTGGATGAGCGCTTGGTGGCGACGACCGACGACCCCGTGAAAACGGTGGAGCAACTGATGGCCTCGAACGTGGTCAAAGCAGCAATTGCTAATTTGACCGAAGAGCAACAGACTGTGATTGTACTAAAGTTTTTCGAGGGACTAAGCAATCTCGAAGTGGCTAATATAATGGATAAAACCGAGGGTGCAATCAAATCGCTACAATATCGGGCGCTTGCTGCCTTACGTCGCTGCATTGAAGAGTCGGGGGGCAAGGATGCGTAAAGGCCTGGAAAACGCGCTCGATCAATGTCTCGCCCTTTTGTCGCAAGGCGAAAGCTTGGAAGCGTGCTTGCAGCGTTTCTCGCAGTATCGCGACGAATTAGAGCCGCTGCTGCGCGCGGCGGCGGCGATACGCGCTGTGCGCGCGCCGATGCAGCAGCCATCGCCCCAGGCATTGGCGCGAGCGCGGGCGCGTTTCCTGACGGAAGCAACAGTTCGGCGCGAGGCGCTTCATGCGCACAAGCGGCCTTCATTGGCGGCGTCGCTCAAGGCTCTTCTCTCGCGGGGGGTGGTGACAGCGACGTTGACCCTGGTATTGTTGGGCGCCATTCTAGGAGGCGGCAGTATCGCCTCGGCCAATAGCTTGCCCGGCGACCCGCTCTACGGCGTGAAGCGCGTCTCAGAGAATGTGCGGCTCTTTTTGACATTGGGCGCCGAACGAAAAGCCGAGCTGCAGCGCGAGTACGAGGCGCAGCGCGTAGCCGAAGTTAAGGAAGCTTTGGAACGCAATCGCCAGGTAGAGGTTGTTGTTGCAGGCGTGGTGGACAGCGTCGAGGGCAATCGCATCGGCGTGGGCGGCATCTCGGTGGAATTGCCGCCCGATATGGCCGCAGATGAGAGCCTGGGCGTCGGCGCTCAGGTCGAGATTAAAGCGCAGATCAAAGCCGATGGCGTCGTGGAGGCCAAAGCGCTTGCGCCGCGAGCGCAATCCGCAGGCTCGCCCGTTGTGGTAACGCAAACGATCACGCCAACCGCTGCGCCAGCAGAAAAGCTCCCCACAAATACGCCAACTTTCCGGCCCAAGCCATCAGCGACCTCGCGCCCGACGAACACGTCGGCGCCGAGC